>JAILIE010000030.1 GCA_024695415.1 Clostridiales bacterium | reverse complement strand
GTATTTGACGGACACTCTTTCCGGGAGAACCTGGATGTCCGGATCCGCGACGGCGTGGTGGCGGAGATCAGGGAGGGCCTGAAGCCGGAAGCGGGAGAGGAAGTGGCGGACCTGGGCGGGGATTACCTGCTGCCGGGCTTTGTCGACGTGCATATACACGGCTTCCGCGGGCAGGATACCATGGCCGGCGAGGCCGCGGTGCGGCATATGAGCCGGGAACTGTACCGGGCCGGCGTCGCCTGCTTCTGTCCCACGACGATGAGCGCTTCCGAAGCAGATACCCGGGAGGCGGTGCGCGGGATCCGCGCCGTGATGCGATCCCCGGAGGCCCGCGGCGCCCGGGCGGCCGGCGCGCACCTGGAAGCGCCGTTCCTGAGCGAAAACCGGGCAGGCGCCCAGAAGAAGGAGTTTTTCCTGGATCCGGACGAGGCATGGCTGGACCGGGTCACGGACGGCGATCCTTCCGCAATCCGCCTGATCACGCTGGCGCCGGAGCGGGCGGGCAGCGAGGCCTTCATCCGGAAGGCGGCGGCGGACGGAATCCGTATTTCCATCGGGCACAGCGACGCGGACGCGGAGACGGTTCACCGCGCGGCGGACTGGGGAGCGGACCATGTGACGCACCTGTTCAACGCGCAGACGCCGCTGCATCACCGGAAACCGGGCGTTCCCGGCGCGGCGCTGGCGGACGACCGGCTGTACTGTGAAATGATCTGCGACGGGGTGCACCTGCACCGGGATGTCATCCGGACGGTCGTGCGCTGCAAGGGAGCGGAAAAGGCCATTGCCATTACCGACGCCATGGAGGCGGCGGGCATGCCGGAAGGCGAATATGCCCTGGGCGGGCAAAAAGTCAGCGTCCGGGGGAACGAATGCCGGCTGGAGGACGGCACGATTGCCGGCTCCGTGCTGACGATGCCCCGGGCGCTGGAAAACCTGATTCATCTGTTCGGAATTGATCCCCAAACCGCCTGCGTGATGTGCACATCAGCGCCGGCGGCGTCCATCGGGGAGGAAAAGGCGGGAAGGATGCTTCCCGGCAGCCCCGTGCCGCTGACCCGTTGGAGCCGGGAATGGCGGATGAAGGAAATGATCGGGTAAGGATCACTGCTCCACGCATTCGATCAGCGCGCCGCCCGGCGCGTAGATGAGCTTCAGCGAGAAACAGTCCTCCCGGGACCGCAGCAGGGGAAGGAAATACCTGTCCCCCTCCCAGAGGGGCAGGGACATCACCTGATCCACGGGGACCCATTGAAGCACACCCTCGGCACAGTCCTGCCGGGGGTCTTCTTCTGTCCGGGCGGTATAGAGGAAGGTCAGTTCGTCTCCCCAGTCCGGCAGGATAAAGGTCAGGATGCCGCGGAGGCGGAGATCCGTCACGGAGAGGCCGGATTCCTCGCGGATTTCGCGGAGAACGCAGTCCCCGGGGGATTCGCCGGGCTCCAGGTGGCCGCCGAGGCCGATCCATTTCCCGGCGTTTTCGTCGAGGTTTTTTTTGGTACGGTGGAGCATCAGGTAAGAGTTGTCGCGTTCGATATAGCAAAGGGTGGTTAAGCGCATGGTGACCTCCGGAAAGCTTGTATCATGTGTGGATGAGATCCTTCACCTTCGCCTTTCGGCCTCGGTTCAGGATGACACCGGAACAGGTACCGCCGATGGCTGAAGAACGTTCCGGGACTTAAGAATAAGCCTTTGGCTCAGGTACTTGTCTACATATGGAAGAGATTGAAAGGATCCCGGAACGACTATACCACAGAAAGCAAAGATTGACAAAGGAGGCGTTTTTGTACATACTTGGTAATTGGTAAAGATTCGGGTTTTGTACCGGAAAAGGAGTCTGGGATTCAGAATGTTTGAAGCGTTTGAAGTGATCCGCGACGCGGAGATGAGTCAATATACCACCCTGAAACTGGGCGGAAAGGCCGATTACCTGGCCTTTCCCCGCAACGGCGAGGAGATCGCGGCGATGTTCCGGGAAGCCGGCGAAGCCGGCATGCCGGTGACCGTGATCGGCCACGGCAGCAACCTGCTGGTGCTGGACGGCGGCATCCGCGGCCTGGTGATCCGGGTGGAGAAGAATATGCGGGAGGTCCGGGTTGTCGGAAACCGGATCGTCGCCCAGGCCGGGGCCATGCTCGGCTCCGTGGCGCTGGCCGCGGCGGAAGCCGGGCTGAGCGGGCTGGAATTCGCCTCCGGGATTCCCGGCACCGTGGGCGGCGGCGTGATGATGAACGCCGGCGCGTACGGCGGTGAGATGTCCGACGTCGTGATCCGCGTCAAGGGCGTTTATCCGAACGGGGGACCCGTGTCCCTGACCCGGGAGGAAATGGAGTTCGGCTACCGGACATCCGTCGTGAAAAAGCTGAACTTTGTGGTGACCGAGGTTGTGTTTGAGCTGGAGAGGGGCGATCCGGAAAAGATCCGGGAGAAGATGAGCCGGCTGAACGCGGAACGGGCGGAGAAACAGCCGCTGGACGTTCCCAGCGCCGGCAGCACATTCAAGCGGCCGGAAGGGTATTTCGCGGCCGCGCTGATTGACCAGTGCGGACTGAAGGGATACAGCATCGGCGACGCGATGGTCAGCCAGAAGCATGCCGGCTTCCTGGTGAACCTGGGCACAAGCAGCGCCGATTACCTGGAGCTGGTCCGGAAGGTCCAGTCCATCGTGGAAAGCCGGGCCGGCGTGAAGCTGGAGCCGGAGATCCGCATTGTCGGCGAGGAGGAGGCGGAAGGATGAAGTATCTGATTGTAACCGGCCAGAGCGGCGCGGGCAAAACGGCCTGCGTCCGGTATCTCGAGGACAAGGGATGCTTCTGCATGGACAATATTCCGCCCATGATGATTCCCCGGCTGATCGAGGCGTTTGACACGACGCCGACGCGCAACCAGTACACCGCCTTCGGCGTGGACGTGCGCAGCGGGGAATTCTTTGACGCGCGCGCGGTGGCCACGATGATCCGCGAACTCCGGGGAATGGGCCACCAGATCGAAACGATCTTCATGGAGGCCGGCGATGAAACGCTGCTGGACCGGTATAAGGAATCCCGGCGGGACCATCCGCTGGCGCAGGAAGGCCTGCCGCTGATGCAGGCGATCGCGGAGGAACGGAACCGGCTGCAGCCGCTGCGGGAAACGGCTTCCTATGTGATCGACACCACGGGGATTTCCGCCCGGGCCATGCGCAAACTGCTGGACCGGAACCTGGGAAGCCTGACTGAGGAGGAACCGCCGATCCGGGCGGAGGTCATGAGCTTCGGCTTCAAGCGCGGGCTGCCCCGGCAGGCGGACCTGGTCGTGGACGTCCGCTTCCTGCCGAACCCGTTCTACATCGAGAGCCTGTGCCGCCACAGCGGGCTGGACGCCGATGTGCGTGAATTTGTGATGGAACATCCCGTGACCCGGGAGTTTATGAAAAAGTGGGAGGACCTGCTGACCTTCCTGATTCCCAATTACAAGGAAGAGGGCAAGCGCCGGCTGGTAATCGCCGTGGGCTGCACCGGCGGCGCGCACCGAAGCGTGGCGATCGCGGAGGCGATCGGGGAATTCCTGCGGGCGCAGGGACTGCCGACGGAGATCAACCACCGTGACCTGCTGCTGGAGCAGGCGCGATGGAACACGCCTGTCGAGGGTGGGGAATCATGAAAAGCGGCGAGAGGCAAAGCTTTTCCGCCCGTGTCCGGGAGGAACTGATCCGGCTGCCGGCGGGCAAAAGCTGCTGTATGCTCAGCGAAATATCCGCGCTGACCCAGACGTCCGGACACCTGGCTTTCCGGGGCGGCGGCTGGATTTCGGTCAGCTACCGGCTGGAGGACGCGGGAACCGCCCGGCGCCTTTTTCTGCTGCTGAAAAAACGGCTGGCGGTCAATCCAACCCTGCATTTTACGCAGACGCCGCGGCTCGGCGGCCGGCGGATCTGCGTGCTGACGCTCAACGGCGAGGACGCGCGGGTCCTGCTGGACGCGCTGCATATGGCGGAAACGGATGAGAACGGCCAGATGCACCTGAAGCGGACCGTGCCGCGCCATCCGATGACCCGGCAGTGCTGCCGGCGGGCCTTCCTGCGCGGCGCTTTCCTCGGCGCGGGAACCGTCACCAACCCGGAAAAAGGGTATCACTTCGAGTGGAAGGCGGAGGACGGTGAACTGGCCCGGACACTGGAAAAACTGCTGGAGAAGTGCGGCCTGCCGTTCCACAGCTATGAGCGGAAGGGACGGCAGGTGGTGTATTTCAAAGGCGCGCAGCAGATCGCGGATATCCTGGCGCTGATGGGCGCGGGGCAGAGCGTGCTGAGCCTGGAAAACACCCGGGTCCGGAAACAGGTGCGCGCCGCCGCGGCCCGGGCCGCTAACTGCGACGAGCACAACAGCGAGAAGATGATCGACGCGTCGCTGCGCCAGGGAGAAGCCATCCGGAAAATCTCCCTGAAACAGGGGCTGTTTACACTGCCGCCCGCCCTGCAGGAGCTGGCGCGGCTGCGGCTGGAGAACCCGGACCTGAGCTTGAAGGACCTGGGGGATATGATGACACCGCCGGTGGGCAAGAGCGGCGTGAACCACCGGATGAGACGGCTGATGGAGATTGCGGAGGGACTGAAATGATCGCGGCAGCGGCTTATTCCATGATGTACCTGGCATTCGGCACGATCAGCGTCCGTTTTCTGCTGCCCCGCCATAAACCGCTGAACCGCCTGTGGCTCGGCCTGAGCCTGGGGGTCCTGGAGGAAATGTGGCTGCCGGCGCTGTGCGCGTTTTTCCTGGGGTTTGGCGCGGAGGCCCATGTCGCCGCGGCGGTGGCCCTGCTGCTTCTGACCCTTCTGTGCTTCGCTGCGCGGGACCGGCGGGATCCGGCCCCCTGGGACCGGGAAGAGGAGGACGTGCTGATCCGGCTCCTGATCGTGGCCCTGCCGCTGACGATCCTGAGCGCCTTTTTGCAGTATACGCATGTGATGCGCGTGGACGCCGCGGGCAACTGGCACGTGGGCCAGAGCACCTACGGCGACCTGCCGATGCATATGAGTTTCATTACCGGCCTGGTCGGGAAACAGTTCCCGGCGGACTATCCGTTCTATCCCGGCAGCCGGCTGAGCTATCCCTTCCTGACGGATTCGCTCAGCTCCACCTGGTACCTGCTGGGGAGCAGCATCCAGGTTTCCGTGATCCTGCCGGCGGTGGTGATGTCCGCGCTGTGCTACGCGGGCGTGCTGATCCTGGCGCGGGAAATGACGGCCGGAAAGCGGATTATGATCCTGGCGGCGCTTTTGTTCTTCCTGAACGGCGGACTGGGATTCCTGTACGATTTCGACCTGGCGGGAGGCACGGCCGGCGCCGATCCGGGAACAGGTTTCTTCGGCGGGATCGGATCCTTTGTTTCCAACTGGTTCAGCACGGTTTCCCAGCGGGTGAACAGCATCCTGACCGGATATTACAAGACGCCGACCAACCAGCCGGATCCGAACAACCTGCGCTGGAGCAACGTGATCTGCGACCTGATGCTTCCACAGCGGACGCTGCTGGGCGGATGGTGCATGGTGCTGCCATGCTTCTACCTGGCCGATTCCGCGCTGCGTCCCCGGAAACGGGATCCGGAATATAACGGGAGAACGCTGGGCCTGCTCGGCATCTGGGCCGGCGCGCTGCCGCTGGTGCATACCCACAGCTTCCTGGCCCTGGCGCTGATGTCCCTGGGCGCAATGGTTTACGACCTCGTCCACGGGGATCCGAAGGCGATGCCGGTGCGGCGCTCCCGCGGGAAGATCCTGCTGGATTACGCCATTTACGCCGGGATCGCCGCGGCGCTGGCGCTGCCCCAGCTGCTGGCGTTCACGTTCCACCAGGCACTGGGCGGGGACGCCGGCCAGGGCTTTGTCCGTTTCCAGTTCAACTGGGTCAACAATCCCGGCGGAAACGGCATGCGGGACCTGTATCTGTGGTTCTATGTCAAGAACATCGGCCTGCCGTTCATCGCGCTGATCCTGGCGCTGTTTGAGAAAAATCCGCGGCACCGCCGGCTGTTCGCCATGATGATCCCGGTGATCCTGGCGGCGGAGCTTATCCGCTTCCAGCCGAACGAATACGACAACAACAAGCTGCTGTACCTGGCGTGGCTGCCGGGCTGCCTGATCGTCGCCGATTGGTGCGGCGACGTCTGGAAGAAGCTGCAGGGCATGCGGTGCCGGGCGGCGCTGGCCGCGGTGCTGGCCTTTGTGACATTCCTCGGCGCGGGGCTGACCATCTGGCGGGAGTGCGTATCGGATTACATGGCGTTCGGGTCCGCGGCGGTCGAGGCGGGCGAATACGCCCGGGACCGGACGGACGCGGACGCGGTGTACCTGACGGGTACGCAGCACCTGAATCCCGTGCTGTCCATCGCCGGAAAGACGATCGTGTGCGGTCCGGACCTGTGGCTGTACTGGCACGGCTTCGACACCTCACAGCGGCAGCGGGAAATCCGCGCCTTCTATGAGGACCCGGAAAACAACGCGGATATCCCGCTAAAATACGGCGCATCGTATATCTATGTCTCTTCGTATGAGCGGAACAATTACGACGTGGACGAGGAAACGCTGGACCGGAATTATATCAAGGTTTTTGAGAACAGCGAAGCGTCCATTTACCGGATTCCGGAAGGCTGAAAAAAACCGGAACAGACATTGCCTGACCGCTCCGGTCCGTGATATAATAAACAAAACCGGCGCGTGAGCCGGAAAACATCATATTACGGCAGGAGGAGAAGAAGAATGCAGAAGTATTCCAAGGTCATTATCGCACTGCTTGCTGTCCTCGCCATTGTGTTCGGCATCCTGTTCATTTCCGGTAACTCGGATAAGACCAGCCTGACCGATACCAAGAACGCGCTGGAGACGCAGCTGGCGGACGCCAAAAAGTCTGCTGAGGAAGCGGCCACCAAGGCGGCTGACGACCTGACGGCGGCCGTGGAGCAGGCCAAGGCGGACGCGGAAGCGGCGGCGAAGACCGCGGCGGATGAAGCGGCGGCCAAGCTGAAGGAAGCGCAAGACGCGGCGGCAGCCAAGCTGGCGGAAGTCGAAGCGGCAGCCCAGACCGCGGCGGACGAAGCGGCGGCGAAGCTGAAGGAAGCTGAGGACGCGAAGGCGGCGGTCGAGAAGGAACTGGCGGACGCGAAGGCGGCGGCCGACGAAGCGGCCACCAAGGCGACTGACGACCTGACGGCGGCCGTGGAGCAGGCCAAAGCGGACGCTGAGACGACGGCGAAGACCGCGGCGGACGAAGCGGCGGCCAAGCTGAAGGAAGTCGAAGCAGCGGCCCAGACCGCGGCGGACGAAGCGGCGGCCAAGCTGAAGGAAGCCGAGGACGCGAAGGCGGCGGTCGAGAAGGAGCTGGCGGACGCGAAGGCGGCGGCGAAGACCGCAGCGGACGAAGCGGCGGCTAAGCTGAAGGAAGCCGAGGACGCGAAGGCGGCGGTCGAGAAGGAGCTGGCGGACGCGAAGGCGGCGGCTGAGGAAGCCAAGACGAAGGCGGCCGGCGACCTGGAGGCAGCGGTGGAAAAGGCGAAGGCCGACGCGACGGAGCAGGTGACGAAGCTGACCGAGGAAAACGAACTGCTGAAGAAAGCGACCGATTACGTCAACATGGGCAAAGAGGACCTGGAAAAGCTGATCCAGACCCTGAAAGAGCCCCTCGAGAAAATCGGTTACCAGATTACCAAGGGCGAATAATCGCCGGATAAACGATCCCGGGGCTTCCCGCGCGAAGAGCGCGGGAAGCTTGCTTTTTGGGGTGATATGGGATAAAATATGATGATATCATATGCGGATGAGGAGGTGATGAAATGCCCGCCAAAGGAAACGGCGTAAAATGGGTGGTTCCGGCTGTGCTGATGCTGCTGACCGCGCTGGCCGCGCGCGCGGGCGTTTCATTGCTGATTTACGCGCTGGCCGCGCTGCCGGTGGTTTCCGCGGTGCTGAGCTATACCAGCGGAAAATGGGGCGCGGCGGGCGTTTGCGCCGCTGCCGCGCTGTCCTGCGCCTTTACGCTTCCTTCTCCGGCGCTGATTCCCGCTCTGGTCTGGTGCGCCGGGTGCGCCGCGGTTCCGTGCGTTCCCCTGAAGAACAAAATCCTGCGGCCGGTGATGTGGGGCAGCCTGTGCGTGCTCGTCTGGCTGATCTGCTTTTCCCTGGCCATGAAGGCGACGGACGGGAACACCGTGAACGGGATCGCGCAGGCGCTGTGCAACCTGACAGATCAGAGCCCGTACCGCGACACGATCCTGCTGAACGCCTACAGCATGGGCCTGGCCCGGCTGAAGGGGACGGAGGGCCTGATCCCGGCCGTCCGTGTCATGGGCAATGTGGTTATCGAGGAAGCGACCCGCACGGAACTGCTGAACAGTCTGCGCGTCTCCCTGGAGGAAACGCTTCCCGCGCTGCTGTGCGACCTGGCGGTTTACCATACGGCGCTGACCGTGCTGCTGTGCACGCTGCTGCCGGACTGGCGCCGCCGCCGGCACGGGGAGGAAGGCGAGCTTCCCCCGATCGAAAGATGGTACATGCCGCGGCGGATGGGTGCGGCGGTGTTCGCGCTGGGGCTGGGCTGGCTGCTGCTGATCATGTCGGACGGCGGGATCAGCATGTACATGGGTCTGCTGAGCACGGCGGTTTTCCGCGCCGCGTTTACGGTACAGGGAGTCGGCCTGATGATCTGGCTGGAGAAGAAGGTCGGCGTCCGGGCGGCGGCGCGCAACTTCTGGGCCGTGCTGCTCAGCGTGCTCGCGCCGATTATCCCGATTGTCCTCGGAGTGATTGATCAACGGAGGGACGCCCGTCATCTGCGTCCGCACAAGGAGGCTGAATAAGCGATGAAAGTGGTATTGCTGAAGGACGTGAAAAACGTCGGCAAGCGGGACGATATCCTGACCGTCAGCGACGGATACGCCCGGAACTTCCTGTTCCCCCAGAAGCTGGCCGCTGAGGCGACTCCCGGGGCGCTGAAGGAGATCCAGCGCAAGCGCGCCGCGCAGGACGCCCGCGAGGCGGAGCTCCGCACCGAAGCGCTGGCGAAAGCTGAACTCCTGAAGCACAAGGTGATCACCCTGGAAGTGAAGTGCGGCGAAAAGGGTCGGCTGTACGGCAGCGTGACGGCGGCGGAGGTCGCGGAAGCGCTGGAGAAGCAGCACGGCATCAAGGCCGACAAGCGCAAGCTGGACATCGGGGATCCGATCCGCGAAGTCGGCGTCCGGGAAATCACGGTATGGCTGTATTCCGGCGTCACGACCCCGATGAAGCTGAACGTGGTGCCGCTGAAGAAGTAACGGGAGAGAACGATGGAGAATCCGGTGGAAGTCAGAGGGGCAGCCATGCCCAACAGCGTGGAGGCGGAGACCAGCGTCCTGGGCGCAATGCTGCAGGACAGCACCGCCGTGCTCAAGGGAATGGAGCTGCTGCACGCGGATGATTTCTACCAGCCGGAGCACCGGGAAATGTTCAAGGTCATGGCGGAACTGTATCAGCAGCGCTCGCCGATCGACCTGGTGACGATGAATTCCGAGCTGGCCCGCCGGGGCACGCTGGACGGCATCGGCGGCAGCGCGTACCTGATGCGCGTGATGGACGCGGTGCCCGCCACCGCGAACGTCCGGGCCTACATCGACATCGTGCTGGAAAAAAGCACGCTCCGGAAGATGATCGAGGCCTGCCGGGCTATCATGAAGGACTGCTACACGCAGGAGAACCCGGTGCCGGAGGTGCTGGCGTCCGCGGAGAAAGCGATCTTCGACATCGTGATGAACCGGACGGACGGGGATACCCTGAAGCCCATCCGGGAGGTCATGGAGCTCGCCTACAACCGGATTGAGGAACTGGACAAGCTTAAGGGAGCGATCGCCGGTGTGCCGACCGGGTTTATCGACCTGGACGGCATGCTGACCGGGCTGCACGAGGGCGAGCTGATTATTGTCGGCGCCCGGCCGGCCATGGGCAAGACCTCTTTCGCGATGAACATCGCCGCGCACGCCGCCGTGAACAGGCGGAAGACGGTGGCGGTGTTCACGCTGGAAATGCCGCGGGAACAGATCGCGATGCGCATGCTCTGTTCCGACGCGCGGGTGGACATGCAGCGCGTGCGCAAGGGAATCCTGTCCGACCAGGACTGGGTGAGCCTGGCGCGCTCCGCGCAGCACATGACGCCTTCGCAGCTGTATATCGACGACTCCGCCGGACTGTCCCCGAGCCAGCTGCGCTCCCGCTGCAGGCGGCTGATGATGGACAAGGGCCTGGACCTGATCGTGATCGACTACCTGGGCCTGATGCGGTCGGACGGCAAGGCCGACAGCCGCCAGCTGGAAGTCAGCGAGATCAGCCGCCAGCTGAAATCGATCGCCCTGGAGCTGAAAGTTCCGGTGATCGCCTGCGCCCAGCTGTCCCGCGCGAACAAGGACCGGCTGGACAAGCGGCCGCTGCTGAGCGACCTGCGGGACTCCGGTTCCATCGAACAGGACGCGGACGTGGTGATGTTCCTCCACCGGGAGGAGTATTACAATCACGACACGGAGGACAAGAATATCGGCGAAGTGATCATATCCAAGCAGCGCAGCGGCCCGCTGGGAACTGTCAAACTGGCGTGGCTGAGCGAATGCACCACCTTCGCCAATCTGGCGCGGGACGCGGGATCTTCGGGAGAATCCCCGTTCTGACGCTTCAGGAGGAAATGAATGGAGAACTACTCAGTATGTCAGCTGCAGAAGGACATGCGGTTTGAGGGATTCCTGCTGGTCCGCTCGGCGGAAAAGAGGAAGGACAGCAAGGGCAGCGACTACGTGGACATGAACCTGACGGACCGGACGGGAGAGATCAACTGCAAGATCTGGAACTGGGATCCCACGGCGGAAGCCCCGGAACCCGGGAAACCGATCAAGGTGCGCGGAACGATCCAGGAGTATAACGGACGCCTTCAGCTGCGTGTGGAAAAATGGAGAATGGCGACAGCGGAGGATCCGGTGGACATGGGCGCGCTGGTGCCCTGCGCGCCGCGGACGCCCGCGGAGATGAACCGGGAGATCCGGGAAACGGTGGCGTCCTTCAAGAGCGAAAAGCTCCGGAAACTGACGGAAGGAATGCTCGAGCTGGCCGGAAAGGACCTGGACTGGTTCCCGGCCGCGCAGCGGATGCACCACGCAGAACGCAGCGGGCTCCTTCACCACACGACGGACATGCTGCGGCTGGCCGGGGCGATGCTGGAGGTTTATCCCTGGCTGAACCGGGACCTGCTGCTGGCCGGGGTCATCATCCACGACCTGGCGAAGATCGACGAGCTGAAAAGCGATCCGGCGGGCAACGTGAGCGATTATACCCGGGACGGCCAGCTGCTGGGGCACCTGGTACGGGGCATCACGAACCTGAACCGGGTGGCGGACCGGCTGGGCATTCACGGCGAAACCGTGACGCTGCTGGAGCACATGCTGCTCAGCCATCACGGCGAAAGCGAGTACGGAAGCCCGAAAGCGCCGATGTTCCCGGAGGCGGAAGCGCTTCACTGGATCGATATGACCGACGCACGGATGAATACGATGAAGACCGTAACGGACAAAACGCCCGAAGGCGCCTTCAGCGAGAAAATATTCAGCCTGGACCGGAGGGTCTACCATCCGGTCTACACCGACGACGCGGAGTAAGACATTACTGACGGAGGAATGAGCCATGAAGAAAAAACAGATTCTGTGCCTGGTCCTGATCGTTTGCGCCCTGGCGCTGAGCGCCTGCGGACAGCAGCAGGAAGTGTTCCCGAACCAGCCGAAGCCCTACGAGGAGACCCTGCCGCAGGCAACCGAAGCGCCTGCCGCCTCCGCTGAAAGCGGTAATAGCCAGCAGGTCACGACCGAAGGCCAGCAGATCTTCGATTTCGACTCCGGCGATTACAACCCCGCGTCCGAAGAGGACGCCGGGGAGGAGCTGACCGCCACGCAGAACGCGCCGACTCCCGCGCCGACTGTCCGCGGTGAGTACGCCGGCGCGACGCCCGTGCTGATCGACCCGATCGACAAGCCCACGCCGACCCCCCTGCCGACGCTGAAGTTCACGTACGCCACCTATACGGCGGACGCGATGCATATTTCGTTCCAGGCGCCGGAAGGCTGGATCGTGGAGACCGACACCGCGGACAACTACGTCCTGACCTATCCGAACATGTCCATGGACTACGCGGCCCGGATCGAGATCCGCACGGTGGCCGTGAACAAGAACTATACGAAGAACGAGCTGACCAAGGAGCTCAAGGGCATGCTGGACACTCTGCAGGGCAGCGGTGAGTTCTCCTCCTTTGATCCGTCCCAGACGGCCAGCCGCGACTTCATTGACGGAAACGGCATCTATGCCGCCTACAAGGCGACCCGGAAGGAAGACGGCGTCGGCGTGGCCGGACGCATCATCGTCAACTGCGTCAACAAGCAGCTCTACATCCTGCACTGCAGCTATCCGCGGGCCATGGCGGACACCTTCGCCGAAAACGTGTACAACAAGGTCCGGCGCACGATGAAAATCGTCCAGCAGACGCAGCAGTAATTATCCGATCCAGGATCATATCTCCCGGAGGCATATCTGATCATGAAAAGAGTTCTTCGCCTGTTTTCCCTGTTTCTTTGCGCGGCCTTTCTGCTGGCTGCCGTTCCGGCGGCCCACGCTGAACCGGTTTCCATCGCGGTCCGGCTCACCGGTATCCTGACCGGTGAGGACGGAAACGAAACCCCGGTGAAGCTTACGGGGAAATTCCGCGTTCTCCAGAACGGAACAGAGGCCGGTGTGATTTCCGCCGGCGGGGAAACCATCACGCTCACAAGTTCGGAAAGGATCCGGATCGAGCCGATGGCGGAGACCATAGAACCCGGGTGGGACCTGCGGGACGCCGCGCGGAACGTGACGGCGGAGGAAGCGGCCTCGGGTATTGTCGCGGTCGTGGTACGCCCGGTGGAAAAGGAACCGGACCCCACGCCTGTGCCTGTAACGCCGGAACCCGCGGATCCTGAAGCGGGCGGGGACGGCCCGGAATGGGAACCGGACGCGCCGGAAGAGACGGAAAAGACGGAAGGCGCGGAAACGGTGACCCCGGAACCGACGCCGGTACCGACCGCGGCGCCGACGGCGACCCCGCTGCCGGAGTATCCGCCGATGCTGCCGGGAGAAAACACCGGCACGATCCGCATCCGGGCCTTCAGCGACCGGAACGACAACGGGGAGCGGGCGGTCAACGAGGACGGCGTTCCCGGAATCCCTGTTTTCCTGATCCGCGGCGAAGAACCTGTCGCGGTGGGCGTGACGGACGAAAACGGCATGATCGTCTTTGAAAACGTACCGGCAGGCGAATACCGCACGAAGACGGAGCTGGTTCCGGGACGGATTTTCACGTCCTTCGGCGGGACGGACTCCCTGGATCTGAGCGCCTATCAGTTTTCCACGGAGGACAGCCAGCTGAGCGGTGTGTTTACCGTCACCGCGGGGCAGGAAACCCTGCAGGGCATCGGCAGCCAGATCGCGTACCATGTCAGCGGCGTCTGCTGGGAGGAAAACACGGCGGACGGCCTGTTCAAAAGCGACGACCGGATGCTCGCCGGCGTGCGGATCACCCTGGACGGGGAAAAGAACGGCCTGCATTACGAAACCGTATCCGGAGCGGACGGAACCTGGTGCATCGACCGGGTGCGCCCGGCGTTCTATGTCATGACGGTCTATGTGCCGGAGGACATGATGTTCGCGCGCTATACCACGCTGTCCGGACGGCGGTCGATCATGGTCAAGGAAGGGATCACGGAAGGCAAACGGACCCTGGACATGAACGACAAAAAGAGCGTGGAAGACCTGTATATCGGCTTCGCGCGCGGCTCCGAGGTCACCGGGATCTGTTACCTGGACGCGAACTACAACGGCCTGTATGACGAGGGAGAAACGCCGCTGTCCGGCGTCAAGGTAACCGTGATCAAGCAGGCGACGGACGAGGAGGTCGCTGTGACCCGCTCCGCGGAGGACGGCACTTTTACGCTGAACAGCCTGCGCGGCGGCACCTACAAGGTCCGCGCCGTGCTGCCGGATAACGGCTGCACGTTCACCGCGCTGAACGACGACCCGCTGGGCAACCATTTCAAGGCCCGGTCGGACCGCCGGGAGAACTTCTGGTACGATTTTGAACTGAAGAGCGGCGAGACGCGGCAGATCGCGGTCGGCGCGGTTTATCCCGCCACGGTCCGCGGTACCGTATACTATGACGACGACTTCTCCGCGACGCTGAACGGAAAGGAAAAAATCGTCACGACCCAGCTGGTTACGCTGCTGGACAGCAACGGAAACGTGTTCGCCAGCGACAAGACCGGCGCCAACGGCCGGTATGAAATCACCGGCGTGGTTCCCGGCGAATACACCCTGAGCGTACAGGCCATCAGGGGCTACGCGTTCACCCGGCTCGGCGAGGGTAACGTCATCCTGAACCGAAACGGCGGGGAAGGCTATTCCGAACCGTTCCGCGTGGAACTCGGGGAAGACGTGGACCACATGGATATCGGCATGATCCGGCCCGGAACGGTGGAAGGAACCGTGTTCGCAGACCTGAACGACAACGGCGTCCGGGACGCGGGCGAAAACGGCCTGGAAGGCGTGACGGTCCGCCTGGTGAGCGGGGAGGAGGAATTCTTCCGCGCGGAGATCGGCGCGGACGGGAAGTTCCTGTTCGACGCGGTGATGCCGGGCGTATACAGCGTGGAATACATCCTGCCCGAAAAAACGGTTTTCGCGCGGACCGCGGACGGGGGAAACACCGTCGCGGCGGAGGGATCCGTCGGGCGGAGCGCTGAATTCACCTTCACTACCGGCGCGGCCATGAACGTTCCGCTGTGCGGCGCGCTGACGCTGGGCCGCATTGACGGCTATGCCTACGGAGACCACGACGGCGACGGCGTCCGCGGGGACGCGGAGGAGCTCCGGGAAGGACTCCGGCTGACGCTGGTGCCCGCGCGGGAAGACCTGGATGAAATTACCGCCGTCACCGCGGCGGACGGAAGCTTCGTGCTGGACAACCTGCGGCCGGGTGAATACACCCTGAAGGCGGAGTGCCCGGAAAACAACGTCATCAGCCGGACCGACGCGCTGACGCTTCCGCTGACCGCCGGGAAAACGGCCCAGGAAGCGGCGCTGACGATCCGGATGGGAGACGAATGGACCGGCCAGGCGGTCGGCGTGGTCATTCCCGCGGCGATCCGGGGCCGGGTCTGGATGGACGAAAACAACAACGGCCTGTTCGACGACGGCGAGAAGACGCCGGAAGGCCTGGTCATCACGGTAACGGACGAATACACCGGCAAGGTGTTCGATACCCCGGCGACAGACGCTGAGGGCTGGTTCGCCGCGGCCGGTATGATTCCCGGAACGTTCAGCGTTTCCTATACGCTGGACGAGGACACCCTGGCGCCGAAGGCCGGGGACAACCAGTTCGCTGAAACGGATGGAAAACTGGCGGTGACCGGTATCCGGCTGGAGGAGAACCGGACGTATGAAGGCCTGCTGATGGGCATTGTCCGCTACACGCGGATCAGCGGCCAGGTCTGGATCGACCGGAGCGGGAACATCGAACCGCTGGGCGGCGCGGTGCTTACCCTGACGGACAGGGAAGGCAGTACGCTGGCGACCGCGGTCAGCAGCGAGGGCGGACGCTACGCCTTTACGAAACTGATGCCGGGCGATTACCGCCTGGAGGCGGAGATGCCGGAGGGCTGCGTGATCATCGAGCCGGGCGACAGCCGCCTGTCCGGAACGCTGGATTCCGTGATGACCGAGATCGTCAACCGGAACGGAAAAACGGACGTCATCATCCTGAACATGGGACAGGACCGGACCGCCATGGATATCGGATGCGTGCTGCCGGGTACCCTGGGAGACGTATGCTGGCTGGACCTGAACGAAGACGGCCTGCAGGGAGCCGGGGAGGGCGGAATTGCCGGCGTGCGCGTCGAAGCGCAGCGGAACGGCGAGACCGTGGCCGAGACGGTGACGGACCAATACGGCTTCTGGCGGATTTCCGACCTGTATCCCGCGGTTTACACCCTGAAGGTTACACCGCCGGCGGAGGTTAAACCGACCAGGCCGAGGACGGACCTGCGGATGATTGCCTCCGTGCTGGAGGAAACGGACGGGGACGTCTGCCGGTCCGCGGAAGTGACCGTGGAAAGCGACCGGACGAACTACAACGCGGACCTGGGCTTCGTGCTCCGCAACAAGGACGTATATCCGGAGGGATACGGCCGGGGAAAGACCCAGAACTGGTTGAAGAACGCGGATTAAATTCCGGAGTAACGAGGTGGAAACCTGATGAAGAAAATCATCAGCCTGATCCTGGCGCTGATTATCGCGGCCGGGTGTTTCATGGGAGCTGTGGCCGAGGAGGATGAAGACGATTCCGAGGTCATTCCCGTCGATATCACGGACGACGAAGCGGAAGCGGAATCGGAAATCCAGGCGGCGCGCACCATGCAGTACGGGGACGAGGGAGAGGACGTGCTCTTCATCCAGACCCGCCTGAAGGACCTGAATTACTATTCCGGCAACCTGTCCGGGAAGTACCTGGAGGGAACCCGGGACGCCATACGGCGCTTCCAGGAGGACTACGGGCTGGAGGCGGACGGCATCGCCGATCCCCGGACCCAGGTGGTGCTGATGACCGCGCAGTACCGGACGCTGAAATACGGCGCGACCGGGGACGACGTGAAGGAAATGCAGACCCGGCTGATGGAGCTGGGCTACTATAAGGGACAGATCAAGGGGAACTACCTGGAGGCCACCCAGAAGGCGGTGGAACGCTTCCAGAAGAACAACGGCATCCAGGCCACCGGTATCGCGGACCCGGCAACCCAGGACACGCTTTTCAGCTATGCCGCGGTGGGCAACTATGACGTTCCGACCGAAACCCCGAGCCCGATCCCGGGCCTGAACTACTACCAGGTCAACGAGGACGAGAACGCGGTCGCCCTGCCGAACGAGCCGGTCTATTACCAGAAAAAGCTGAAGAACGGAATGAAGGGCACCCTGGTCAAACAGCTGCAGCAGCGCCTGTGCGACCTGGGATACCTGGACGCGAGCAAGGTCAGCGGCAATTTCCAGAAATACACGACCCGCGCCGTCAAAGCCCTGCAGACCCAGAACGGCCTGAAGGCGACGGGGGAAGTAGACGAGCAGACCTGGAACCTGGTTTTCAACGACGCGTACGTGGTGCTTCCGGACATGACGCCGAAACCCACCGCGACGCCCGAACCGGTTCCGTTCTACATCGTCGTGGACGTACGCAACCAGATCACCACGGTTTACGGCCGGGACGAGTGGGGCGAATACACCGTGCCGGTGCGCTATATGATCTGTTCCACGGGGAAGGTCGGAACGGACAGCGATCCCGGGGACTGGGTGCTGAACGGCCGCAAGTCCACCTGGTGCTATTTCCCCAAGTGGGGCGGATACGCCCGGTACTGGACGCGGATCAACGCGTCAATCGCGTTCCATTCCGTCATCTACAACGCGGTCAGCACGACCGCCATCAAGGTCTCCAGCTTCAATAAGCTGGGCAGCCGCGCGAGCCACGGATGCATCCGCCTGACGATTGAGGACGCGAAATGGATCTATGACAACGTCGGCGCGGGCACGACGGTTCACATTACCCGGCAGAACGACACGAAGGCGGACGAGGAGCTGAAGTATTCCCTGAAGCTGCCCACTATGAGCGCCAAGATGGATTACTGCCCGACGCGGCCGCCGGCCACGCCGGAACCGGAATACCGCAGCGACGTGAAACCGGAACTGAACGGGCGCGTGCTGAGGGAGAAGTCCGACAACGCGGACGTGTACTGGATGCAGTGCCGGCTGAAGGAACTGGGCTATTACGATACCAAGTGCACCGGCCGGATGCTGAACCGGACCATTGCCGCGCTGAAGGAATTCCAGAAGGATCACGGCCTGTCGGCCAACGGCGTGGCGGACCAGAAGGTGATCGACGCACTGTATGAGGCCGCGACGCCGACGCCCCGGCCGGCGGTGACGAGTGAACCTTAATTCCGAAAGGCCCCCCGGCCTGCAAACTCAATAACGATATTAAATGGGGAGCGGTTCAAAAATGAACCGCTCCCCGTCATTTGTTCTCAGTTATTCTTCCGTCAGGGCTTTATAGGCGGCAGCGGCATCGGCGCGGCCGGCCACGGCGGCCCTTTCATACCAGCGGGCCGCTTCCCGCAGGTCGATTGCGGTGCCCTGGCCGAACTGGTACGCGTAACCCAGGGCGTACATGCTGCGGGCGTTGCCGAGCTCCGCGGCGCGGCGGTACCATTCCAGCCCGGTGGCCGGATCCGTGGTAACGAGTTCGCCGGTCATATACATCCAGCCGAGATAATCGGCGGCCAGCGCGCTTCCGGCTTCCGCACCCTTCTGATAATACTCCAGCGCCATGGCGGCGTCCCGCTCCCGGCCGTACCCCATGGCGCAGCAGTGCGCCAGGCTCATCCAGCTGTCGGCGTCGCCCATTTCGGCCGCCTTCAGGTAGTATTCCATCGCCGTGTCGTAATTCCGCGTCACCGTGGACCCTTCCTCATAGAAGGTGCCCAGGTACCACCAGGCCTCGGCGATCCCCCGGTCCGCCGCCAGCTGGTAGTATTCCATGGCCTTGAAATAATCCGGGCTGACCAGTTCGCCCCGGTCATAGATCCGGCCCATGGCCAGGTACGCTTTCCCGCTTCCCATGGAAGCGGCTTTTTCATAGCAGGCAAAGGCGGCCATCTGGTCCTTTCGGAGGAAGAGGCCGGTTTCGTAATAGCGGGCGAGCGCGAGAATCGCGTCCGGATGGTCGGCGGCGGCCAGGTAGCGGACCGCGGGATACGCGGTCAGCAGGTCTCCGCAGTCCATCTGGGCGGTGAGGGAATCCTCCCGAGTGAGGCCGCAGGCGGAACAGGCGGAAGCCAGGTTCCGCTGTCCGCAGCCGGAACAGACCCATACGCCGCGGACGGAACCGCAGGTGGTGCAGGCCTCCTCCTCACAGCCTTCCCCGCAGACCAGGCAGAACCAGAGCGCGGGGGATTCCTCCGCAAGAGCGGGCAGGGAGGAGAGCAGCAGGCACAGACCCAGGAGAAGCGGAAGAAGTCTCTTCATGGCCACCTCACAGAGAACGGGGCGCGAAGCCCACTTTCTTCTGAACCTTGCGGAGCGTCTTTCCGGCCAGGTAAGCGGCCTTTTCAGCGCTTTCGTTCAGGACGGACATCAGGTACGGCTTGTCGGCGATCAGGCGGTTAAACTCGGCCTGCAGAGGCTCGAGGGACGCGATCACGCAGTCTGCCACGCGGGTCTTCAGGACGCCGTATCCCTGGCCGGCCAGGTCCGCGCAGACCGAGTCGATGCTTTCGCCGGTCAGGGCGCTGATGATGTTCAGCAGGTTGCTGACGCCGGGCTTGTTTTCCGGGTCGAACCGGATTTCCGCGTCGGAATCGGTCACGGCGCGCTTGATCTTGCGGCGCACGGTGTCCGGATCGTCCAGCAGGGAGACGAAGGTGTCCTCCGGATCGCTCTTGCTCATTTTCCGCTCCGGGTCCTGCAGGCTCATGATCCGCGCGCCGTACTTGGTAATCAGCGGTTCGGGAACCGTGAATACGTCGCCGTACACGCCGTTGAAGCGCTGGGCGATATCGCGGGAAAGCTCCAGGTGCTGCTTCTGGTCGGCTCCGACGGGGACGAAGGACGTCTGGTACAGCAGGATGTCCGCCGCCATCAGCACCGGATAGGTGAAGAGGCCGGCGTTGATATTGTCCGCGTGCTTGGCGGACTTGTCCTTGAACTGGGTCATCCGGTTCAGCTCACCCATGTAGGTGAAGCAGTTCAGGACCCATGCGAGCTCCGCGTGGGCGCTGACATGGCTCTGGCAGTAGATGATGCTCTTCGCGGGATCGATCCCGCTGGCCAGGTAAAGCGCGGCCAGCTCGAAACAGCGGCGGCGCAGGTCCGCCGGGTTCTGGCGCACGGTGATCGCGTGCTCGTCCACGATACAGTAGATGCAGTCATACTCGTCCTGCAGTTCGGCAAAGCGTTTCAGGGCGCCGATATAGTTACCGAGCGTCAGCACGCCGCTCGGCTGAATGCCTGAAAAAATAACCTGTTTCTTCGCCTGCACTTCCATCTTCCATCGAACTCCTTTAAACCGTTGATATCCTATTATATCGCCGGAAGACAGTGATGACAAGAAACATTTTGTTTTTTCTATTGACATCCCAGATGTCCTGTGGTTTAATTACACCTGTTTTGAAGTTTATTGTTACTAAACTTATGTACTGTTTTAAAAGTTTAGTAACAATAAACCGGATTCGGAGACAGAAAGGGGGCCCGGGAATGGATATCGGCAACAAGCTCCGCCTGCTGCGCATTCAGCGCGGGCTGACACAGGAGGAGCTCGCGGACCGGTGTGAACTGAGCAAGGGATTCATTTCCCAGGCGGAGCGGAACCTGGCGTCCCCGTCCATCGCGACGCTGACGGACATGCTGGAATGCCTCGGGTCCTCCCTGCAGGATTTCTTCAACGAAAGCCCCGCGGAGAAGACGGTTTTCTCCCCGCAGGACATGTTCGTCAAGGAGGACGCGGAGGAGCTGAAGGGGACCATTACCTGGCTGGTTCCCGACGCCCAGAAGAACCGGATGGAACCGATCCTGATTGAGATGGAGGAGGGCGGAATCAGCCTGACCATGCCGCCGCACGAGGGAGAGGAATTCGGCTACGTGCTCAGCGGCAGCATCTACCTGGAACAGGGTTCCGCGCGCCAGCGCGTCCGGGCCGGCTGCAGTTTCTGCATCCACCCGAAGGAGGAACACTGCCTGCGGAACGCCGGCAAAAGCCGGGCCCGGGTGCTGTGGGTGTCCACACCGCCCAGTTTCTGAAACCACGGATCATCAAAATGAGAGAAAGAGGAGCTTCTGACAATGGAAAACAATCAGAACATCATTGAGCTGAAACACATTTCCCGGACCTTCGAGGACGGGTTCCGGGCCGTATCCGATTTCAACCTGGAAGTGAAGCGCGGCGAGTTCGTGACCTTCCTCGGGCCCTCCGGCTGCGGAAAAACCACCACGCTGCGGATGATCGCCGGTTTTGACATGCCCACGGAAGGCGAAATCCTGCTGAACGGGCAGGACATTTCCAAGCTGCCGCCCAACAAGCGGCCGATCAACACGGTGTTTCAGCGCTACGCCCTTTTTCCGCATATGAATATATTCGAGAACATCGCCTTCGGCCTGAAGCTGAAAAAGATGCCCCGCGAGGAGATCAAGAAGAAGGTCAAGAAGGTGCTGGAACTGGTGGACCTGGAGGGCTTTGAAAAGCGCTCCGTTTCCACGCTGTCCGGCGGCCAGCAGCAGCGCGTGGCCATCGCGCGCGCCCTGGTGAACGAGCCGGAAATCCTGCTGCTGGACGAACCGCTCGGCGCGCTGGACCTGAAGATGCGCAAGGAGATGCAGATCGAGCTGAAGGCCATGCACGACGAACTGGGCATCACCTTCATCTACGTGACGCACGACCAGGAGGAAGCCCTGACCATGTCCGACAAGATCGTGGTTATGTCCGAGGGCAAAATCCAGCAGATCGGCACGCCCGAGGATATCTACAACGAGCCGCAGAACGCGTTCGTGGCGGACTTTATCGGCGAAAGCAACATTTTCAACGGCATCATGACCGGAACGATGCAGGCGCGCTTTGCCGGCGGCCATTTCCAGTGCGTGGACGACGTGCCGGAAGGCACCCAGATCACCGCGGTGGTGCGGCCCGAGGATATCGAGCTGACCGCTCCGGAGCAGGGGCAGATCCGCGGGAAGGTCATTTCCGTAATCTTCAAGGGAATCCACTATGAAATCACCGTGCAGTCCGGCCGGTACGAGGTCGTGATCCAGAGCACGAAATCCGCCGAGGTGGGCAGCGTGGTCGGCATGAAGGTGGAACCGGACGGAATCCACATCATGATCGCGGAGAACAATACGAACGTGTTCCCGGTGGATATGAACCGGAACCACCGCCTCGAGTTCAACGGGACGGAGCTGGATACCAGCCTGACCCAGCTGATCAAGGGCAGCCGCCGGAACGAGGAGCACGAACTGCTGGACGAGAACGGCGAGGTCATCGATCCGGAAAAGATCCATATCATCGCCTCGATCGAGCCGCAGGATATCCGCATGACAGACGACGTGGACGACGAACAGGTGCTGATCGAAGGCACGATCAGCAACCTGATCTACAAGGGCGACCACTACAGCTACGTGATCAACACGGACCTGGGCCAGGATTTCATCGTCGACGACGAATACCTGTGGAACATGGACGACCGGGTCGGCCTGATCCTGCCCCTGGACAAGATGCGCTTCCAGGTGAAGAAGTAAGGAGGGGCATATGAGATTTTCCAGAAAAACGCTGGGCATACCATATGCGGTGTTCCTGCTGCTCTTCGTGGTGGCGCCGCTGCTGGTACTGTTCTACTACGCTTTCACAAACGGCAAGGGCGAGTTTACGCTTCAGAACCTGACCGATTTCTTTACGGATCCCAATACCCTGGGAACGCTGGCGTACAGCCTGGCCATCGCGGCGGTGACCACAGCGGTCTGCCTGCTGATCGCCTATCCCGTCGCCTATATCCTGGCCACGAGCAAACTGAAGGCCAAGTCCGTCATCATCATGATCTTCGTGATGCCCATGTGGATCAACTTCTCCCTGCGCATTACGGCGCTGAAGGAAATCCTGACGCTGGTTGAGGGGAACCTGGCCCGGTACCCGTTCCTGAACTCCGTCATCGGCATGACCTACGATTTCCTGCCGTTCATGATCCTGCCGATCTACAACACGATCGTCAAGCTGGACGGATCGCTGACCGAAGCGGCCAGGGACCTGGGCGCCAACGACCGGATGGCTTTCCTGCGGGTGACGCTGCCCCTTTCCCTGCCGGGAATCATCAGCGGCATTTCCATGGTTTTCCTGCCGGCCATGACCAACTATGTCGTGCTGGATATGCTGTACAACAGCACCTATATCATGGGCAGCCTGATCAGCAGCTACTTCGCCGCGTTCAACTGGCACGGCGGATCCATGATCGCCCTGGTGCTGCTGGGCATTATCTGCCTGTTCACGCTGCTGTCGGACAGCGGCGATGAGAAGACCGCGAGGACGGGAGGTGCGCTGCTGTGAGCCGTAAAATCGTACGCATTGCCGTTCCGGTCCTGGTGCTGCTCTTCCTGTATGTGCCGATTCTGATCCTGGCGCTTTACAGCTTCACCGACGCCACGCAGATCGGCGCGATCCGCTCCTTCACGCTGAAGAATTATGTGACGCTGTTCTCCACGGAGGAACTGCGCAGCATGATCGTCGGCACGATCCTGCTGGCGCTGGGCGCGGCGCTGCTGGCGACCATTCTGGGCACGCTGGGCGCGATCGGCTCGTTCTACTCCCGGAAGCGGACATCATCCGCCATCGCCACCGTCAACCAGATCCCGGTCATCAACGCAGACGTGGTGACGGGTTTCTCCCTGTGCATCCTGCTGGTGGTGGTTTTCGGCGTTTCCAAGGACAGTTATATCCCGCTGGTGGTCGGCCACGTCACGCTGTGCGCGCCGTTCGTGTACCTGTCCGTGATTCCGAAGCTCAAGCAGATGGATTCCAGCCTGTATGAAGCGGCAATGGACCTGGGCGCGACCCCGGCCCAGGCGCTCTTCCGGGTCGTGATCCCGCAGATACTGGGCGGTATGGTTTCCGGGTTCTCCCTGGCGGTCACCCTGTCGCTGGACGACTATTTCATCGCGACCTATACCAAACCGGCCACGTTCGACACCATCAGCACCTATGTCGTGAACGCCACCCGCGGATCCCAGACGGATATCAAAACCGCGCTGTGGGCACTGTCCACGCTGATCTTCGTGCTGGTGATCGTGATTGTCGGCGTGATGAACTTCAACTCCGGCCGGGCGCAGAAGAAGGAGGCGGAAAAGGCATGAACATGAAGCGTGTTTTCGGAATCATGCTGCTCGCGGCCCTGCTGGCGGGAATCGCCGCCCCGGCCACCGTTTCCGCGGCAAAAAACGAAGTGGTGCTGCGTATCTGCAACTGGGAGGAATACATCGACCTCGGCGGCTGGGAAGACGAAGAGGTGATCGACCTCGAAAGCGGCGACATTTTCGGCGAGAACTCCCTGGTGGACGATTTCGCCGAATGGTATGAGGAAACGTACAATATCCCGGTCCGCGTGGAGTACTCCACCTTCGGCACGAACGAGGACCTGTACAACATGCTGACCATCGGCGATGTATACGACCTGGTCTGCCCCTCCGAATACATGATCATGAAGCTGATGTCCGAGGACCGGGTCCAGCCGCTGTCGGACAGCTTCTTCGACGAAAACGACGAGAACAACTACTATATCCAGGGCGTATCCCCGTATATCCGAAACATCTTCGAAACCCACGACATCAACGGCGTGACCTGGGACAAGGTGGCCGCCGGCTACATGTGGGGCGTCACAGGTTTCGTCTATAACCCCGAGGTGGTTTCCGAAGAGGACGCGTCCACCTGGAAACTGATGGAGAACCCGGAATACGTCCGCCAGATCACGATGAAGGACAACGTGCGGGATTCCTATTTCGCCGCGATTGGCGCGATGAAATCGGACCTGCTCGTCTCGGAGGAGTTCACCGGGGACGAAAACTACGCGGAGAACCTGCAGAACGAAATGAACGACGTGACGCAGGAAACGGTGGACAAGGCGCAGGACTACCTGCAGCGGGTGAAGGACAACCTGTACTCCTTTGAAACGGACTCCGGCAAGGCGGACATGATCACCGGCAAGGTGGTGGCGAACTACCAGTGGTCCGGCGACGCGGTCTATACGATGGACCAGGCGGAAGAAGACGAGTATTACCTGAACTTCGCGATTCCGCAGGAGTGCACGAACATTTACTTTGACGGCTGGATCATGCTGAAGAGCGGCATCGCGGAGGACGCGCGGAAACAGCACGCGGCAGAGGCGTTCATCAACTTTATCTCCCGGCCGGACAACGTGGTCCGCAACATGTACTACATCGGATACACCTCGACGATCTCCGGCGGGGACGACGGGCGCGTGTTCGAATACCTGGAGTGGAACTACGGTGCGGAGGACGACGAAGAGGAGACCGTGGAATACCCGGTCAGCTACTTCTTCTCCGACGATCCGGAGGATGAGAACTATGTGCTGACCGTGCCGGCGGAACAGCTGCAGAGGCAGCTGTCGGCCCAGTATCCGTCCGGGGAGGTGATCCGCCGTGCGTCGATCATGGTGTATTTCAACGAGGAACAGAGCGAGATGATCAACCGGATGTGGATCCGGGTGCGGTGCTTCAATATTACCAGCGTGCCGGTATGGGTATGGATCCTGATAACCGCGGTGATCGCGGCGGGGGTCATCTGCCACTTCCGGCGGAAGGCCGCGAACGATAAACTGTACAGCTGAAAAAAGCCGGGGCGGTTCAGATGAACCGCCCCGGTACGCAATATGGGATCAGTCTTCCTTGTCGAAGGTGCAGCCGCCGATGAACTCACGAAGGAGGGACAGCGGCGGAATCTCGTCCAGGAGCTCGGGATCGACATCCGGCAGGTAGTTCAGCGCCTTGATGAGGCGGCGGGCCAGCAGGTAGTTCGGGGAATCCGGCGGGATCTCCTTCAGCATATCATAGGCGAACAGCTTCAGGATCGGCAGCTCATAATGCAGGGCGGTATTGAACATGCTGTCCGCGTTTTCCTGGTGGGCGAAGATGTATTTTTCCTCGCCGCGGCGGACGCTGGGCCAGATCGAA
>JAILIE010000007.1 GCA_024695415.1 Clostridiales bacterium | reverse complement strand
GAGTCCGAACTGTCCGCCTCCGTGCCGGATTACCAGCTGCTGTCCGTCTTCGCCAGGGCCCTGGACGATACGTCCGCCCTGGTGCTTGCGGCGTATAACAGCCGCAATCCCGCCTACGCTTCCGGCCAGGCGCTGGACTTGCTCCTGCCGCTCTACGGCCTGACCCGCGCGGCGGGGGAGACGGACGCACAGGTGCGCTCGCGCATTTCCTCCGCCCTTTCTTCCGGCGGTTCCACCATGGCGGAGAACATCGTTTCCGCGGTGAAGAATGTTCCGAACGTGACGAAAGTTAAGCTCCACGTCAACGACGGGGATTCCACGGACGCGCAGGGCGTTCCCGCCCACAGCCTGGCTCTGCTGGTGATCGGCGGAAATGTGTCGTCCATTGCTCCGGTGCTCTTCGCGAAAAAGAACCCGGGCGTCGGCACATATGGGAACCTGTCCAGAACCGTGACCGACGCCTTCGGCAACGCGCATACCGTCCGCCTGGCCCGGCCGGTGACCTACGCCGCGAACGTCCTGATCGCCGGCAAAACCTATCCGGGTTTCGATGAGGAAGCGGTGAAACAGATCCTGACCGATGTGGTGACGGATTATATCACGAACCGGCAGGAGATCGGGGAGAGCCTGGTCGTTCCCTCGCTGTACGGCGTATTCTACGCCGCGCTGGGCAGCTATGCCCCGACGCTGTGCATTACGGACATCCAGGTCGCGGCGAACACCACGACCTCCCGGGAGCGGATCCCGCTCGCCTGGAACGAGAAACTTTCCTGTGCCGCCTCCGGCGTTACGTTCAGTTTCACCCAGGGGTGAAACTGAACAGGGAGGAGGTAGGAAGTAGGAGGGAGGAGGTGAAGGAACAAGGGGACGGCCCTTTTCGTTCGATGAATGTTGAACGAAACGGGACTGGGATTCAACAAAGGCTCCACTGGAACCTTTGCCCCGCCGTTCCGAGATCTCCTTCGTGATACACACAACAATAGCTACAGGAGTGTAAACCCCATGGACTACATGACCCTTTTCTCCGCGGCGAACCGGGACAAACCCCGCTTCGCCGCCCTGGCCCGGGCGGTTCTCCGCCAGGCCGAGGACCTGATCGCCCTGATTCCGCAGCTGGGATCAGGGTTTTCTCTTGCCGGCGCGCGGGGAATCCAGCTGGACGCCATCGGGGAATCCTTCGGTATTCCCCGGCCCGAGGGCCTGACCGACGAGGACTACCGGAAGGTTATGACCATCAAGCTGGCCCTGTTCCGCTGGAACGGCAGCAACGATACCGTCAAACCCATCCTGGATGATGTCCTGCCCGGCTCTTCGTTCTGCGACAATCTCGATTCCTCGGTTACCCTGTACGCGGCGTCCGCGCTGCCCCTTCCGGCTCGTGACCTTTTCCCCGTCCCGGCCGGCGTTAAGCCGATTGAAACATAACCCACCCCTGAAAGGAGGCATCCCTATGCCCATTACCGGTACCCAAATCGCCCAAACTATCCTGACCGCCATTGAATGCGAAGGAGGTTATATCTTCGGCCAGTCCGGCGCCACCTGGACCGCGAAGAAACAGGCCAACCTTGAAAAGAAATACAATTCCGACCCGCAGAAATACGCCGACTACAAATACTCCGCGAAGTATGGAAAGAAGTGGATCGGCCACCGCGTCTGGGACTGTTCCGGCCTGACCCGCTGGGCAGCCCTGCAGCACGGCATATCCTACCACCACGGCAGCAACAGTATGTTCCGTTACGACTCCAGCTATAAAGGGCCCCTGACCGCCGACATGGACCTTCCTGTCGGCGCGTATGTCTATACCGGCACCGCGGAAAGCAAACCGCATATCGGCACCTACACCGGGGACGGCCTGGTGACGGAAGCCTCCAGCGCGAGTGCCGGATGTATCCAGTCCGGCCTGCACGACCGGAAATGGAAATACTGGAGCCTTGGCAAAGGAATCGAGTATGACTTTATTCCCGGCACACCGGATCCTGCCCCGGGAATCAGTTCTCTCACCCTCCGGAAAGGCAGCAAAGGCGAACCGGTCCGGGAAATGCAAACCCTGCTCCTGAAGGCCGGGGAAATCCTGCCAAGGTACGGCGTGGACGGCTCGTTCGGGAGGGAAACCCTTATCGCCCTGAAAAGCTTCCAGAGGAAAAACAGACTCAAGCAGGACGGCATCTGCGGCCCGCTTACCTGGGCGGCATTGCTGAAGCAGTGACCGGAAATATCCAGTTTGTTCAGCGCTTACCCGCCCCGGGTGTCATTCCGAGCGAAGTCGAGGAATCTCCTTCACATTACTATTTACGAGCCATAAGGAGAGCAAACACGATGACTGTATACCAATGGCTGACCATCCTCGGTATCCCGAGCCTCATTGCCGGTCTTTTTGGATTCATCCGGATTCAGATTGTCCAGAACCGGGCCATCACCCTGGCGGTCCGCGCCATGCTCCGCGACCGGCTCCTGCAGGGATATAAGCATTATATCTTCCAGGGCTGGGCAGATATGGATGACCGGCGGAACATGGAAAACATCTATACCCAGTACCATGCCCTGAAAGGCAACGGAGACATGAATGACCTGCGCCGGACCTTTCGCCATCTGCCGATGACAAAGGGCGGGGTGCCGACGGAAGTAAC
>JAILIE010000125.1 GCA_024695415.1 Clostridiales bacterium | reverse complement strand
CAGGACAAAATCAATTTCTGGTCCCAGAATCTTCCGACTGTTTATAACTCCTGCCGGGTTGGTTCGGCTGTGGATGCCCGGCTCGCCGCGGCGGCGATGCAGCGCTTAGGCGCCCCTGCCTCCCCCAATGATCCGGCCATTGCCCTGATTGAAGTCAAGAAGGGCTTCCGCCAGGGAATCGTGACGGTGGTCATCACCCCATCCCGGATCATGGTGGACGCGGGCGAACCCAAGATCTATCCCCCGCTGATCCTGGATATGAATAATATCCGGGCAACGACCGCCGTTCCGATGAACACCTCGCCGAAGAAGAACCACTTCGTGGTCGCCCTGAAGAGTGGCAACCAGCGGTCCATCGCGGAAACGCAGAAGCCCATGACCGATACCATCAACTTCAAGGCACTGTCCAACGCCGTGAATGCCTATATCAAGCAATTTGAAGCCTGACGGCAGCAAAACACCGCGAGTCCCCGTCCGGGGATCTCGCGGTGTTTTGTATGTAATTTAGGAATCAGTTCACAAACATATAGTCCCTTGCCTGGTAATACTTCCGGCAGGCGAAAATCAGGACGATATTCATCGCCAACTGTGCCCCCGAGGCACCCGGATCCGTATCGCCGTTCGCCATGAAGAAGATCACTTCCAGCACGATCGTCGCCGCTGTCAGGCCAAAGATAATAGAAAGCAGTTTCGGCGCTCCCTTTTTCAGCTTGGCCAGCTTAAAGCGGGTAACGATGCAAAACACTGCCAGCGCCAGATTCAGGAGAACCGCGATCCACAGGAAGAACTGCGCTGTCAGCGGCGGGCCGCCCTCAATCAATGGTTCTCCCAGATCCAGGACGACGAATTCCGAAAGGCCTTCAAACAGGCGCAGCACTGCCCACAGCCACAGAAGGAAGTAAATCAGGATCTTGTGCAGTGTCATCGACATATTCGGATGCTGAATCTCAGTAAAAATCGGTTCCTGCTGGTCCGGCTGTTTCTGGATGGGATCAGTGTTCGGCGTTTGGTCCTGCATAGTGGTGAACCTCCCTATCGTTGAAAGTGGTTATCCCGGTATTACAGCTCTTTTCCGCAGTTTTTGCAGGTCGTCGCGTCCGCGGGATTCGAGGTCCGGCAAAGGCTGCAGATCTTGTTCTTCGCGGCCGTTCCGCTGCTGGACACCGGGCCCGTCTGGGACTTGCCGCAGGCCGGGCAGAACCGGGCGTCCTTGCTCAGGGGATTCCGGCAGTAGATGCAGCGCCGCTGCTCCGCGGCGGTCTTCACGGAGGTGCGGATCTTCTCCAGTTCCTTCCGGGCTTCGTCGATCGACTTGCGGATCTTGTCCACATCCTTCGCGATATCCGTGACCTTCTCGTCCGGATTGCTGTGCTTCCCGCCCCGTCCATTTAGGGAGGCGATCAGGTCGTCCAGGCGGCGGAGAATCTCCTGCTGCTGGTTTTCGTCCAGTTTCCGGCCCAGGTCCTTGATTCCCTGGAGCATCTCATCCGCGCCGTGCTCCGCGCGGGCCTTGTCCACTTCCGTCTGGGCAACCCGCACTTTGGTATCGTTGTCGTCAAAGTGTATCTGCATCGTCTGGCGGGCCTGGTCCATCGCCTGCTCAAGCTGCATCACATAGCGGAACAGGTCGTCCGCCTTGTTCATCAGGTTATCTTCCCGGGCCTGGTCCTGTTTCGCCCGTTCCTCCGCGGCCGCGCGTTCCTTCTCTTCATGTTCCAGGCGGTACTTGGCTTCCGCTTCCTTCGCCGCGTTCTCGGCGTTAATGCGGGCGGTTTCCGCGTCGGAGGTGATGCCCAGCTGTTTGGTCTGGGCTTCCAGCTTCATCCGGGTCAGTTCCAGTTCGCCTTCCAGCTCCTTGATCCGCAGTTCCTGGTCGCGGATCCGCTGCTTCTCGGCGTTTTCTTCCTTGAGCTTGGCGATATCCATTTCAACCTGGCGCTGCTTCCGTTCCATTTCCTGGGCGAAGGACCGGAGGGACCTGCGCTCTTCGCGGTCGAACTGGGCGGCGGCCTGCCGCTCCGCGCGGTCCTCCGCGTTCCGGTCGATCACTTCCTGCAGCTCCGCCTGTTCCTTGTCCAGTTCGATCTTTGCCTTACCGGCATAGAGCGTGTCTTCCACCTTCGCCTTGTGGTCGGCGACCCAGGTCTTCAGCTGTTCGTTCGCGACGTCCGCGTCCGCCTCGGCGGCAACGCGCCTGACGGCGGCGTCGGCCTCCGCCTGCTTCTGCTGCCGCTCGATGCTGTCCGCGAAACCGAGCTTCGCGGCCATGCGCTGGTACTCATCCAGCTTCTGCTGCCAGTCCAGGTTGCTCTGGTCGATCCGGTGGAGGATGCCGGTGAGCGTTTCCTTGAAGCGGGCGTCGTCCAGGCCGGCCTGGTGCTGCACGTCCGCGACCACGCGTTTCTGCTCTTCCTTCATGCGATCCAGTTCGCCGATCGCTTCCTGGGCCCGCCGCTGGTAATCGATCTGGCCCTGCTGGACCATCCGTTCCTCGGCGATCTTTCCGCTGATGTCCTCCTGCTTCAGGCCGTGCTGATGCTGCACTTCCGCCTTCTGTTCCTCATATGCGTTTTCGCCGGTCTGCATGGCGAATCCGTGGCGGACCTCCTCGGTACGCCTCTTCCACTTGAGTTCTTCCTCGTCCAGATCGTATCCGCGGCCAAGCTCTTCCTTGCCGATTTCATGCTTCGCGCGGTTGATTTTGTTCTGGCGGTTCAGGTCGTTGATCTCGTGATCCGTATCCGTGTCCTTCTGTTTCTCATCGAACTCGCTCCGCTGGATCTTGTTGTCGACACCATGGCCGTACGCGTCCGTAGCGATATCGTCGATCTTTTTATCCTTCTCCGCGCCGGAACTGGCCACAAATACTTCGTGCCGGTCGTCGATGGACTTCTTCTGCTCGTCCAGGTTTGTCTTCACGGCGTGGGACGCGACGTTCCGCTTCTGCTGGAGCTCGAAGGATTCCTGGATCCTCGTCTTCGCCAGGTGGATGGATTCAATGCCGAATCCCCACTGCGCGATCAGCTCGTCCAGGCGGGCTTTGATCCGGTTCTCCAGGTCCTGGTTATACCGGTCAAGGTCGGGAATATCGATATCCCGGATATCGATCAGGTTCTGGGCGATGCCCGCCAGCTCGGAATAGAGCAGTCCCCGGATCTTGTTCCGGTAATAATCGCTGACTTCCGCGGCGGTGACCTGCGGTTCCTTGTCCAGGAATCCGTCCACCTCGGACGCGGCGAAGAAGCGTTCCTTATCCTTGACCCGCAGGCGCAGCTCACCGGAGAACACCACGTCCGCCTTCATGATGGGCTGGTCCTTCTGGTGGACGGATACGGAGTCCGCCTCCCAGCGGATCTGCTCCTCCGCGTAGCGGACGACGATCTTTTTCCGTTCCTCGCGGGTTTCGGCCTTTTTCAGCTCCGCGGACTCGGTATAATCCGCGGAAATAATCACCAGGGAATCAAGCGCCAGTCCCTGCCCGGCCAGCAGTTCGCCGACCTTCCGCTTCAGGGAGGCGGCAAGCTCTTCCTTGCGGCGGGACAATTCCCGGACCGGGACGTCCTGCTGGTCAATCAGGTCCTGCGCCAGCTGCGGCAGATAGGTATACAGGGCCCGGCCCGCCAGCTTCCGGACATAGGCTTCCGCGTCGGCGGCGTTGTCCGGCAGCGCTTCCACCTCGGAAACGCCGAAGAATTTCTCTTCATCCGCGATCGCGCACCGGAAGCTTCCGGCAAAGGTATAATCCGCGGTCAGCTTCGGCTGTCCCTGAACATGAACCCTGACGTCGTTAAGGTTCCAGATGATTTCCGCTTCCGCGCCTTTCCGGATAGCTTCCTTCCGCTTCGTTTCGGTGGTGACGGCGCTGTCCGCTATCTCGTCCACGTGGATCTCGTCCGACTTCAGGGAAGCGACGCCCAGGCCGAACACGTCCATCTGGCGGTCCAGCTCCTGTTTCAGGAAGGCTTCCATCTCCGCCTGGTGATAGCGCAGCTGGTCCGGCTCAATCTTGTCCGCGTTGATGCTCTTCTCGGCCCACTTCCGCAGGGCCTGAATCATGTTCCGGCGGGTTTCCTCCACCAGCTCGGAATCGTTCTCGTCCGGCTTGTCCGTCTGCTTCAGCAGTTCCGCCTTGCCCTTCCAGTCGCGGAAGCCGAACTTCTCGGCAAACGCCTTGGCGTCCACCACGTTCCAGGCGATCCGGCCGTTCGTGCCGACCTTATAATCCCGGGTTTTGGCGGCGTTCTGGACATTGGGGACATAGGCGCCCCAGTCGATGGCGGGCAGGGTCTTCAGCACGCAGAAGATGTCCGTATTGTAGCCGGATTCCTCGTCGTTTCCGGCTTCCATCTTTTCCTCACGGGTCAGCTTGGTGTCCTCCAGCATATAGCTGCCGGGGCCCAGGGGGTACTGGCATACGCCGTCCTGCAAAAGCAGGGCCCAGGTGCCTTCGCTGACCTGGAGGCGGCTGTAGCAGGGGAACTGGTTCATCGGGTGCTTCCAGATCACCAGGTCCTCGGTCATCATCTGCTGCTGGTTCTTCAGCTTGATATACATCGGCTCGGCGGGGTTGACCGGCTTAACGTTTGTTATCGGTCCGAACTTTTCGCCGCAGATCACGCACTCCCAGCCGTCCTTTTCCGCCAGCGGGATCACGTTCATCGTGCCGCAGTTGGAGCACTCGGCCTTGACGCACTCGTTTTCCTTGTACATCGTTTTTCCGCAGGCCAGGCATTTATTGTCTTCCGTCTGCTCCACCAGCTTCTGGCAGTGGGGGCAGACCACCGTTTCAATTGTCTTCGCGTCGAACTTCGTGTTGCACTTTACGCAGTTGTGCAGCACCCACTTGCCGGACGTTCCGAACAGATTCTTTTTCCATGTGGCCGTGTTGGCGGTACCGCAGTGTTTGCAGTATACCAGGCACTCTCCGTTAAAAACCCGCTTTGCCATGCTGATAGCCTCCCTGTTCATTTCTCCCGATTTAACGGTATTATCTCATTTTCCGGCGGATATTGTCAATTATCCGGCCCGATTTTACCCCTATCTGTCAAAATGGCTTCCCGGCCTGCCGCCTTTCGGTTTCGGCGGCTTTTCGCCGCCGGACAGCTGGCTTTCGCTCAGCGTGCAGTTCGGCTTCATCATCAGCTCCCGGGCCATCTGGATCCTGGCGCAGGCCGCGAGGCGGGACGTCCATTCAATCCCCTTCTCCTTCGCGGTGCGGCAGGCTTCCTCCTCAAACTCCCCGGCCAGGTAAGCCGGCAGCTGAAGCTGCGCTTTTTCCGCCTTTTCCGGATCCGGGGGAAGCATTTCCTTCACCCGCGCGCTGTTGGCCGCCAGGTTCCGCGCCAGGAACGCCGCGTCGGACCGGGTCCGGGTATCGCAGCCCGCCGCGCAGGCCCCGCAGGCGGCGCACGCGGTGAACGGCGGCGGAATAATCGGGTGCATCGCGTCGCGTACCGCTTCATCCGGCATGTTCTTCTTCAGGTTCAGGTCCTTTTCGCTGTCCGGCGTCTGGACCATGACCGGCTTTTCCAGCTTGCCGCAGTGGAAGAATCCCTGGCCCGGATCCAGCCGGACCATTTCCCCCATCATCTTTTCGGTCATCATGGTGCTGTCGGCGATCATCCGGCGGTCGTCCGGATTGTCCAGCCGGAACAGCAGCTTGATGTCCGCGTCGCTGAAGATGTCCCGGGTCAGCCGGGCCGCGGACTGGTCCCCGAAGAACAGGGAAACGCCCGGGCCGCGCATGACCTTGACCATGTTCTGGATGATGGCCAGGCCTTCCGCTCCGGGATCCGCGTCGTTCTCGTCCCGTCCCCGTTTCTCCGGGTTCAGCACCACGTGCGCCTCGTCGATCAGGAGCATGTTCCGGAGTTTTCCGCCGGAGTCCTTCCACTTGTGGATCACGGCGGTCAGGTTCACCAGGATGATTCCCAGCACCAGGGATTTCAGGCCGCTGTCCGTAATCGCGTCCAGCTCGATTACCGTCGGTGTCGTCAGCATTTTTTCCCAGTCGGGCATCCGGATCGTATCGAACATGTCCTCGTTTTCGTCCAGCAGTTTCTGCAGCCGCAGCACGCCGCTGTTTTCCACGTTGTCCCGGCTCTCCTGGTTCGCCACGAACTCCCGCACATAGTCACGGAACTCCCGGATGAACTCACGCAGGCCGAAGGGCGTCACGCCCTTCGAATCCCGGGTGCTTTCATTCCGCCATCCGTATTTGGTGTAGCACAGCCGGATCACCGTGGTGAAAGTATTCTTCAGCAGGCTGGTCATGGAGAACGCCATGCCGAAGAGCCGGTTCACGTCCTGCATGTACTCGCCCAGCGTGACGCCCGGCGGCGGCAGGAACAGGTTCAGCGGCATCGGCGATACCGCGGAGCTTCCCGGCGTATAGATCTGCAATTCGGGAATCACGGCCTTCAGGCAGCGGTACTCGGTCTTGACCGGCTCGATCACCAGGAAGGGAACCTTTTTTTCGTACAGCCGGTACAGGAGTCCCAGGAAAAACACGGTTTTGCCGCTTCCGGGCTTGCCGACCACGCAGCCGTGCCGCGTCAGGTCCTTCAGGGGCAGGTAGACCGGTTTTCCGCTGCTCTCCCGCTGCCCCAGGTAAACGCTGTCCCTGTCGCTCATGAACTCGCTGGGAAGGCGCTCGTTGTCCTCCGCCAGGCGCGTGTAGCGGAATCCCGGCAGGCTTTCCAGGTCCCTGTCCGGGCACAGGGCCCGGGCAAGGGTCCCGGTGTCCGCGATCCGGGAAAGCCGCTGCCATCCCCGGGCCAGCTTGCCCCAGCGCCATGCCGGCAGGTGCGCCCCGGCGTTCATTACCCGGGACATGTCGTCGTCCCCGAAGGTCAGGTAACCCCGGATTCCGAAAACGTCCCGGTGGAAATCAAAGGAGGCGTACCCGTATCCTTGCAGCAGGTATCCGATATCCCGCACACCCGTGCCGTCCCCTGCCGCGTACAGGTTCATCAGGAAAACCGGCCGGCCGGACAGGCCGCACAGGATGTCGAAGCGTCTGAGCGCGTCAGCGGCTCCCTTGTCGCCGGAGCTGCCCAGCATTGCCATGCAGCCCTCCGCCAGGCGGGTTTCCTCCGGCATCATCGCGGTCGGAATCAGCTGCAGGCTCAGAAGGGTGCCGGGATAGCGGCTCAGCGTCAGCAGCAGCTTGCCCCAGATCCCCTTCTCCGCTTCGTCCGTGCTCTCCCGGTTTTTCAGCGCGGCGCAGCAGCCGGGAATGACCGGAATACCGGAAACAGTGGAGGCTGCCTCCGCCGGGTAAAATCCTTTCCCGGAGGGTTTCCCGCTTCCGCCGAAGATCACGGCCGGGCGGAGCTTTCCGTATTCCTCCGTCGGCACCGCCGCGGTGCGGAAGCCGGCGATTTCCAGCCGGTTCCGGACCATCTCCGTGATATTCCGGACCTTCTCCTCCCCCTGGGCCGCTTTCGGGAAGGAATGGCGCAGGATCAGGAGCGCCTCAAAGGTTTCGTCCTCCCCGCCAAACGAGAAGCACGCCTCCAGGGAAAACACGTTCTCCAGGCAGATGTCCAGCAGCCCGCGCAGCAGCGCCTCCGGGTTTTCCAGGGCGCGGGGAACAGAGTTCGCCCGGATGATGCTGACTCCGCGCCATTCGTTTCCGGACTGCACCCGAATAAAGTCCGCCACTGTCCGCTCCTCCTGATCCCGTGCCGGGTGTGCCCCCTTCCGGAAGCACACCCGCCCGCGTTACATCTTGATGGTCGTCTTCTTCTTTTCCAGCTTTTCCGGTTTTTCAACCTCTTCCGTCTCCGGCTTCTCCAGCCGGAAATCCCGCTTGTACTCCAGGCTTGCGTAGAAGATCCGCAGCAGGTCCTCCGGTTTCGCCAGCGGGATCCCCCGCTCCGTCGCGTCGCGGCTCTGCAGGTACAGGACGTACACCAGGGAGTAGCGGTCGCTGATTCTCACCGTGCCGTTCCTCAAAAGCGTGTGGTACGCGGGTTTGATCACCCGGCAGATCATTTCGATATTCCGGAAGGGATGATCCGTCCGGAAGCCGGCCCCGTAGATCTTGCGGAGCCTTTCCATCCGGAGGCGCAGCAGTTTCTGCAGCTGCCGGTCGCTGATGTGCTCCATCACCTGGACGACTACTTCGACTTCTTCCGAGCGGGCGCTTTCCAGGTGCTTCTGCAGCTGGACGTTTTCCGGATGCTGCTCCGCCAGGCGTTCCATGTTGATCAGGGCGTAATGCCGGGCGTCCATCTCCATTTCCTGCGAGGCGTACTCGAAGAAGACCTGGTCCCGCCATCCGATATCGACGATGCTGGCGGGGTTGTCGGGGCTGATATAGGCGTACCGCTCGATATCCATCGCCTCGGCCGCCTCCGGCGCCAGCTCGTTTCTCCGGTGGTCCAGCATGTAGTACTGCCAGGCGTGGCGCCCTTCATGCAGGATCGTGTTCAGGGCGTTGGCCCCGGGCCACATCCCCTTCAGCTTCTCCATCAGGAACCGGACGTTGATCGAAATGACTTTTTCGTTCGAATCGCAGTATCCGTATCCGCCCTGTCCCAGGTCCTCAAAAATCAGTTTGTAGGGTTCGCGGCCGATCTTTTCGGCCTCCCGGTTTTCAATCTCCTGCATGACCGCCTCGGTCAGCTCGATATCCTCGTAGTACTGCCCGCTGATCAGGAACGCTTTCAGCTCGTCCTCGCAGAGATTCTTCAGCTGTTCCCTGGTGATCACTTAGCGCACCCCCCTGACCCATCTGAGGCAGTCTGTGGAATCCGGATCCCGCAGCTCCAGGTCCATCAGGCACAGCGCGCCGAACAGGGACGTCCCGGTCGCGAACTGGTAGTCCGCGATGGATTTCCCGTCGACCTCGAATTCCGGCGTCAGCTCTCCGTTCAGCCACAGGTCCATGCCTTCCAGCACGCGCTCGTCAAAGTGGTTGTATACCTCGTTGGCAATAATCCCGGCGTACAGCAGCGGAATGTCCTCCTCCGCGCAGATCCGGGTCTGAATCTCCAGCATCGTCCTGGCCTTCTTCGCAGCGTCCATCTCTGTATCCTCCCGCGTCTTATGTGAATGTGATGATATCCTCAAATCTGATCGGAATTATACCAGAATATTCCTTCCGTTTCAATCTCCCGGCTGTTTTTCAGGCGCTTTCCGGGTTCGTTTCCGCAGCCTTCTCCGGGGTTTCCGTCGCGCCTTCCCGCAGCCGGTTTTCCACCCGGATCCGGGCCACCGCGCGGCTGAACTCCGCGTCCTCCTCCCGCTCCTTCCGGGCCGTGTTCCCGGCCTCGAACACCGCGCGGTAGCGCTCGTCCTCTTCCTCCAGCATGCCGCGGCGTACCGCCACATAATCCTCGCTTTCGATCAGCGCGTCCAGGTCGATCTTCCGGCTGACGCTGACGATGTCCTCCAGGGCCGCCGCGCGGCGGTCGGTCAGCTCGGCGCTCTGCAGCTGGCGGATCATCCGGCTCAGGTCCTCGAAGTGCAGCATTTCCGCGTCCATCTGGTCGCGCATCGCCGCGTAGTCCAGGCCGTAGATCTTCCGGTCCAGCTCGTCCGCCGCGGCCGCCTTCCGGACGGTTTCGTCCATCTGCTGCTTCAGGCTGCGGATCACCTTCCGGCTCCGGTTCCTCTTCTCCTCCAGTTCCGCGATCCCGGCGCGGTTTTTCTCTTCCCGGCTTCTCATTTTTCCCCTCTCCTTTCCCGCGGGGGATTCTTCGTCCTTTCCCCCGCCTCACCTATATAAACCGTCTTTCCGGCCGGATCTCCGTCCGGCCGGAAAATTTTCTTACGCCGCCTTGTAGTGGATGCCCATCTGCGCCATCCACTTCTCCAGCCGGCGGATCTCCTCCGTTTCCACGCTGGGATGCACCGTCTGGAACGCGCGCTCCAGGTCCGCCTGGGTCAGGAAACTGTCCGTGCTTTCCGCGCCGCTCTTCCGGGCCGCGATCTCCCGGTGGATCGGGTGGTGGCAGCCCTTGGCGACCAGGTTCACCAGGTCCGCGCAGGAATAGCGCTCCGTCCGCTTCGCGAATCCGGCGATGTCGATCTCCTCCCGGCAGGGGCGTGCCTCAATCTGCTTCTTCAGCAGCTCGAAGCGCACCCGGTAGTCCGGCAGGGGAATATAGCAGTGGGTCGCCAGGCGCCCGGGCCGCAGGAACGCGGGATCCAGGTCGTAGGGCCGGTTGGTGGCGAAAATCACAATCAGGTGGCCTTCCGCCTTCTCAAACCCGTCCATCTGGGACAGGAGCTCCGGCACCAGCCGGTTCATGACCGTGGAGTGCCCGCCCCGGCGGCTGGCCAGCGCCTCCGCCTCGTCCAGGAAGACCACGGCGTTTTTATCCTTCCGGGCGGCGTCGAACAGCGCGCGTACCCGTTTTTCCGCGTCGCCGAAGTACCGCCCGACGATATCGGAGCAGCGCACCGGGTAGAACGCGTAGCCGGATTCCGCGGCGATCGCCCGCGCCATCATCGTCTTGCCGCCGCCGGGAGGTCCGAACAGCAGCAGCCCGCCCTGGTTCTCCAGCTTGTAGCGGCGGTACACGTCCTCGTACAGCAGCGGGTTGATGATCTCGTCCATCACGATCTGTTTCGCGTCCTCCAGTCCGAAGATCTGGTCCATGGTCGTCTTCGGCTTCTCAGCCACCGGCGCGAACGCCGCTTCCTCGTCCTCGCTGTCGTTTCCGGGAACCGTCTTCGGCGCGCCGCCGGCCTCCCCGGCCTTCGTCCCTTTCTCCGCGTCGCCGGCCGCCTCGGCATAGCCCTTCATCTGCTCGGACACCGCGATCAGGCGTTCCACGCTCTTCTGGTACTCCGCCCATTCCGACGGGTCCGCCATGTCCATCAGCTCCAGCAGCTCGGACGCCGCCCGGGCGTACAGTGCCGACGCCCGGCTGAACTTTTCCTTCGCGCCCTGCCGGCGGCCCGCCCGCAGCTCCGCGCAGGCCGCTTCGTCCGTTTCCGTGGCGCTCTTGAGGATATCCAGGTAGTTCTGCATCTTTTCGTCAAAATTCATGGTTCCCGCTCCTTTCGCTCCCCGCTCTCATCCGTCCGCGCTCAGGCGTCCGCCTGCAGCGCCTGCAGCAGCTCCCGCTGGCGCACCTTCCAGCCCATGTCCGCCTCCGGCGCCTTCTCCCGGACCTCCGGCAGCGGCACCGGCTCCTTCCTCTCGCTGTCGCCTTCCGCTTCCGCCATGAACGCGGCCAGCGCGGCCTCGCCCTCGGCGTTGCGGACATCCTCGTCCACGCCTTCCGGATAGCCTTCCGCGAGCATCTTCATCTGCTCCTGGGTCTCCTCCAGCAGAATGCGTTTCTCCTCGCTCTCGGACTGCGCGCGGATCGCGCCGTCCATGTCGGCCGTTTTGAGAATCAGGTCGGTCAGTTCGCCGCAGGCGTCGCTGATCTCCGTCACGGTCCGCTGGATCTTCGCGGTTTCATGGACGTCCCGGGCGAGATTCGTGTCGTTTTCCGCCCGGACATAAGCCTTGCGGCCGTTTTCCGCTTTCAGCGCCATGGCCACCGCCTTCTGGTGCTCCCCGTTCTTTTCCAGCTGGATCGCCTGCTGCTTTCTCTTCTCCGTTTCCTGTTTCATCATCCGGGTCTTGTTTTCCACCTCGCGCAGCTTCATCCGGTATTCCATCTCCTCTTCCCGCTTCCGTTCGGCCTCGCTCCTGATACCGAACATCGCCCTCAGCCTGGCCATAAATCCCTTTTTCATCTCTGTTTCCTCCTTCTTTTCACTCAAGCGCGCGTGAGCGCTGCATCTCGTCCAGTTTCTTCCCGGTCTCCCGGATCAGCGACTTGTGCCTTTCCCGGCCGGCGTTTTTCATAATCTCGCCCAGGGCCTTTTCCCCGGCCTCGTCCCGGTCGTACTCGTTTTCATTCAGCCCGCTGTAGAACTCTTCCGCCTGGTCCATGGCCATGTCCAGCGTTTCCTTCATCGTTTCCATTTCCGCCTGCATGCCGCACATCCGGGCCGGATCCGCGATGAGCCCGCCGTCCGCCAGCGAAGAGGCGCATTCCATCAGGTCCGCCATGGCCTTCGTGCTCTGGTTCATCACGTGGGCGGTCATCACGGTACCGCGCATATCGCCGGTCATCCGTGCCTGGGCCGCCAGCCGTTTCGATCCCCCGGCCAGGCGGACCGCGACGCCGTGGTTGCCCGCGCGCTCCTCCTCGATCGCCTTCTGTTTCTGTTCGTCCGCCAGTTTTTTCAGCCCGCGCTCCCCGCTGGTGATCTGCCGCATCCCGGTGTTGAACCGGATCCGGTATTCGATCTCCTCCTGCAGTTCGCGGTGCCTCCGGTTATTCCTCAGTTTCGTAAACATCCGCTTTCTCTCCCTCCTTCCCCGGGTTTTCCCTGTACATACCCAAACCGGCTTTTTCCGGTTTTATCCGTTGGTCCGCGAAAAAAGTTTCAAACTTTTCTCCGTCCGCCTCCAGCAGCTCTTTTTCCGCCGCGGTCCGGTGCTCCGTCTCCATCTGTTTTTCCGGGTCGAACCACCTTTCCCGGATCCGGCGGATCTCCTCCATCCGCTGCCGCGCCTCCGCCGCGGTTTCCTCCCGCCGCCTGTGCCTGGCCAGGCGGATCATCCCGCTGTACCGCTCGCGCATCAGGCGCCGGCTTTCCCGGCGGAAGTTTTCCGTTTCCTCCCGCTCTTCCTCCGGCAGGGCCGCGGCCAGGGCGTCGCAGATTTCCCGCGCGCCCTCTTCCAGCCGGATTCGCTTTCGCTGCGTCCCGCAGGCCTTTCGCAGGCCCTCCGCGCTGTCCGTTATTTCCTTCATGGGCCGGGTGCCCGGACCCGCCGTCAGGTACGCGAACAGCACCGCCGCTTTTCCGGTATCCCCGCTTTCCGCCGCCCGGCAGAACGCCCGGCAGTCTTCCCGCCACTCCGGATCCCCGGCCAGCGCCGCGTCCTCCCGGAAAGGGCCCAGCAGTGCCTCCCGCAGGCAGACCAGCGCCCGGAAAAGATCTTCCCCCTCCGCGCGGTCCGATGCCCGGTCGATCCTCCGGATCATTTCGTATGCCGCCTGGTTCATGTCATACCTCCTTCCGGACCCGGATCCGCCCGGGCCGGAGGCCTTCCGCCGTCCAGCCCGCGTCCGTCGCCCGCTTTTTCCATCTCCGTCCGATTTCGTTCCAGATTTCCTTTTCCTCCTCCGCGGTCAGTTCCGTCCGCTTTCCGGCGCTTTCCCGGATGGCGTCCCGGATCTCCTCCCGCATCATGGCGGCCAGGATCTCCTCCGGCGTCTTTCCCGCCCGCAGTTCCTCCCCGTGCCGGATCGCGAACCGGCGGGGGGAGAACATCGCGCAGCTGAAGGCGCAGAACCCGCCCCAGATCCGCCCGTCCCGCCCGGGGATGTTTCCCGCCCCGGCTTCCATATATATGTACGCGTCCCGGCGGATTCGCAGGTATCCGTCCCCCTCCGCGGCGCGCTCTCCCGGCAGCACATGCTCCGTGATCCGCCCGCCTTCCATCCGGAACAGTTCCTCTTCTTCCCCGCAGACCGGCCTCGTCTCTTTCATGCTCCGCCTCCTTTCCTTCTCTCCGGTTAACCTAACCGCGTTTTTTTCCGGATATCCGTTCACGCGCGGGAAATGTTCCGGCCGAATTGCCCAATCCGGCCGGTTATGGTAGTATGTTGCTGATATTTCCGGCCTGCCGGAAAAAGAAATATGCTTTCAGCGGATATCTTTCCGTATCCGCGGTTTATATGATTGTGGCGAGGAGGTTTCCTATGGCCGGCCAAACCGGGGTTGACTTTGGTTCCGACGCCTTCTTCCGGGATCTGAAAGCCGCCTGGAGAAGTAATCCGGACCGGGCGGCGGAGATGATCGGGGACCAGGTGGACGCTGCCATCCGGGCGGTGATTGCCGATCCGAATCTGAAATTCGGCTATATTCCGTCCCAGGAGTATGAGGATTATTTCCAGGAGGCGTGGATCCGGGTCTGGACCGCGATGGAAGGCTTCCTGGACGACCCGCTGAACGATCCGGACTCCGGCGCGCCGGACAGATTCCTGCCCCCGCAGAAATTCAACTGGCTGAAGAAGATGGTCTTCAATGAAATGCGCCACACGCGCCGCCGGAAGCTCGGCCGCCGGACCGGGCCGGACGGAAAGCCGGTCTCGCCGGTCTCCGTGGACGAGCCGGTCGGGGATCCGAACGACGGCGTGCTCCGCCTGGACTTTATCGCCTCCCCGGATCCCGGGCCGGCAAACCGTTTCCTGGCGGCGGACTCCCTCGCGGACGCTTTTGCGGCCCTCTTCAGCCTGCCGAACGAAACCGCGACTCTCGCGGCCGTCGCCCTGATGATGGCGGAAAAGACCCTGGGCCGCGGGCGGTCGCTGGAGGAATACGCTTCGGACCTGAGCGGAAAGCCGGTCTCCGCCGCCGCGGACGAGATCGCGCGCCTGCTCAGCGAATGGGAGATCGACCCTTACGTCCTGGAGCCCCTGCGGAAACGGCTGCGGAAGGAATCGCCCGTCTTCGGGGACCTGGCGCCTGCCCGGCTGGCCAACCGGAAAAACAGCGTCCTGGACGCCCTGCGGAAAAAGACCGGTCCGGACGGACCGGAACGAAAGAAGGGATTACGGTAATGTCTGAACATATATCCGCCGGGGACTGGCTCCGGCTGCTGGATCATCAGATGCCCCGGAAGGAGGAACTCTCCCTGCTCCGGCACATTGCCGGCTGCGCTGAATGCCGGGCATTGATGGACCGGGCAAAAGACCTGCGCTGGGCGCTGGAGCGGGAAGCCGCCCGCGGGGAGGAAAACGAATACCTCGCCGTGGCCGGACCGTCCGCCGCGGCATCCGCCTCCCCCGCCGGGTTCCTGCGGGTGGAGATCGCCCTGGAAAGCGGCGTTCCGGTCTTCCGGGATGAATCGCTCCAGGCCCGTGGCGCAGGAAACAAATACGCGATGAACCTGTCGCCGGACGGCCGCACTTTCACGGACGACGAGGACCTGCTGGTGCTTTCGCTCTCCGGCGGCGTCCTGCGCGTGGATTTCCGGGACGGAGGTGTCCGCGCCGGGGCGTCACTGCTTGCCCCGGACGGGTCCTCCCTTCCCGTCGCCTTCGGCGCGGAAGGAACGCCGCTTCCGGAAGGCGCCTTCCCCTGTGTGCTGGAACTCGTCTTCGGCTGACGGCCTGGTTTTGTTTTTCTTGCGGAAAGGATGATTGCTGTGCGGGCTGATGCTTTTGAGATCGAATGCTTCTTCGGCGAAGTCTACTCCGCCGCGGAGGTGCTCTGCGGCCGCGCCCCGCTTTTGAAGTCCGTTCACCTGCGGAATGTCCGGGGCGACGGAAGCCAGTGGCTGCGGGTTTCCGCCGTGATCGGCGGAAAGAGCACCCGGCGGATTTCGGTCCGCGACGTTCCCGTGAATGACGAAGGCGCCGCGGCCGCCGCGGAGAAAAAGCTGGCCGACGGCCTGACGCTTCCGGACTCGCTCATCCCCGGGCAGTACAGCGGGGAACTGCTGGTCACCTATGACGGCGGGGAAAAGCGTCTTCCGTTCCGGGTGAACATCCTGTCCGCTTCCTGGATTCCGACCGACTTCGCCCACGCGCCGTGGCTGGCCGCCTGGGTCCGCACGTCCGGGGACCGGCTGCGCCGCTTCGCGGCGGACGCGGTGAACGTCGGCGGCGCGGACGCGCTGGAGGTTTTCCGGAGTATTTACGCGGCGCTTTCGGAGCGCGGCCTTCTGTACCAGCCGGTTCCCACCACCGTCTGGCCGGATTTTGAAGTCGTCTCGGATCCGGTCTACGTGCTGGAAAAGGGCGGCAGCTGCGCGGACCTGAGCCTTTTGACCGCGTCGCTCCTGTGGCAGCGGGGGCTGTCCCCTGTCCTGCTGGTGTATCCGAATCATATGACCGCCGGCTGCTTCCCGGAGGGGGCGGACCCGGCCTTCGAAACCCTGATGAACCGGGACGAAATCCAGCGGATGCTCGCGGAAAACCGCCTGTGGCTGGCGGAGTGCACCGGGGTCTGTACCCATCGTCCGCTGTCCTTCCAGGAGTCGCTGCTCTCCGCCGCGGAATACCTGAAAAACAGCGCCACGCCCTGCTGCCTGGTCCATCTGAAAAGAGTCCTGCGCGGCGGCGTGGTCCGTACGCTGCCGGATTCGCTGTGGGACGACCAGCCGGTCTGCCCTTCCTGCGGCTTCAACCGTTTCCCGATCAGTTCGGAACCGTCCATGCTGGTCTGTCCCGCCTGCGGGGCCCGCTTTACCCGGGGAATCCCGGCCCGGCCGGTGCCGGAGGCGCCGCCGGACGGAGTGGTGGTCGAACCCGGCGTTCTCCGTTACGGCGTGGACCGCTCCGGCGCGTTCGTCCGGAAATGCCTGGATCCGGACCGGGAGGATATCGGCATCCTGGCCCGCTGGCAGAACCGGCCGGTCAGCCGGATCAGCGCGGGCGCCTTTGAAAACTGCCGGATCCGCCGGCTGGACCTGCCCGCGGACATCACCCGGATCGGGGACCGCGCTTTCCGGAACTGCTCCTGCCTGACCTCCGTATCCCTGCCGGAAGACCTTTCCGCGCTGGGATCCGGCGCCTTCTCATCCTGCGGTGCGCTGGCCTCCGTCCGGATTCCCGGCTCGCTGAAGATCGTTCCGGTCTTCGCGTTTTCCGGCTGCGAAGCGCTGGAAAACGTCACCCTGGAGGAAGGGATCGAACGCATCGACGACCAGGCCTTCGCGCACTGCCCCTCCCTGAAGTTTGTCCATATTCCCGCCTCGGTAAAGCGGGTGTGCAAAACCGCCTTTGATCCCGGCTGCCGACTGATCCTCGCCTCCCAGGAAACAAGGCTGGATAATTGAAAAAGCCTTGCAAGTTATCCCTTTTCCCGGTAGAATAAGCTGTATTTTTCCTCTGATCAAAGCGAAGAGACAGGGATAAGAGATATGGATAACAACCACCTGGGCAAATGCCTGTATTGCGGTTTTGATATTCAGTATTCGGGAAACAATTCTGTCGTCAAGTGCAAAGCCTGCGGAAAAGCGCTCAAAATCGCGGATTTTGAGCAGGAGCGCGTTCGTTTTGAACTGGAACGGCAGCGGGCGGAACAGGCGGAAAAGGAAATCGAAACAGCCCGGCAGGAAAAGCGGCAGGCGGAAGAGCGCCTTCACCGCACCCTTTCTCTTTTGGGAGATATTTCACTCGCCCAATCGGAACAGAAAAAAGAATTACAGGAAGTCCTCCGCCGTCAGAATGCCGGAAAGAATGAACTCCAGGCGGTCACCAGCCTGCTGGAAGCGATCCGCGGTTCGCAGGGAACCCAGCATGACGCGCTGTCGGAATTGCTGTCAGCTGTCCTGAACGGGCAGGAAACCGCTTCAGAAAAGATCGAAGCGCTGCACGCTGTATCGGATAAACTGCTGGGTTCGCAGAAGGACATCCTGGGCCTGGCTTCCCTGCTCCGGACCGATACCCTGGAAACCAACCGCCTGATCGGCCAGCTCTTCTCCTGGGCCGGAAACACGAACCAGGAAAACGTCCGGCGGCTGAAAGCCCTGCAGTCCGGCAGCGAATTCCTGCAGTCCGGCCTGCGGGACCTGGACCGGAAAATTGACCGGCTGGATGAGGGGCTGCAGGGAATCCGGGATCAACTCAGCGGCTTTGAAAAGCGCTGGGAATCCGCCCGGCTGGAAAAGCTGTCCGGCCTGTTCCATCAGGCGGAAAACCTCCAGCTGGACCGCCGGTTTGACGACGCGGAACCGCTTTACCGCCAGGTGCTCAGCGGCGGCGGAAAGGATCCGGAGGTTTACTGGCGCCTGATCCTCTGCCATTACTGTGTGGAATACCAGGAAGCTGATCAGCATAAATGGGTGCCGACCGTTTTGTATCCCGCGCTGGATCTTCCCCGCGGACTGTCCGACTGGAAGGAACTCCAGGGCGCGTGCGGCGGCTCAAAGGAACTGCTGGACCATTATGCCGGAAAGCTGCAGGAAATCGAGGATATTATCGTTCGCTATATTCAGCTCCGCCAGACGGTACAGGATCAGGTGTTTATCTGCACAAAGCAGAAAGCGGACGGCCACTGGACTACAGAGAGCGACGCCGGTTCTGTTCTGTATGACATCGTCCGGAATCATGGGTACAGCGTATTCAATTCCAGGAGAAGCCGGCTTCCCGCCGGAGAGAGCTTTGAGCCGTATATCATCGCCGCGCTGCTTTC
>JAILIE010000026.1 GCA_024695415.1 Clostridiales bacterium | reverse complement strand
GTGACCGTGATTCACGATCTGGCGGGCCATGCGGCGGGTCTTGGCCAGGCCGAGACGGAACACCACGTTGTCCAGGCGCAGCTCCAGCAGGCGGAGCAGGTTGTCGCCGGTGATGCCCTTCATGTTGGCGGCCTTCAGATAATACTTATGGAACTGCTTCTCCAGAACACCGTACACGAACTTGACCTTCTGCTTTTCCTGCAGCTGTGCGCCGTATTCGGAGACCTTCCGGCGGCGGTTTCCGCCGGGGTTGCGGTTGGACTTCTTGTTGCCATAGCCCATGACGGCCGGGGAGATATCAAAGGTCCGGCACTTCTTGGCGATCGGCTGTTTATTCACTGCCATTTCTGTATGTCCTCCTTAACTTACACGCGACGGCGCTTGGGCGGACGGCATCCGTTGTGGGGAATGGGCGTCACGTCCTTAATCATGTTCACATCCAGACCGGCGGCCTGCAGGGAACGGATCGCGGCTTCACGGCCGGAACCGGGGCCCTTGACATAGACTTCCACCGTGCGGAGGCCGTATTCCATAGCGGCCTTGGCAGCGGTTTCAGCGGCCATCTGCGCGGCAAAGGGAGTGGACTTCTTGCTGCCGCGGAAACCAAGACCACCCGCGCTGGCCCAGGAAAGAGCATTGCCCTGGGTGTCGGTGATGGTCACAATGGTATTGTTGAAAGAAGAACGGATATGCGCGGCGCCACGTTCGACGACCTTGCGCTCACGGCGTTTACGCGTAGCCTTCTTCAGCTTTTGCTTAGGTGCCATTAATTTTCCCTCCATTTCGCGCGCTTGGCGCGAATCCTTAAGTCAAATCAGGATCAGCTTACTTGGTAGCCTTCTTCTTGCCGGCGATGGTCTTCTTGGGACCCTTCCGGGTGCGGGCATTCTGCTTGGTGTTCTGTCCGCGGACGGGAAGACCATGACGATGACGAACGCCACGGTAGCAGCCGATTTCAATCAGACGCTTGATATTGAGAGACACCTCACGGCGAAGATCACCTTCCACCTTCAGATGATGCTCAATGTACTCACGCAGCTTGCTGATTTCGGTCTCGGAGAGATCCTTCACCCGGGTGTCGGGGTTCACACCGACTTCCGCGAGCATCTTCTGCGAAGTCGTCAGGCCAATGCCGTAAATGTAGGTCAGGCCGACTTCAACGCGCTTTTCTCTGGGCAGGTCAACACCTGCAATGCGTGCCATTTTAAGTAATACACCTCCGTATTTTGTCTGGCCGAAAGGCCATCCGGGAAAAGTGAGTTCCACAAAGGGCCGGCAACCCAACCGAACCTCCACGGAACACGACTCAGTGCCGGCGCCAGGTGAAAGCAGGCGCACGACAACGCCGACCGGCCGCTATGGAAGGTGCGGCAGGACAGCGCCTTAAAATGAGACGGGTTGGTTTTCCCCGGAACACGCGTCAGATCAACGCATGCAGCCGCCCGGGGCAAACCAGGGCTAACTGCTACAGTTTATCACAGCGAGAACCAAAAGGCAATGAGTTTTTGGGCCAACTATTTAAATTTTTGTTAAATATGTTAAATATTTATGAATTTCAGCAATTCGTCCCGGTTGTTCTCCACTTTGCCGTCCATGACGGCTTCGAGGAGGGCCTGCAGGGTATCGCCGATCTGCTTTCCTTTGAGGCCCAGGGCCTTCAGGTCCGTGCCGCGGACGGCCAGGTCCTTCAGGGTGAAGCAGGGCTTTTCGGCGAGCAGCGCGTCGAGGGCGGCCATGCGTTCCCGAAGGCGCTGATCCTCCCGCTCGGCGGTGGTGTAGCCGGTGGCGATCCGGTCCGCCCGATGGATCAGGAAAAGGGCGCGGAGATCCTCCTCCCCGAACCGGTTCAGGCGGCGCAGGAGGAAGGAACGGTCCGTATTGATCTCCCCGCTCTCCGTCCGCAGGGGGATATCGTGATGAATCACCAGGTTGACCACCCTCTCCCGGGTGGCGTTATCCAGCCGCAGGGTTTCCGCGGCCCGCGCGGCGATGACGCCGGAGGCGGCCTGGTGCTTCCGGTAATGGCCTTCGCCCTTTTCGTCCGTCGTCCGGACCTCCGGCTTGCCGGTGTCGTGCAGCAGCATGGTCAGCCGCAGGACCGGGTCCGGCGGGACGCCTTCCATCGCGCGGACGGTGTGCTCCCAGAGGTCATAGGAGTGATGGTGGTTCTGCTGGTCGTAGCCGACCATGGGCGCGATCTCCGGGATAATGACCGAAAGGATATCCGGATAGGACCGGAGGATCCGGCCGGCGCCGGGACCGCACAGGAGCTTCAGCAGTTCCTCGCGGATCCGCTCGCCCGCGACGGAGCGCAGGCCGTCCGCCATCTCCCGGGCCGCGGATTCCGTGGCGGGATCGATCTCAAAATCATAAACGGAAGCGAAGCGGAGGGCACGGAGCACGCGGAGGGCGTCCTCCTCAAAGCGGCGGCGGGGTTCGCCGACGCAGCAGATGATATGGTTGGCCAGGTCCTCCCGGCCGGCAAAAAGATCGACCAGTCCGGTATCCGGCGACCAGGCCATGGCGTTGATCGTGAAATCCCGGCGCAAAAGATCCCCCGCCACGTCGTCCACGAAGGATACGGAATCCGGATGCCGGTGATCGGTGTATTCCCCGTCCACGCGGAAGGTCGTGATCTCATAGGGGATATGGTCCAGGACCACGGCCAGCGTTCCGTGCTTCAGGCCGGTTTTGACGACGTGGTCGTCCCGGAAAACCTCCAGCATCTGCTCCGGCAGGGCGGAGGTGCACAGGTCCCAGTCATGCGGCTCCAGCCCGAGCAGGCTGTCGCGCACGCAGCCGCCCACGACATAGGCGGAAAAGCCCGCTTCCTTCAGGCGGGACAGCAGGTCTGCGACAGCGGGGGGAAGGGTCATGGGGAACACTCCTTTGTTTCAGGTAGGAGGTAGGAAGTAGGAGGTAGGAAGTAGGAAGTAGGAGGTAAAATCAGGTAGGAGGTAACTAAATAAGTAGGAGGGAGGAGGGAGGAGGGAGATAAACAGGGAGAAGGTGAATCTGGTGTTATCAGTATTGATTATAATGGAAAGCGGGAGGACGTCAATATATTGAAAAGACCGGGAAATAATGATATGTTATGGGAAGCGTGAGGAGGGGAGCAGGATGAAGGAAGAATACCGCACAGAGCATGACTCCATGGGCGAGGTCCGGGTGCCGGCCGACCGGTACTGGGGCGCGCAGACGGAGCGGAGCCGGAACAACTTTCCCATCGGGGTCGGGAAGGAAACCATGCCGGAGGAAATCATCCGCGCCTTCGCGCTGCTGAAGGCCGCCGCGGCCGGCGCCAACCGGGAACTGCGGCCGGAAAGAATGACGGAAGAAAAGTACCGGGCGATCGACCGGGCAGCCGGGGAGGTACTGGAAGGAAAGCTGGACGGGCATTTCCCGCTGGTGGTCTGGCAGACCGGATCGGGCACCCAGAGCAATATGAATATGAACGAGGTGCTGGCCCGGCGGGGGAACGAGATCGCCGGAAAGGCGCTGCTGCATCCCAACGACGACGTCAACATGAGCCAGTCCTCCAACGATACCTTCCCCACGGCGATGCATATCGCCGCGGCGGAGGCGCTCCAGAAGCGGGTGCTGCCGGCGGCGGAGACGCTGACCGCTACCCTGCGCCGACTGGAGGCGGAGAATGAGGACGTGCTGAAGTGCGGGAGAACCCACCTGCAGGACGCGACGCCGATCCGCTTCTCCCAGGAGATCTCCGGCTGGCGCGCCAGCCTGGAGAAGGACACGGAGATGATCCGCGCGGCGGTGAAGCCCCTGCTCCAATTGGCGCTGGGCGGCACCGCGGTGGGAACCGGGCTGAACGCGCCGGAGGGCTTCGACCGCCTGGCAGCCGCTAAAATCGCGGAGGCGACGGGCATGCCCTTTGAAACCGCCGAAAACAAATACCACGCGCTGACGTCCCGGGACGAGATGGCGTTTGCCCACGGCGCCCTGAAGGCGCTGGCATGCGACCTGATGAAGATCGCCAACGATATCCGCTGGCTGGCCAGCGGCCCGCGCCTCGGACTCGGGGAAATCACGATTCCGGAGAACGAACCCGGCTCCTCCATCATGCCGGGCAAGGTCAACCCCACCCAGTGCGAACAGGTAACGATGGTCGCCGCCCAGGTGATGGGCAACGACGTGACGGTCGGGATCGCGGCGAGCCAGGGAAATTTTGAGCTGAACGTGTTCATGCCGGTCTGCGCCTACAACTTCCTGCAGAGCGCGCGGCTGCTGGCGGAGAGCATGGCGGCCTTCGAGGAACGCTGCGTCCGCGGGATCCGGGCGAACCGGGCGAAAATGGCGGAAAACGTGGAGCGCTCCCTGATGCTGGTGACGGCACTGAATCCGAAGATCGGGTATGAAAAGGCCGCGAAAACCGCGCAGAAGGCGCACCGGGAAGGGACCGGCCTGAAGGAGGCCTGCGTCGCCCTGGGCTACCTGACCGCGGAAGAGTTTGACGAATGCTTCCATCCGGAGGAAATGGCATAATGACGGAAAGGCTGTATTACGACGACGCGTACCTGTGGGAATTCGACGCGACGGTCACCGCCTCGGCGGAAGGGAAAACGCCGGGCGTATACGGGATCACCCTGGACCGCAGCGCGTTCTATCCCACGTCCGGCGGCCAGCCGTTTGATACCGGCGTGATCCGCTTTGACGGCGGGGAAGCCCGGGTGACCGATGTGGAAGCGGACAGGGGCGGGGAAGTGTGGCACCTGACGGACCGGCAGATTCCCGTCGGAACGAAGGTACACTGCGTCATCGACGGGGAACGCCGCACGGACCATATGGAACAGCACGGCGGCGAGCATATGCTGGCCGGCGCGATCTGGGAAAAGCTGAAGGGGATGACCATCGGCCTGCACCTGGGCGCGGAGGAATCCACGATCGACGTGGAGCTGCCGGAGGGACGGACCCATCTGACGGACGACGAAATCCGGATGCTGGAAGACACCGTGAACGAACGGATCCGCCTGGACGCGCCGATCCGGTGCTGGTTCCCGGGGAAGGAGGAACTGGCATCGCTTCCGCTGCGCAAGCGGCCGACCGTGACCGAGCATGTCCGGATCGTGGCCATGGGTGATTTTGAGATGGTCGCCTGCGGCGGAACGCACCCGTCCTCCACCGGCCGGATCGGGATGATCAAGATTATCGGCGTGATTCCCGCCAAGGGAAAGGCACGGGTGTCCTTCGTCTGCGGCGGACGGGCGGCGAAGCTCTTCCGGAAATACATGGCCTGCGCGGACAAGGCAGGCGCGGCCCTGAGCAGCCCGGTGGACAAGCTGAGCCGGGCGGCGAACGAACTGAAGACCCGCCTGGCGGAGGCGGAACGGAAAGCGCGCGTGTATGAAACCGCGGAGATCCTGGGGAAAATCCGCGCGGCGGAAAGCCGGTACGACCTGAGGATTGCCGCGCTCTCTGCGGTCACGCTGCCGGAGGGCGACCCGAAGGCAGTGGCCGCCGCGGTTTCTGAATATATCGCGGAAAAGGGAAAGATCCTGCTGCTGGGCGTCGGGGAGAGGCTGACATTTGCCCGGTCCGCGGACGTGAAGGCGGATATGAACGAACTGATCCGGCGGGTCGGCCGGGGCGGCGGGCGGCCGGATATGGCCAGCGGCGCCGGGATTCCGGAATGCGTCGGTGTGGCGCGGAAAATCCTGATGACGGAGATGAAATAAGCATGGAGGAAAAGGACCTGATCCGGATCCGGTGGCACGTGGACCGCGAAACGGAACCGGCGAGGTATATGCTGATCTGCCTGCATCCGGATTATCCGGACCTGGAGGTCAGCGCGTCATCCGCGGATGTGACGGAGCGCGTGGCCAAGGCGAAGCTGATGCAGGAGATGTATGAGCTGGGGAAGGCGAAGGGGATTCCGCCGCAACGCCTTCGCTTTAAGATTAATGGTATAGAAGAATAAACCAAAGGGCTTTCCTTATTCGCCGCTTGTTCAGCACGATGCTGCCAACGGCAGCGCTGAACTGCGCGCTCTTTGGAAACCTTCGGGTCACAAGTGACCATGCTTCAGGATCAATGATAAATGAGCAACAGACATAACAAAACACCGCTTCGGAAACGAAGCGGTGTTTGAATGCTGTGTCGGGATTACTTCTTCAGGATCAGCATCAGCAGGGAAAGCGCGACGAACACGCCGGCGGAAATCTTGGTTCCGAGGGCGAGCTTGGCTTCCAGCGTCTTGGCCTTGGACTTGGAGAAGTAGCTCTGCGAAGACTGGCCGGACAGGGCGCTGATACCGGATTCATCAGAGGACTGAAGAAGCACGGTCACAATCAAAACAAGTGCTGCGATGATGAGCACGATGGAAACAGCAATCATAGAAATAACCTCCCTTACGAATCAGCCCGACAATCATAGCATAGCGCCGGACAAAATGCAAGATGAAAATTCACCTTGTCACAGATCCCGGTTCTGCTTCCGGGCGGCCAGCGCGGCCAGGCAGCATTCCTTGCTGCGCTCGATGTGGTGCTTCATCAGGGCTTCGAAGCCGGGCAGGTCCTTCTTTTCGACCAGGTCGACCAGCTGGTGATGCTCCTGGTGGGCGGTCTCGCGGCGGTTCTCCTGGTTAATGGCCATGGCGGAGAAACGGCGGATGTATTCGTCCTGGCCCTCGATGACCCGCAGGATCCGGTTCTTGCCGGAAATGGCGGTCAGGGAGGTATGGAAGTCGCGGGCGAGGGGCGAGAGGCCCTCGACATCGTCGGCCGCCATGAGCTTGTCCATCTCCGCCAGCTTCTCCCGCAGGAAGGCGATATCCTCGGCGGTGGCGTTCTCAATAATATAGGGAAGCGTCAGCATTTCCAGGGAATTGCGGATGGTATAGATCTGGTCCACATCCTCCGTGGTGAAGGCATGGACGATCACGCCGCGGCGCATTACATATTCCACCAGTCCGTCCCGCTCCAGCTTGCGCAGCGCTTCACGCAGGGGGGTACGGGAAATATGCAGGCGGTCGGCGTATTCCGTTTCCACAATCCGTTCACCGGCAGGGATTTCCCCGGTGATAATGGCTTTCTTCAGCACATCGTAAGCGATTTCGCGGATCGGACGGCTTTCCGTCATCGGCTGAAATGTCAGGGACATGAAGACAACCTCCTCAGATTACGGTACTTTTCCTGTACTTTGGATACAGTACAACAAAAAAACAATCCTGTCAAGAGCGGAATCCGGGCGGCGGGGCAGGGCAGGAGACGATTGACTTTTTACGTTCCGGCGGCAATAATGGACACAGAAACGGGGAGGGAAGAACGTATGGACGCAAGGGACCGGGCCGGGATGGAAACAGCGCTCCGGGAGGCGGAAAAAGCGCGCGCGGAGGGGGAAATCCCCGTCGGCGCGGCGCTGTACCGGGGGGATACCCTGCTGTGGGCGGACCACAACCGCCGGGAACAGCGACATGATCCGACCGCCCACGCGGAGATCCTCTGTCTGCGCGGCGGAGGGGAAGAAAAGGGGGACTGGCGGCTGAACGACTGTACCCTCTATGTGACGCTGGAACCGTGCCCCATGTGCGCCGGCGCCCTGGTCATGAGCCGTCTCGGACGGTGCGTGTTCGGCGCGGCGGACCCGGACCGGGGATGCTGCGGCAGCGTCTACGACCTGCCCGCGGATCCCGCGCTGAACGCGAATACAACATGGGAACATACAGAGGATGAACACTGCCGCGCGATGCTGGAAGGCATGTTTTCGGGACGGGACGCGCGCGGAAAGGCGGAAAGGGAAGGCCGGACGTAATCCGGTCTTTTCTTTCTTTCCTATATATGGTATTATTATATGTCTGTACATCGGACATGAATACCCGGAAAGGGGTGCAGGCTTTGGAGTCTCAGCCTCTGGTCAGCGTGGTGATCCCGTTTTACAACGCGGAAAAGACGCTGGAAAGCATGCTGAAAAGTGTTCTCTCTCAAACCTGGCACAATCTCCAGGTCATTCTGGTAAATGACGGAAGCACCGACGGGAGTCCGGAGCTTGCCGCCCGGCTGGCCGCGGAAGATCCGCGGGTCACGGTGGCAACGAAGGAGAACGGCGGCGTGTCTTCCGCGCGAAATTACGGAATGACGCTGTGCAAGGGTAAATACATCCGGTTTGTGGACGCGGACGATATCCTGCCGCCGGAATCCACGGAGCTGCTGGCTGCCCGGGCGGAACAGGACGGCGCGGACATGGTGATCGGCGGATACACGCAGGTGTTCCTCCAGATGCGCCATTCCTTCAACCTGGAGGACCGGGACGATACCCTGACCTGCGACGAGATGCTGCCGCTCCTTTGCCGGAAGTCCAACACGTACTTTTACGGCGTGCTCTGGAACAAAATCTTCCTCCGGGAAAAGATCGAGGCGGACAACATCCTCTTCCGGGAGGGGCTGACCTTCGGCGAGGATTTCGCCTTTGTGACGACGTACCTGAAAAACGCAGAGCGGATCGCGTTCCTGAAGGAATACCTGTACGATTACCAGCGCAGCGCCGGCAGCGCCACCTTCCGGCAGGCCATGGACTGCGTCATTCATCCGATGCGGAACATCCGGACCAAAAAGGAACTCTACGGATACCTGAAGGACCTGTATATCGCCCGCGGCCAGTACGAGAAGTACCGCGGCAAACTGTGGATGTACCTGTTCCGGGTCGGCCTGGACACTTAACGAGGAGAGTATTTCAGCATGGCAGTCAGTTCGACCGTCTTATCCGCGGTATTCAGCGACGAAACGCCGGTATACCGCTTTCCGCCGGAACCCGATCCCGGCGATTCCGTTACCATACGCCTGCGGGTGGCACGGGACAGCGCGGTGCGCGTGATCATGTTCTGCGAGTCCCTGACCGTGGGCACGCTGATGAACAAAAAGCGCAGCGACGATTTCTTTGACTATTACGAAGGCGGCCTGGTCTGCAACGACCAGGAGGTCATGTACCGCTTCATCATCGAATGCGCCGAGGGGACCCGGATCGCGTACGACAAATGCGGGGCCCGCACGATTGAGAACAGCGAGGAGCCGGGCTTCAACCCGGCCTACGCCTTCCGCTTCATTCCCGGCTTCCATGTGCCGGCGTGGGCGAAGGGCGCGGTTCAGTACCAGATCTTTACCGACCGGTTCTGCAACGGGGACCCGACCAACGACGTGGTGGACAACGAATACTATTACACCGTCGGCCATTCCAAGCATGTGCAGGACTGGGACGCCATGCCGACGGACACGGATATCCGCTGCTTCTACGGCGGGGACATCCAGGGCATCATCGACAAGCTGGACTACCTGCAGGACTTGGGAATCCAGGTGCTTTACCTGAACCCGATCTTCGTATCCCCCTCCAGCCACAAGTATGACTGCCAGGATTACGAGCATATCGATCCCCATTTCGGCGTGATCACAGACGACATGGACCACGTGATGCAGGCCTGGGAGAAGCACAACGGCTACGCGCCGAAGTATATCCGCCGCGTCACCTCCATGGAAAACCTGGAGAAGAGCGACGAGCTGTTCGCCGAGCTGTGCCGGAAGCTGCACGAGCGGGGAATGCGGATCATCCTGGACGGGGTGTTCAACCACTGCGGCTCCTTCAACAAATGGATGGACCACGAGGGGATCTACCTGGGCAAGGCGGGCTTCCAGCCCGGCGCGTTCCAGAGCGTACACAGCCCCTACCGTTCCTTCTTCCACTTCAACGATTCCGGCAACGGCCGCTCCCCGGTCTACGAGGGCTGGTGGGGCTATTCCACGCTGCCGAAACTGAATTACGAGGATTCCCCCGAACTGCGGGAGGAGATCCTGAAGATCGTGGAGAAATGGCTGTCCCCGCCGTACTGCATTGACGGCTGGCGCCTGGACGTGGCCGCGGACCTGGGCCACAGCACCGAGTACAACCACTCCTTCTGGCGGGAGTTCCGCAAGCGGGTCAAGGCCGTGAATCCTGACGCGCTGATCATCGCGGAGCATTACGGGGATCCGACCCCGTGGCTGGACGGGCAGGAATGGGATTCCATCATGAACTATGACGCGTTCATGGAACCGGTGACCTGGTTCCTGACGGGCATGGAAAAGCACTCCGATTCCTACCGCGACGACCTGTACCAGAACGGATCCGCCTTCTTCGGCATCATGAAGGACAAGATGGCCCGGCTCAAGTACCCGTCCCTGATGTGCGCGATGAATGAGCTGAGCAACCACGACCATTCCCGTTTCCTGACCCGGACCAACCGGATGGTGGGACGGATGACCACGATGGGTTCCGGCGCGGCCGGCGCGGGCATTAACAAAGGCGTGTTCCGGGAAGCGGTCACCATCCAGATGACTTGGCCCGGTGCCCCGACGGTGTATTACGCGGACGAGGCCGGCCAGGTCGGCTGGACGGATCCCGACAACCGGCGGACCTATCCCTGGGGACATGAGGACGAGACGCTGATCGACCTGCACCGGGACCTGATCCGCCTGCGCGGGGAGCTTCCCGTGCTGTCGGGCGGCTGCCTGAAACAGCTCCTGGCCGACTACGGAAGGATCGCGTATGCCCGGTTCGACGAGGAAACCCGGTGCATCGTGGTCGTGAACAATACCGGCGGCTGGACGGATTTCCGCCTCTTCGCGCGGGACGCCGGCGCGCTGGAGGGCGAAGTGTATTACCGCCGGATCCAGACGAACCAGGAATGCCACGTGACGGAAAGCGAAAAGTGGGGCACGGTGAAGGATGGTTACCTGGACCTGGAACTGCCGCCGTACTCCTCCGCTGTGGTGAGCAATAAGGAATAAGAAGCATGATCCGCATTCAGAAGGGAGGGAGAGCATGAATTCGAAGCTGAAGGGCATCCTGAGCGCGCTGGTCATCGTGCTCTCCATTTCCATTGTTATCATTGTAGCGTTCAGCAACAAGGAGCTCGGAAACGCCTGGGACACCATCCGCCAGATGGACCTGATCTGGCTGGCGGGCCTCTTGCTTTGCTGGGCCTCCTACGCGGTGTTCGAGGCGATGGGTACCTGGAGCTATCTCCGCTCCCAGGGGTACAAGATCCACCTGCCCCGGGTGATCGGCGTGGCGCTGATCGGCCTGTATTACAGCAATATCACTCCCAGCGCCGCGGGCGGCCAGCCGATGCAGGTGAACTCCCTGCGCAAGGCGGGGATTCCCGTCGGATACGGCACCACCGCGGTCACGATCCGCTTTGTATGCAACCAGTTCATGATCTGCCTGATCTCCCTGGTGCTGGCGATCGTCCACAGGGACTTTGTGCATCAGCAGCTGGGCGGCGCCATGTGGGCCGCGCGCATCGGCTGGGGGATCAATTTCCTGGCGGTTCCGCTGGTGACGCTGGCCGCGTTCAAGCGCAGCTGGATCCAGAAGCTGGTGGAAAAACTGATCGCGCTGTTCGCGAAAATGCACCTGGTCCGGGAACCGGAAAAACAGATTGAGAAAGCGACGGAAGTGCTGAACACCTACCATACCGCGCTGATCGACCTGATTCACTGCCCCGGGCAGATCCTGCTGCAGCTTTTGTACAGCGCCCTGAGCCTGCTGGGCCTGACCTTCTCCATCGTCTTTACCTATCACGCGTTCGGACTGCGCGGCACGCCGTGGAACCAGCTGCTGACCCTCAGCTGCCTGCTGTTCGTCAGCGCGAGCTATACGCCCCTGCCCGGCGCCAGCGGCGCCCAGGAAGGCGGCTTCCTGCTGTACTTCAACGGGATATTCACCGACGGTACCATCGGCCTGGCCCTGCTGGTCTGGCGCTTCTTCACCTACTACCTGTTCCTGATCGTCGGCATGTTCACGGTGCTGAACGAGAAGCTGCTGGTCCGCCGGGAACGCCACCGGAGGAAAAAAGCCGCCGCGGCGGAAGTTCCGGAGGAAACGGCGGAAGCGGAGGGAGAAGAGGAAACGGAAGCAACGGCCGAACCGGAGTAGCCGGAAAAAGATCCCCTCGCGGAAGCGGAAAAGAAAACCTCCGCAAAATAACATATCAAAAGAAGAACGGCGCGCCCGCAAAGAACGGACGCGCCGGTTTTGTATTCACTTCATCAGCTTCCGGTGGAACGGTAATGCCGGATCGCCCGGTAAAAAACGAGGACCATGATCCCGAGAACCAGGGCCCCGCTCAGGGGACAGACAAAGGCGGTCCAGGCCGGCCAGCCGTACAGCGGCCGGTCCATGATCCAGGAGCATGGCACGTGCATCACCATGGCAAAAGGCGCGACGATCGAAAACAGGATCCGCAGCGGGCGGGGATAGATATCCACCGGATACTCGCAGGCGCTGCGGCCGCCGTAGGTCAGGGCGTTCACCAGCTCCACGGACTTGACCGAAAAGATAACGAAGACAGCTTCGATCAGGAACAGGCCGAGGATCAGCGCACACCCCATCAGGATGGATTCCGCCATGGCCAGCGCCTTCGGGAAGGTCCAGGCGATCGAGGACATCCGGCTGCCCAGCACCAGGGCGGTGACCCCGACGGCCACGCAGGTGATCCGCCGCGGATCCACCGCGCTGCACAGGACCTGGGTCAGAAGCCCGCGGGGACGGAGCAGCAGCGTATCCAGCTGTCCGGAACGCACCAGGTACGGGAAGTTTCCGGTGACGCCGCGGCCGAACATTTCCGTCAGGTAGAAACAGACAGACATCGTGCCGAAAAAGAAGAACAGGTTTCCGGGCTCCCACTGGCCGAGGTGCCCAAAGCGGTCGATGACCAGGATCACGGCCATCATTTCCCCGCCCTCCATGACCAGCTGGGCGAGGGTCTGCATAAAAAAGGAAACGGGATATTCCAGCTGGCACCGGATCAGCATGCCCATAGACCGGAGGTACAGACGAATCGTATTCATATCATCAGCCTCCCTGCAGAATCATGCGTTTCCGGCAGGACCGCCACATGGCGAGGCCGGTTCCGACCAGGACCAGGATCCAGACCAGCTGCGTCAGCAGGATCCGGGGCGCCTCCGACGGGGGATATTCCCCGGTATACAGGCGGATCGGCGCGTCCAGCAGCTGGGCGTAGGGAAAGAGCGTAATCACTTTCTGCCAGCTGTCCGGGAACAGGGTCAGCGGCAGGATGTTGCCGGAGAGCGTCATCATCAGAAGCGTCAGCAGGCCCTGCATTCCGCGGGGGTCCAGGGTGCGCATCGTGAAGGCGACCATGATATTCTCCAGGGCGCAGACGCACAGAAGCCCCAGCAGCAGCGCGCACAGCGCCAGCAGGAATCCGGGAAGGGACGCGGGCAGGGAAATGCACCAGCCTTCCGGAAGCAGCGCGGCAAAGACGAGCATCGGCACGGCGCGCATCAGGCTGCCGGTCAGCTTCTGGGCCGCCGCGCGGGAATAATAGAATCCATACATGCTGACCGGACGGCAGAGATCATAGGAGATATTCCCGGTGCGGATTTTATCCGCCAGGTCGGAGTCCGTCGCGGCGAGCATCCGGAAAAACGCCTGCTGGATCCATACATAGGTCACGACGCCGGAGAGCGGCATGGCCTGCGGCTTGCTCGCGTACAGTGCGCGGTACAGGGCGATCAGGATCAGGCCGAAAAACATCTGGCAGACGATGCCGCCCAGCATCGCGCCGCGGTACTGGGTTTCCATGCGCAGGCGCATTCGGAATACGGAAAGATATGCTTTCATAGATCCATCTCCCGGTACATCGCGGCGATCAGGTGGTCGATATTCTCCGGCTGCAGGGTCATCTCCCGGATGGATCCGGCGTCCTGCAGGAGGGAGATCAGCTGCGCGGTCGGCAGCTGGTCCGGCGCGTAGGAAATAATCCAGTCGGAACCGGAGCGGGAAACCGCCGCGGATTCCGGCAGGGAGAGGGCGGAAATGTCCGGTTCATAGCGGACGGTGACCGTACGCGTGGTGTCAAAGCGGCGCAGCAGGTCCTGCAGGTCCCCGTCAAACAGCTTCTGTCCGTGGCCGAGCACCATGACCCGGGGACAGAGGGCGGCGATATCTTCCATGTCGTGGGTGGTCAGGAGGATGGTGGTGCCATGCTCCCGGTTTTCCCAGAGCAGGAAATCCCGGAGCGCCAGCTTGCTGACCGCGTCCAGGCCGATGGTCGGCTCGTCCAGGAAAAGCAGTTCCGGACGGTGCAGAAGGGATCCGCAAAGCTCCGCGCGCATCCGCTGGCCGAGGCTCAGGAGACGGAGGGGCGTCCGCAGAAGCCCGCCGAGTTCCAGCGCTTCCGTCAGTTCTTTCAGGCGGGAGGTGTAGTCCGCCTCCGGCAGGCGGTAGATATCCTTCAGCAGGGAATAGCTGTCCAGCAGGGGTACGTCCCACCAGAGCTGGGAACGCTGGCCGAACACCACGCCGATATGGCGTACATGCTCCTTCCGGTTCTCCCAGGGCACCCGGCCGTTCACGGACACGGTTCCGCTGTCGGGGGTCAGGATGCCGGAGAGGATCTTGACCGTCGTGGATTTTCCCGCGCCGTTGGGGCCGATATAGCCCAGCAGCTCGCCCTGCTCCACGGAGAAGGAAATGCCCTTGAGGGCTTCCACCGTTTCCCTTTCCCGGAAGAGCGAACCCTTTTCCCGCTTTTTCCGGACGGTGAAGGTTTTGCGCAGGTCGCGCACCTCGATATAACTCATGCGGTGTGATCCTCCTTCGCTGATCCGGCGTGCCTTTGTTCTTCTCAATACCGGACCATCATATCATCCGATCCGGCTTTTGTCATCAACGGGACAAAAAAATATTTGACATGGCCTGTGCCCTGTGATAATATATCTGAGCTGTCGATCAGCATGTGGGCTCGTAGCTCAGCTGGATAGAGTGTTTGACTACGAATCAAAAGGTCGTGGGTTCGAATCCCGCCGGGCTCACTTCCCTGAAGCCTTTGAAAATAAAGGCTCCGGGGATTTTTTTATGTCCTCCGGAGCCAGGCTAAAACTGCCGCTTTTTGGGTGTTTTTTGGTTGCTACTACCGACATACTACCGACATCATTATTTCATCGAATTCCAGCCCGCCGCGCGCGCAGAAGTTTTCCATCACCCGCATCAGGGATTCGTTCTGCTTTCCCTCGATGAAACCGTTGTTGGCGATCACGTAGACCTTCAGGCGGAGGCCGTTTTCCCTGCAGAAATCTTCCATTTCCCGCATAAAGGACAGCATATGCGAAGGAACGCTGTCGACATACAGCGGTGTGACAAAGACCACTTTTCCCGCGTCTTTCAGGGCCTGGAGAATGGGCCGGCGGTCCGCCGGAGTCCTCAGCTGCAGATATTCTTTTTTGCCCGGGATCAGGATCCCGGCGCATTTCATCAGAAAGCCCGATACGCTCAGTTTCCGCTTCGGGCTGCAATTGATCAGTACTGTCTTTTCCATTATGCCGTCCTCCCTGCTTCTTCCGCGTCCGCGCAGAATGTAATGCTGTATTCCCTGAATCCCATGTTGGCCGCGTTCCGCTCCGCCATCAGCTGCCAGGTGTCCTTTTCCGCGTCGTTCATGCGTCCGTACACAACGATATGAAGACGGTTTCGCTTTCCGTAGCGAAGCGTGTGGTGCATCTGCCCTTTCCGATAGGTGCTGAGCGGAGTGGAGGTCGCGATGCTCCTGTCCAGGATGTTTTTCACCGCCGGGCTGTATGATCCGTACAGGTTTTCGGTGATGACGGTCAGGTCGTCGGCTGTTCCGAGTATCCTGCAGGCCTGATGGAGTTCGTCCTTCATGGCACAGGCGGCCGGATGCTTTGTCCAGCACTTGAAGCATCCCTGGCACGGCGCATACCGGCCGTCCGCGCAGACGACCCGGTCCGCGGAAGCAAGCATCTTTTCGTTCTGTTCTTTTCCAAGATCATGAATCACCGTTTTCATCATTCAGCCTTCCTTTCAATCCCTTCGGGGGCGGTGTCGCGCGGTTCCTTACCGCATTATCCATAAACCGGTTTAAAACTCAATATTCATACGACCAGGATGCACTCAGGAGCGACCAAGATGCATTCAGTGGTCATTCCTCACCCGTCAGCAAAACTCTGATCCGGTTTGAATCAGCGCCGCACCATGAAAAAACGATCTTCCGAAGGTGTATGGAAGAATAAGTCTTCCGGGATTCCCGGCTTTCAGAAGCAAAAAAGGAGATAAAACCATCCCCGTTT
>JAILIE010000129.1 GCA_024695415.1 Clostridiales bacterium | reverse complement strand
CACCTTGGCGCGCATTTCCTGAACGGAAGCTTTCATTTCCTGCTCGCGGGCCACAGCCATGGCGCGGCGTTCTTCGGCCTTCGCCTGGGCGATGCGGCGGTCGGCTTCCGCCTGGTCCATCTGCAGCTGGGCACCGACGTTGCGGCCGACGTCCACGTCCGCGATATCGATGGACAGGATTTCATAGGCGGTTCCGGCATCCAGGCCCTTGTCCAGCACGGTACGGCTGATCAGGTCGGGATTCTCCAGCACCTGCTTGTGGGTTTCGGCGCTGCCGACGGTGGTAACGATGCCTTCGCCGACACGGGCGATGACGGTTTCCTCACCGGCGCCGCCGACGAGGCGTTCGATATTGGTGCGCACGGTGACACGGGCCTTGGCCCGCAGTTCGATACCGTCCTTCGCGATCGCGGCGACCACGGGGGTTTCAATGACTTTGGGGGTAACGCTCATCTGCACGGCCTGGAATACGTCACGGCCGGCCAGGTCGATCGCGCAGGCCTTTTCAAAGGCCATCTCGATATTCGCCCGCTGGGCGGCAATCAGCGCGTTGATCACGCGGTCCACATTACCGCCAGCCAGGTAGTGGGTTTCCAGCTGGCTGATGGTCAGGTTCAGGCCGGCTTTGTTGGCCTTGATCAGGGGGTAAACCAGGCGCTGGGGCTGGATGCGGCGGATCCGCATACCGACCAGCGAACTGATGGATACGTGCACGCCGCTGGCCAGGGAGGAAATCCACAGGCCCATGGGCACGAAGTGCAGGAAGACCGCCAGCACGACGATGGCGACGACAATAATGACGGGAATCAGGATATCAGGCATTTTCTTCTCCTCCTCCTAAAATGGTCCTACAGCTTATTTCCGGCGAACGACCAGGTGGTCGCCCTCCGTTCCGACGACAACGACCGCGGCGCCTTTTTCCAGGAATTCTCCTGAAGTGGCGGCGGTCAGGCGGGTTCCGCCGATTTCAATGAAACCCGCGGGACGCAGCGGTGTGGCCACCGTGCCTTCCTGTCCGGCCCAGGGACTTTCAGCCGGGGGATTCTCCGTATCCACCACGGCTTCCGTATCCTTCAGGACCAGCGGGCTGCGGCTCAGCCGGCCGTTCCGGATACTCCGGTACGACAGGAACACTGCCAGGCCGACCAGCAGGATCACCAGCAGCGTGGCGATGACCGCCCAGCGGGGACCATACATTCTGCCGGTAAAGACGATGCCGACGATTTCCAGGATGAGTCCGGAAATCCCGGCCGCGCCGAACCCGGGCATAAACGCCTCCAGGACAATCAGCCCGCTGCCGACCACAAAGCAGATAATCAGGATAATATTGCCGACTACCGGATCCATAGCGACTCCTCCTTTCATCTTTTCTCGTCATCCGTCTCCGGATATCTGAAGCATAACAGGCAGTCCGGAGAAAAAACAGGGTGAATCGGGAAAGATAGGCATGGTTATTTGTCCGATCACGGTTTCATGTCCTGAATTATAACAGAAGCGGCAGGCGTTTGCAATCGCCTGCCGGAAAAGGAAAAGCCTTCGGGAAAGGGAACAGGTCACGCCGCGCGGCGGAGGCTGAGCACCTTCCGGCGCGGGGCAGGCTGCGCGTCCGTCTGCGGCATGAGGCGCTCGCGGAGGGAACGCATGACCCGGAAATAGCAGGGGAAGAGGAAAAGGTCGGCCAGAACCCAGGCGGCAGGGCTCGCGAAGCAGGCGCCGGTGAAACCGGCGGCAGGGACGACGAAAAGCGCGACCGCTGTCCGGGCGATCATTTCGAAAAGGCCGGCCAGCATGGCGATCCGGGTGAAACCCATGCCCTGGATACTCAGGCGTACGATGTTCACGAACAGAAGCGGGATATAGAACGCCGCGTTGATTAAAAGGAAACGGGAGGCCATGGAAGCAACCTCCGGCGCGGCGGCGGGATCGATGAAGAGGGACAGGAGGGAACGGGAGAACAGCGCGACCACCGCGAAAGCCAGGAGGCAGTAGACGATGCCGAGCACCGAAGCGCTGCGCAGCCCCTGACCGACGCGGTCCAGTTTCCGGGCGCCCATGTTTTGGCCGGCAAAGGTGGCCATCGTGGAGGAAAGGGCATCGAAAACACAGGCGAAGAAGGCGCTGAGTTTGACTGCCGCGCTGATCGCGGCGACCGCGTTTACCCCCAGGCCGTTGACAGACCACTGCAGCATGACGGAACCGATGGCCGTGATGGAGAACTGCAGGCCCATGGGCAGGCCGATGCACAGCATCCGGCGGGCGAGCCGGCGGTCGAACACCCGGTCCTCCCGGCGGAGCCGGAGGATCGGGAAGCGGCGGATCATCACAATGACGCAGCCAATACCTGAAATCAGCTGGCTGACAGCGGTGGCGAGCGCCGCGCCGGCGACATCCATTCCGCAGGCGATGATCAGGAAAAGATCCAGCGCGATGTTGACCAGGGACGCGATGACCAGGAAGACCACCGGCGTCCGGCTGTCCCCCAGAGAGCGGAGAATACCGCCGGCCATGTTGTACAGAACGCAGCAGGGAATGGCGGCGAAGATGATTCCGATATACCGGGCGGAGGAATCCAGAATCTCCTCCGGGGTGTTCATCAGGCGCAGCAGCGGCCGGCACAAAAGGACCGCCGCCAGGGCGAAAACAGCGCTGAGCACGGCGCTGAGGATCACGGAATGCCAGACGCAGCGGCGCACTTCCCCCTCGTCCTTCGCGCCGAAGGCCTGAGCGACCGGAATGGCGAACCCGGAGCAAAGCCCGAGACACATCCCGATGATCAGAAAATTGACGGAACCGGTGGCACCGACCGCGGCCAGTTTATCCGGACCGAGGAAACGGCCGACCACCGCGGTGTCGACGAAACTGTAAAACTGCTGGAAAAGGACCCCGAACAGAAGGGGAAGGGCAAAGGATACCACCAGCTTCAGCGGTTTTCCTTCCGTCAGGTCACGGGTCATACTGCGGGCCATACCATACGCTTCTTTCCGCGGCCCCATTCGGCCGCTCGCAGTGTTATATCACTTCCGGAGGGACAATGCAAGAGGGGAAAAACAAAAATTCCGGGGCGCGGAAACCGCGCCCCGGACAGGGGAAGGGGTATTATCCTTCGATCAGGATCGTTTTCTTTTCAGGAACCTTCGGCGCTTCCTTCTTCGGGATCTTCAGGCTCAGCACACCGTTTTCGTACCGGGCTTTGATATCCTCCTCGGTCACATGCTCCCCGACATAGAAGCTGCGGGACATCGTGCCGGACCAGCGCTCCTGGCGGAGCACCCGGCCCTTGCGCTCATCCTTGTTCTCCAGGTTCTTTTCCGTGGAGATGGTCAGGTAGCCGTTGGCCAGGTCCAGGCGGATTTCCTCCTTGCGGAAGCCGGGCAGATCCACATCGAGCTCATAGCCCTCGTCCGTCTCCTTGACGTCGGTCTTCATCATCCGGGAAGCGTTCTTGCCGTAGAGCATATGCTCCGGCCGGCCGAAACCCCGGAAGAAATCCCGGTCAAAGTCATTGAATACATCCATCATATTTTCACCGAAAACAGCGGGAAGAAAAGTGCTCATCATACAGACCTCCGTTCACGCGGGCTGCCCGCGGCACCTATGGGCGCCGTCCGGCAGGCAGGTTCAATCTGTGGTCATCAGCCACCCCGTTCTCCCGAACGCTGATTATATTATAATCAAAGGTCAAAGAAAGTCAAAGAGCAAAAAGGTCAGGGCGCGGCGGAAGAGGCGAAAAACAGGGCATAAATGATCAAAACTTTCAAAATGCTCATTTATTCTTTGTTATTCGCGGTTTTTCATATAAAAGCGGTCCCGGTTTTCCGGGACCGCTGAAAGTCTTTCGCGCTCAGGCGCGGGGGAGGATACCGGAGATCAATCCGTCAGGATGCCCGCGTGATGGAGCAGGCGGCAGATGGTCTCGGTCCGGTTCATAATCATATTGGCCAGCACTTCGGCAGCGGTGGCGGGATCATCCGGATACAGGTCCGCAAGGGTCTTTCTCCGTGCTTCAATCAGCCGGTCAAAGCTGATGCGGTCATCCGCGATCTTCGCGCGCTGGGATTCATCGGAAGCGGAAAGGTACCACGCGTCATACATGGTATTCAGCTCCAGCAGCCAGTTGCCCTGCGCGCGCAGCCAGGCATTGGTGATCTCCTCGTCGTCCGAAGCGATCTCCAGCAGATGCTCCGTCAGCTGCATGGTCAGCATATGGCTTTCACACTGGTCGTCCTCGACGCGGGCGGATCCGTTCTCGCTGTAAACCGCCGTATGGACACAAACCGTGCTTTCCTTTGCCTGGGGCATGGAAACATGTTCGCCCGAGAGACTGTCGGAACGGGTTTCCGGCGCGGAGTGCAGTTCGTAGCACAGGCCGACGCACTTGTTCATCCGCTCTTCCACGGCGATCGCCTGGACTTCGTCGCTGCCGCAGATCAGGGAAACGGAGGCTTCCAGGGCGCCCAACTGGTATTCCCAGGCCGCCTTTTCATCCTCGGCGTTCCGCTTTCCTTCGGCATCCGTATGATCCATCCATTCGCCGTACAGTTCGTCGACATCCTCATCCCAGAGGCTCCGGGCCTGTTCGTAATCGCTTTGCGCAACCAGGTCGGCGGAATCGGCGGCGGTCTTTTCATGCTCGCTGCATTCCGTGACGTCATGCACTGCCACGCCTTCGCCCACAGCGGTCAGGGCGTTCTCGCAGGCGGCTCCGTCCAGGTTCACCGGCTCGGCTTTCCGTTCCTTCAACACTTCGGCGGTCGGGACGGTCACCGGTTCGGAGAAGGTTTCCGTGTAATCCACGGCGTCCACCGTCCACCAGGCGCTGGCGACGTTGGTGACTTTCGTGTCTTCCACGTCCGCGGGACCGACCGGGAAGCTGAAGTGGTAAGTCGCGGTCTGCCCGGCCGCCAGGGTTTCACCCTTGGCGATGGTCCGGAAGCCGTTCAGGTCGATTTCCGCCAGGGAGTCACGGATCTCCATGTCCGTGATATCCTTCACGGTATTGTTGGTCACGTCGATCTGGAAGCGGATTTCCTCGCCGTCCTCAAAGTACTTGCCGTTTTCCGGCGTGTTGATGACAGTCTTCACGACGGTGACGCCGTCCGCGAATTCCAGGCCGGCCGGGACCGTGCAGACATTGGAGACGCTCAGGCGCTTCTTCTGGTCGGGGTCGGTGAAGCCCACCCGGGCGGTGTTGGTTACCTTGCCAAGCTTCGCTTCGAGCTTTGTGACCGTATGGGTGAAGGTGACCGTGACCTTATCGCCGGCCTTCATCTTTCCGATGACCTTGATGGGATCATTGGGTGTCGGGCTCAGCTTGTCATACAGCTTGACATTGGTGAAGGTTTTCTTGATCGGATTGGCTACAGTGATTTCGAAGGTCACTTTCTCACCGGCCTGATAGAACAGGCTGTTCTTCGGTGTGCTGACGGCGGTTTTCCAGACATACAGCCCGCCGGTGACCATGCCGACCGGCGCTTTGGCGGTGGCCTTGCCGGTCTTCAGCTTGCCGTCGGTTCCGGTGTAGGAAACCACGGCGGTGTTGATGACTTCCCCGGCCGGAACGTCCTTGGCCTGGACCGTGTAGGGCGCGGAGAAGAACTTGATGTCCCCGGCCTTGATGGTGCCGATGTCGCCGTTCATATCCGCGAACATATTGTCCGTCAGGATTACGCCGGTGACATCCGAGGAGGTCTTGTTTTCGATGGCGATCATGTACTGGATCGTTTCACCCTTGACAAAGAAGAAGCCGTTTTCCGGTGTGTTGTCCACAGTTTTGGTGATGCCCAGCAACTCTTCCGCCGGCGGGGTCCACGCGCCGCCGCTTCCGCCGGTTCCCGCGCTGGTGTGGTTCACAAAGAGGACGGTGTTGGACTCCGCGGCCTTCTTTCCGAACTTGCAGCGGCCGATGAAGCCGATGGTAAACTGGCCGGCGAGCGCGTCGTCCTTGGTGACGGTGTAGACATATTCATCCGAAAAGGACTCGCCGGGAATCAGGGTTTCCGGCTGGCCGATCTCCAGGTCCTTCTTTTTGTCCGGCTTCAGGCCCTTGAAGGAATAGGTCCGGACGGACATCGCGTCCTGCTTTTTACTGACGTTGGTCAGCGTCCACTTGTAGGTAATCTGGTCACCGGCGGAATAATAGTCCTTGACCGGGGAGGTCTGGACTGCCGTCAGCACCAGGGAGTGTCCCTTCAGGTCAGAGGAAACAGGTTCGCCCGGTTTGCCAAAGAGGCCCAGGGATTTCAATACCAGAGGCCAGGCGATGCCGTCCCCGCCGATGCCCAGTTCCTTTTCCAGCTTTTTAACCGCTTCCGCGGTGGCTTTGTCAAACTCTCCGGAGATCTTGCCCTTATACAGACCCATGGAATGCAGGGTGCTCTGCAGCTTTTTTACTTCTTCCGGCGGATTGTCGCCGCCCCGGTAGAGCGTTCCTTCCGGATAGAACTTCTCGGTCTTCTTTTCGCCGCAGATCGTGCATTTCGCGGAGCGCTTGCCCATGCTGTGATCCGTTTCCGGAACCTCGATCTCCCACTCTTCGAAAACATGGGTGGTTTTGGGCAGGGTTTCCGACAGCTTCTTTCCGCAAACCGTACACTTGGTGGTGCGCTTGCCCTTATGATGGCAGTCCGGCTCTTTGGTGACAGTCCATTCCCCGGGCGTGTGGTCTGTCTTTTTCAGCTGCTTGGTCTGCACATTACCGCAGACAGAGCACTTGCGTTCCTGGACACCCTTTCTTACACAGGTGGGTTCCCGGGTGACTTTCCAGGCGCCGTACTGGTGCTCGGTCATCGCGATGCTTTCCGTTTTCGTATCGCCGCAGATGGAGCAGGTCTGGGTCCGGGTGCCGGATTCCACGCAGGTAGGCTCCTTGGTGACCTTCCACGCGCTCCAGTTATGCTCCGTTTTCGCGATGGTTTCGGTTTTCGTATCGCCGCAGACGGAACAGATCCGGGTCCGGGTGCCGGTTTCCTTGCAGTTGGCCGCCTTGGTGACGACCCAGTCGCCATAGCTGTGCTCCGTTTTCGCGATGGTTTCGGTTTTTGTATCGCCGCAGACGGAACAGGTCCAGGTCCGGGTGCCGGTTTCCTTGCAGGTGGCTGCCTTGGTGACCACCCAGTCACCATAACTGTGCTCCGTCGTCTTCGCGATGGTTTCGGTCTCGGTGGCCCCGCAGGCGGTACAGGTGCGGGTTTTCGTGCCGGTCTCCTTACAGGTGGCGGCCTTCGTCACCGTCCATTCACCCCAGCTGTGCCCTTTGGCGGGAATGGATTCGGTCTGCCGGTCGCCGCAGTTGCAGACCCGGACTTTTAAGCCTTCCCTCGTGCAGGTAGGCTCGGTCTCTGTCTGCCAATCCCCGTAGGAATGGGTATGCACGACATAATTGGTGGTCGACCCCGGCAGCTGGGGGTTAAGCTGCCCTTCTGAGAAGTCGTTGTCCGAGGTGGCCATGAGGCCCACGGTCGGCAGCAGGCTCAGCAGCAGCAGGACTGCCAGGAATCCTTTCAGCGTTTTCTTCATATTCTTCTCCTCCGTTTTCCGGACCCGGTTGCCGGTCCGGCAGCTACTTATCAATATACCCTTTGCCGCGTTGATGTGTCAACGAAGACGAAAGGAAAAACCCAAAAGTGAGAACGGCAGGACAATCATTGAACAAAAAAGCCGGGAAGGAGCGAAGTCCTTCCCGGATCAGAATCGAAAGTTATCTGTTTTCCGCGATCCTGCGGTTGATGGCCTCGATCACACGGTCCGCCTCAATTCCGTGCACCGCGCAGGCATCCGCCAGCGATTCGGCGCGGGAAGCGGGGCAGCCCAGGCAGTGCATGCCGATGGAGAACAGGATCTCCACCGCTTCGGGGTACTGGGTAACAATCTCTCCGACCAGCGTTTCGCCGGTGACATAGGTTTCAGGCATTTTCATATCCTCCGTATCTTATTTATTCATAGGAGACCACCAGGGTGGCGTTGTTGACCGCGATGAAGGTCTTGCCGCGCTGGAACTCCAGTTCGTTTCCGTTCTCGTCCATGAAGATGAGGCGGCTGTACTCGTCCGCCCGGTACCAGGTGCCCTGGATGTGGCGGCCGTTCTGGAAGATGTCCGCCTGCCCTCCGCCGACGAGGTTGTTGTCATAGGAGATGGCCCGGTTGTTCTTCAGGACCGAACGCATGACGATGACGTTGGCGAAGACCAGTTCTTCCTGTGTGGCGCGGTCATAGTTGATGGACGGCGGATTGCTCGGGCTGCCCATCTTGGACCAGCGGAGATAACCGCCGTCGTCCTCGCTGTACTCAAACCGGCAGTTCGCGGCGGAATTGCTGAAGTCCAGGGTGATTTCCGCGGCCTCGTCGCCGCGGGTGAGCGCCTCGTCCGTGAACAGGAAGGGGCGGGCTTCAAAGCTGTAATCTGCAGTGGAGGCCAGTTCATGGATTTTATCCACACGGACCAGCAGGTTGTGGGGATTGACGACTTCCGAGGTCCGGACCTTCAGGCTGTCGTTGCCGAGCATGTTCCAGTAGCGCTGCTTGATGCCCCGGACGTCTTCGGAATAAATGGACCATTTTTTCCGCTGGGTTTCCACGATGTTGTTGCCGTTTCCGTCCTCCGCCATTCCCGGACCGGCGGAAATATAGATGCTGTTGAAGACGTTGGCAAAGACCAGAGAACACATCCGGGCGGAACGGGTGCCGCCCGCCAGTTCCGGGAACTCACTGGTGAACAGGCCGAGGAGCTTGCAGTTGGAGAAGGAGTCGTTCGGGATCTCCAGCACGACGCTGGCAGAACCGATGCCCCAGTGCGGGAAGGCTTCCTCAGCGCCGTCAAACACCTGCAGGATGGGGGTGAACGCGTCAACATCCGTGGGCAGACCGGTATAGGGATCCTCGCCCGCAATCACGGGGTTGTTGGCGGTGGAAGCAGGCTTCTTGACCTTCATATCCATGTCAGGCTTGATAAAGGTTTCAGCGCCGGCCGCGGAGGCAAAGAGCCCCAGGGCCAGGACAAGGGACAGGATCAGGGCAATCCGTTTTTTCATTCCAGTATCCTCCTTTCGGAATACCGGAATTATAGCAAAGCGTGCCGGTGATGTCAATGAAACCGCCCCGGAACGGCGGTTCCGGGGCGGGCGACTTACCATTAGTTCCGTGCCTTTTACGGCGTGAATGTGATGCCGTCCGGCTGCTGAGCGGGGATTATTTCCTCCCCACAGACGCCTTCCGCGCTCACCGTCATGCCATCTTCACCGGGAGCTACGGTAAACAGGTATTCCGCGATTTCCTGATCCGCGGCGAAGACACCGCCGGAGAGCGACGAAAGGTCCACTGTCAGGAGAGAGCTTCCCGCGGCCACTTCCAGGGTTTTGACATTGTACTTCAGGCTCAGCTTCAGCACGTCCGCCCCAAGGGAAACGGCAAAGCCGTTCTCCGCCGCGTCTTCCGGCAGCGCCGGCCGGATGACCAGGACATTCTTTCCATTCCGTGTCTCGACGCCGGAGGTATAGCCGGCGCTGCTGCCGTCAGACGTCTTCACCAGGCCGGGGACCGGATTGGTTGCTTTCCGGTTGTACATCCAGATTTTGACGCCGCAGTCCTCGCATTCCCTTATCACGATAATGATATTTCTTCCGGTTTCCTTCCAGAGGTGTTCTCCGTAAGCCGGAATCACTTTCTGCGCTTTGATTACCTCACCGCATACGGAGCAGTGGCTGCCTTCCGTCAGGCCGTCTTCCGTTTTGGTGGCCGGAATCCCTTTGTCGATAACCACGGTATGACCTGTGGCGGCGACGGTTTCCTGCTTTTTAATCACTTCACCGCATACGGAGCAGTGGCTGCCCTCGGTCAGGCCCGATTTCGTGCAGGTCGGCGCCACGGCCGGATCCTTTACCTCGGTATGCCCTGTGGCGGCGACGGTTTCCTGCTTTTTGATCACTTCACCGCACGCAGAGCAGTGGCTGCCTTCCGTCAGGCCCGATTTTGTGCAGGTCGGCGCCACAGCCGGATCCTTCACCTCGGTATGCACGTGTTCCTCTTCTTCCTCTTCTTCCGGTTCGAGGGTCACGGAAGCTGAGACATAATAGTAGGTTTCTTTTCCGTAATCACCGCTGGCGATATGCGTCCGGGTGGTCGGATTGTCCACGCCGTAAGCGCCCTGAAGATAATCCGCGTCACCGATCAGGACGGCGTCGCCGTCCTCGACGGTTTCGTATTTGCGGTGATCCCATTTTTCTCCTTCTTTTACCGTGCAGGTGACCTCCACAGACGAACCGTACTTGTTTTTAATCGTCTGGGTCGCCTGATCGATTGCCTTTTGCACCTCGTCTGTTTTCGGGGTTGAATAGCCGACGGAAAATTTGTCGTTGCAGATCGTCACGGTGGTTTTGATTTCCACGCCGTTCGCGTCGGTGAAAGTTTCCACAACGGATCCGATCACATAGGAAACGCTGTTGTCCACTGTGTTGTCGATCCAGACGTCTTTTGCCGCGTCTTCAGCGTATCCGGCGAACGGAAGCATCGCCGCCGCAAGCAGCACGGCAACCAGCAGGAAGACGGTTTTCTTCATAAGCAAAACACCCATCCTTTCAAGCCCGATATTCATATGTCTGTATCCATTGATACAAGCATAATCTATCGGAAAAGCGGGATGGGGACAAGGCTTGAATATGGGTAGGGCCGGCTTCGGGGCGGGGTAGGTAAGGGATAGGTGGCCTCTTCAGGCGTTGATATTATTGGTGTAGCTGGCAATCAGCTCATTCCGGTTCCTGCACCCGGTTTTCTGCAGCAGGTTCCGGATGTGGAATTTCACCGTGTTCTCCGAGATGGACAGGGCGGCCGCGATTTCGACGTTGGTTTTGCCTTCCAGCAGGAGGCGCAGCATATCCCTTTCCCGGGAGGACAGGTCATGGGCCACCGCAAACCGCATGAATTTTTCCTTTTCACTTTGCTCCTGCCGGATTTCCGGCACATACAGTTTTCCGTAAACCCGGAAGAAGACAAATACCGCGACCATGAATAGCGCTGCCGTCAGGCCGATCAGCCATTTCATATGGCCGCTCAGCAGCAGGCAGAACGCTTCGCCCACCGCGTCTCCGGCACGGCCGATCATCAGGCCGAATCCGGACAGGTACAGAAGCTTCTTTTCGGAAGCGATATCCGAGAAAAGGATCACCCTGTACACTGCGTAAAAGCCGAAGGTAAAATAGCTCAGCGCCCAGAAGATTACTGTCGAAACGGTTTCTTTCTGAAGCGCCAGGATAATGAACGGCATCATCAGGGCGGCCAGCGCGCAGATCGCGCCGTATTTCCTGTTTTTGTCCGCCGCGATGCCGGCAATGATCAGGCCGGCGGCGTAAACCATCCGGGAGAGCTCCACATTGACGTTCTGCAGTACGTCTGCCGCGGGAAACGCGAAACCGCTGCTGTTGATCAGGCTGAACAGGAATACCAGTCCGCAGGTCAGCAGGAGGAAGGAACCGGTCAGCGGCGGATCCTGCTGCTTTGCCGCCCGTTCCTCCCCGCCGGTGTCTCCGGCGTTTTCCTCTTCCGTCTCCGCCTTTCCGGCGGAACCCGCCGGCCTGACGCGCGGCAGGAGCAGCAGCACCGCACCGGTGATTACCGCGCAGATCAGCAGCACCTTTTCGGAATAATATACGGTTTTCCAAGTCAGCGACATCAGCCACTGGAGCAGAATCGCCGCCCCGTACCCAAAGCCGAAGGTAGCGGCCCTCCGGGCCGGATCGACCGCAGCGGTCAGGTAAAACAGATACAGGCCCGCGATCAGGCCGCAGCACAGGTTCATCAGGAACCCGAAAACCAGAACGCCTGCCGTATAGGGGCTGATGACCGCCGGGACCATGAACAGAAGGTGGAGAATGAGCACGGCCGGAAACAGGGGCCTGACCCATCCCGGCCGGAAACGCAGAATCATCATCACAATGCCGATCCCCGCCGCCTGGAGCAGGTATCCGATGACCATGGTGCAAATATCGGCCGTAACCGCCGGAACAAACGGGATCAGGTGGTATTCCCAGGAGAGCCAGCCCGTGGAACTGAGCAGGAAACACAGACAGATCAGCGCAGCGGTCTGAACGCCGGGTTTACGAATCGCCGCTTTCATTTTCCGCGCCACTCCTTTTGCTTTCTGAACTTGTTTCCGCTCCGTTTCCAATTATATCCGCCGGACAGGGTTTTTCAAGGATAATTCCTGTTTTTTCCAGAAATTCGCCGGGCGCGGCGGGAGGGCAACACGCCCGGAATGCCGGAGGGACCGCCAGGGAACGGCCGGTTTGCGTTGACAATCCGGAGGATTCCATGATAAATTGAAATGCAAATCTTCCGCGCTGAAAAGCCGGAAAGCTGAGATACCGGAGGCTGTTCATGAACAATCCGCGCAGGCTGCTGTGGCTGATTTCCCTGATTATCCTGCTGCTTCTTATCCCGCTGATCGTGCCGTCCTCCGTCATGATGACGGACGCCGGCGCCGAAGAGGCGGACGACCCGGTTCCGGTATACGAACCGGTGGTCCTGGCGAATCCCGATGTGGAACCGCTGCCGACGCCGAAACGGGCGGATTACCGAAGCGGCGCAGCGGTCTATGCTCCCCATGAGGATGGATTCATCCGGGACGAGGACGGGAACCTGACCGGCTATCTCGACGGAACGATCTCCGTCCGGATCGAGGAGGGCACATACCACGGCACCAAGGTACTGTTCACCTGGGTCCAGATCGCGGACGCCAGCCAGCTGCAGGCGGCCTTTACGGCGCAGTATCCGCAGGAGAACCTGGAATGGCCGACCAGCCTGGCACGGACGGTTCATTTTGTGGTGGCTATCAACGGCGACTGGGCCGGCGGACACGGCTTCGGGCTGGTGGCCCGGCAGGGCATCCAGCTTCACAAGGCGCGGTACGGGGATTTTGACGCCCTGATCGTCGACTTTGACGGGAATTTCCACATTCTGAAGCAGCCGGAACTGTCCGATTTCGACGCGTTTGAAGGTCAGATCAAGCACAGCTTCGTGTTCGGTCCGGCGCTGGTCATCGACGGCGAGGCGCAGCAGTATCCGGACAACGAACGGAAAAAGATGAATATTCCCGCCCGGCAGCAGCGCCAGGCGATCTGCCAGATCGACGAGCTCAGTTATCTGCTGATTACCACGGAAGGGCCGGAGCAGTCGGCGGACGGCGGCTTCAACATCAACGAGCTGGCTCTGCTGGCGCAGGCCTGCGGCGCGAAACAGGCATACAACCTGGACGGCGGATCCTCCACCTGGCTGGTCCTCGGGAATGACCGGATCAACAACCTGCAGAGCAAGAACAAGCGGGGCATTACCGATATCATCTATTTTGTCACCGCGGAGCCGGATCTGAATCCGGCGGAATGATTATCAGGAAAGAAGATACTGATCTATGACATCCATGGAGCCTGTCCTGGTCATCGGATCCTTCCAGGTGACCCCCTACAGCCTGATTATTTTTGCCGGCGCCCTGGCCGGTGTGCTTCTTGTGTGGAAAAACCGGGAGGTCCGCCCGCTGCTGGCGCCTGTCATTCTGGGCGCCCTGCTGTTCGGGCATATCTTCTGGGTTCTTTTCTGTCCCCCGGGTTATATTCCGGAGGAAGGGAAGGGCGTTCTGTTCCTGCGGATCTGGCAGGGAGGATATACCCTGTACGGCGCCCTGGCCGGCGGCGCCCTGGCAGCGATCATCGGCGCGAGAATCCTGAAGCTTCGGCCCCTGGCCGTGCTCGACTCCCTGGCGCCCGGCGCGTGCGCCGCGCTGGTTTTTGCCCGGGTGGGCGACTGGGTTTCCGGACAGGGATTCGGCGAATGGGTGGACGCGGAGAGCCTCCAGTTTTTCCCGGTCTCCTATATTACCTACCAGGATGAATTCTATACGGACTGGAAACTGGCGGTATGGTTCTGGGAGGCCGCTGCTGCGGCTGTAATCCTCGTCTTCCTGCTTCTGCGGGCGAAGAGAGCCATGGAGGGCCGGCAGACCGCGCTGTTCCTGACGGCGCTTGGCTGCACCCAGATCCTGCTGGAGCAGATGCGTATGGATACCTTCGTCCGGCTGAATCCCCAGGTCCGCTTTTCCCAACTGGCGGCGATGGCCGCGATCCTTGCGGTCCTGGCGGTGATTCTGATCCGGCGGAAACCGGAGCTGAACAAGCTGATGCTGATCTGCGCCACGGTGGTTTTCGCGGCACTGGGCGTGATTTTTGCTGAATTCGTATTCGACAAGCCGCAGTACAACCTGGCGATGGAGATCGCCATGGCGCTGACCGCTGTTTCTATGGCGGTGATGCTGCTGGTGTTCCGTAAAGCGCGCGGCCTGATCTTTGCTGTTCCGTTTGCCGCGGCGGTTGTTGCGCTCCTGGTTGTGTTTGTTTCAGACCAGTGGGAAAGGATTGCCCCGATCTTGTATGGGATGATCGCCCTGGCCGTGCTGGCGATCGGCGCCGCGGTATATCTTGCCGGGGCGGAAAAAGAAAGACCGCAGGCTTAAGGCTCTGCGGTACGGATCACTTTTCCGTTATCATCAAACCGGACAATGCCGGATTCCCGGAAATCATCCGGCGCGGCTTCACAGGCATAGGGAGCGGACCTGGGAGAGAGAATCTGCCAGGTCTTTTTCCGTTCCGCCTCATCCGTCAGCTCAAACGGCCGGTAATCATCCGGACCGGAGGTCCGGCAGGGGATAACCTCGATGGAGGAAAGAAGGACCCGGTCCCCGTCCTTCCGGTAGGTCAGGCGGAAGATTCCCGTGTGCGGGTCGACCTGGGACATGGTGCCGAAGGTAAAATTCCCGGTTGAGAACAGGATCGGTTTATCCTTGTAGAATACCATGGGCTGCAGGACGTGCGGATGATGGCCGTAGATCACGTCCGCGCCGCCGTCGATCAGCTGACGGGCAAAAACTGCCTGGGAAGAAGTGTTCGTCAGGTGTGTTTCCCGCCCCCAGTGAAGGCTGACGATAACGATATCGCAGCCTTCCTCTTCCTTCAGTTTCCGGATCCGCTCAATCAGCGGGTCCAGGTCGCGTGACTGGGGATAGGTCATGCCGACAAAACCGAAACGGATTCCGCGGATTTCCCTTACCAGGAGATCGTCATGGGCATTGTTGGCATAAGCGTAATTCACGGAACCGAAATGGCCGATTCCCGCCTCGTCCAGTACGGCGAGGCTGTCCTCATAGCCCTCGTTGCGGTAATCCATGCAGTGGTTGTTGACCGTGTTGACCGCCTCGATGCTGCCTTCCAGCAGAACGTTGACGTGGTCCGGCGCGCCGCGCAGAGGGTATTTGATGTCCTTGTGCCCCGTCCGCTCCGTGAACACTACTTCCAGGTTGGCAACCGTCAGGTCATCCTCCGCGAGGTATTTTTTCACTAAAGAAAACGGCCAGGCGTACCCTTCCCGGTCGATTACCGAATGGTAGGAATTGAGGCGCTTGATGGAGCCGATCGCGTCCCCGATGGAACAGTCGCCCACCAGGGAGATCAGGACAGTGTCCGGTTCGGCGGAGGAAGCAGGTTCTTCCCCGGAAACCACCTGGTTCCATTCGGGTACAGTGTCCTCTTCCGGAACCGGTGCTTCAGTGGGGGCAGAATCCGAAATCGCGCCGGAAACATGATCTGCAATGGAAGAATCCTCTGGATTAGACGGCGAATCGGCACCTGGAGTGGGGAATGTCTCTTCCTGACCGGAAACTTCCGTCACAATTTCCGTCGGTTCCGCCGCTTCCAGAATGAAAGGATCGTCCTTGGTTCCGCTTCCGCCGGTGATCCGGACTTTGTTCCGGTCCAGCCTTACGGCCAGACGCAGCCCGGCCACCTTGGAATTGGTATATGCTCCCCAGCTGATATGCCCGTTATATCCGACCAGTCCGAATTTATAGTCGCTTGCGCCTTTGATCGCGACGCACCAGTAGGGACTCTTTCTGTTGTCGTGATGTACATACAGGCCTTTGGCCTTTGCATAGGGAGTGCAGACAGCCTGCCGGTCCGGATGCGCGTTCAATTCTTCACCCCAGGGGTTGCGGCTGAACCCGTATTGATCATTCAGGAGATCAGTGTCCGGCAGGGGGTAAAGAAGCCCCAGCTCCGGGACTTCAATCACGGCGGCCCGAATCGGGTCCTGCCCGAACATCAGGTCCATGCCTTCCGTATTCAGCCAGGGATACAGATCGCTTTCCGGGTAGGAAGAGATCCGCCGGAATGCGTGCTTTTCGATGATCTTCTGGTCTGTTTCAAAGATGATTTGCTTCTGGTCCACAACGTATTCGGTCAGCACCAGGATCTGACCGTCGTCCACGGAAAGGATCCGCCAGAGGACCGGCGCAGGCGTCCCGTCCTCCTCATATGGATACTCACCCATCTGCAGATACTGCCAGCCGCTTCCCTTCAGGTATCCGCGGATTTCTTCACCGGCCGCGGATACGTGCGGCAGCAGAACAACTGCCAGGAGCAGGAGAAAGAGGGGCAGGAGCCTGGATTTTTTCATCGTATGCAGCCCTTTCATATAAGCGGCTTTCCGGCATCCGGATGTTCTCTATTTTATGGATTCGGGCCGGGATTGTCAAATAAACTGCCGGACCGTTTTCACGGTCCGGCATGTGGTTTCAGGAGGAACGCGCGCCTTACAGCGCCTTGCGGATCAGGGCCAGCAGGTCCTCGTAGGATTCGCACGCGGGAAGCTCCGGATGGTCTTTCCGGATCTGTTCCGTGCTGCGGAAGAGGATGCCGGCTTTGCTGGCCTGGATCATGCCCAGGTCGTTGTAGCTGTCCCCGGCGGCAATGGTTTCAAACCCGACGCTCTGGAGGGCCTTCACGGTGGAAAGCTTGCTCTGGGCAATGCGGATCCGGTATCCGGTAATCATCCCGTCCTCACCGACCTCCAGCTCGTTGCAGAACAGGGTCGGCCATCCGAGCTTCTTCATCAGGGGAGAAGCGAACTGGGTAAAGGTATCGGAAAGGATGATGGCCTGGGTTTCACTGCGGAGCGTATCCAGGAACTCTTTCGCGCCGGGCATCGGATCAATGGTCGCGATGGTGCGCTGGATATCCTTCAGGCCGAGGCCGTGCTCGCGAAGGATGCCGAGGCGCCATTTCATCAGTTTGTCGTAATCCGGCTCGTCCCGCGTGGTGCGGCGAAGCTCGGGAATACCGCTCGCTTCGGAAAACGCGATCCAGATTTCGGGAACCAGTACACCTTCCAGATCCAGGCAGACAATGTTCATTTCAGCATGTTCCTCTTTTCACAGGGATCAATCAGGCGGGGGTAAAGGCGTCCTTTCCGAGGCCGCAGACCGGGCATACCCAATCCTCCGGGATATCCTCGAAAGCGGTGCCGGGAGCGATGCCGCTGTCCGGATCGCCGACGGCGGGATCATACACATAACCGCAGGGGCATTCGTACTTCATGATGATTCATCCTTTCTGTTTTGTTTTTGCCTGTTTCGGCTGATTCCATCATAAACAGGAATATGGCCTTTCGTCAAGCGGAAAAACAGGATCAGCTGTCTTTGAAATCATCCTTTTTCTTCAGGTAAATCGCGGCATATTCCTCGTAGTACTCATCAAAGTGGCGGGATTCATCCTGCTGGATGCTTTCGGACAGCTCATGGACATCCAGCGAGTTGTCCAGCAGGTCGACGAGCACGATGGCGATATTGGAGCAGTGATCGGAAACCCGCTCATAATCGGAGATCAGGTCGTTGAACACATAGCCGTTGCCGATGGTGCACTTTCCCTTCTGAAGGCGCGCGGTGTGCCACTCCCGCATCCGGCGGCAGATCTGGTCGATGACCTGCTCCAGCGGCTCCACCCGGAGGGCGCTTTCCGCGTCGTCGTTCAGGAAACTGTCAAAGGTAATGCTGATGATCTGGATGACGGCAGCTTCCAGGTTGGCCATTTCCTTTTTCGCCTTGTCAGAGAATTTGAGTTTTTTCTCATGAATCTCCTCGGCGCGCTGGGCGATGTTCAGGGCATGGTCGCTGATGCGCTCCAGATCCGTGATCGCGCGGAGGTACTGGCTGACGGCTTTATTCTGGGTGTCGGTCATTTCCTGCCCGGTCAGGCGGAGCAGGTAGCTGCCGATCTTATCCTCATACCGGTCCACCAGCGATTCAAGGGCGACAATTTCCTGCAGCCCTTTTTCGGAATAGTCGGTGAGCAGCGCGATGGCGTCCAGCATGGACTTGCGCGTCAGCTCCGCCATCTTGTTGATGGTCAGGCGGGTCTGCTCCACGGCCAGGGTGGGGTAGGCGATGAAGCGTTCCTCCAGCCGCTTCATGTCCTCGGTTTCCGCGTCCTCCTCCGGATCGGAAGGAATCAGGCGGATTGCCAGCTTTTCAAAGAGCGGGATGCAGGGCGCCAGCAGGATCACCGTGGAAACGCGGAAGATCGTGTTGACCAGCGCGATCCAGAACATGTTCATCGTCATGTTGATGAAGGAGAAATGCAGGACCGCGTTCAGGATATAGAACACCCCGGCAAACAGCGCCGAGCGGGAAAGCTCGATGATCAGGTAGGACAGGGCGGCGCGTTTCCCGTCCCGGGAGGATCCGATGCCAGAAAGCAGGACCGGCACAGAAGCGCCGATCGCTATACCCAGGATAATGGGCAGGGCCACATCCAGCGTAATCAGGCCGGTGCTGGACAGCGCCTGCAGGATACCGACGGAAGCGGAAGCGCTCTGTAGGATCGCGGTCACTAGAATACCGATCAGGATCCCGAGGAAGGGATTGCTGAAACTGACCAGGAAGGACTGGAAAGCGGGATCGTCATGCAGCCCGGAGACCGATCCGCTCATGGTTTTCATGCCGAACATCAGTACGGCGAAGCCCATCAGGATATCGCCGACATGGCGGACGGATTTCTTTTTGGAAATCATCCGCATCAGGATGCCCGCGATGGCGACGATCGCGCTGATCCCTTCTGTGGACATCAGTTTCAGCAGCGGGGAGACATCCTCTCCGCCCAGGCTGGAAAGACAGATGATCCAGCCGGTGATGCTGGTACCGATGACCGCGCCCATGATGATGGATATCGCCTGGCGCAGGCGCATCATGGAGGAGTTGACGAAACCGACCGCCATGACGCTGGTGGCGGCTGAAGACTGGATGACCGCGGTCACCCCCGTGCCAAGAAAAATGCCCTTGAGCGGTGTGCTGGACAGCCGGTACAGGATCAGCTCAAGCCGATTGCCCGCCACTTTCTTCAGGCCGTCTCCCATCAGCGACATTCCGAAGAGGAACATCGCCACCCCGCCCAGGAGCGTAATCATATTGGAAATATCCATTTTCCCTCCGCCGGCGCCTCCCGTGCATTCCCCGAATGCCGCGCCGCATCACAAAACTTCGTTTACGTGCGGATTATAGCATATTTTTTTACCCGGAGCAATGATCCGAAAGGGTGGATCCGCTTTGCTCCGGTACAAAAAAAGAAGAACTCAAAAAACCTATTGACAAGATAGGTAATAGGGGCTATAATCCGGACCATATCAACCGAACGAAGGAGAGCAAGGGGGACGGAAACATGGCAAACATTTATAAAGGAACGCTGGGACTGATCGGGAACACCCCGTTGGTGGAAGTCACGAACATTGAGAAGGAACTGGGTTTGGAAGCGACGGTGCTGGTCAAGCTGGAGTATTTCAATCCCGCTGGAAGCGTCAAGGACAGAATCGCCAAGGCCATGATTGAGGACGCGGAGCAGAAGGGCCTGCTGAAGGAAGGCTCCGTTATCATCGAGCCGACTTCCGGGAATACGGGCATCGGCCTGGCGTCCATTGCCGCGGCCAAGGGATACCGGATCATCCTGACCATGCCGGAAACCATGAGCGTGGAAAGAAGGAATATCCTGAAAGCCTATGGCGCGGAACTGGTGCTGACCGAAGGCGCCAAGGGCATGAAAGGCGCGATCGCGAAGGCGGAGGAGCTCGCGAAGGAGATTCCCGGCAGCTTTATACCCGGGCAGTTTGTGAATCCGGCGAACCCGGCCGTTCACCGGGCGACCACCGGCCCTGAAATCTGGAAGGACACGGACGGCAAAGTGGATCTGTTTATTGCGGGTGTCGGCACGGGCGGTACGCTGACCGGTGTCGGCGAGTACCTGAAGCAGCAGAATCCCGCCGTGAAGATCGTCGCCCTGGAGCCGGAGGATTCCCCGGTGCTGTCCGAGGGCCGCGCGGGTGCACACAAAATCCAGGGAATCGGCGCCGGCTTTGTACCGGACGTGCTGAACACCGGCGTGTACGACGAGATCTTCCGGGCCGCCGCCGCGGACGCTTTCGCGGCAGCCAAACTGCTGGCGAAAAAGGAAGGAATCTCCGTCGGCATTTCCTCCGGCGCGGCGCTGCACGGCGCGATCGAACTGGCAAAGCGCCCGGAAAACAAGGGCAAGGTCATCGTGGCCCTGCTGCCGGACAGCGGCGACCGGTATTATTCCACGGCGCTGTTTACCGAATAAGGCCGGACGAAAACAGAAAAAAGCGGGAGCGCGGATCAGAAAGATCCACGCTCCCGTTTCATTCTCCTCAGGCATTTTCCCCTTCAGGCTCCGCCGGAAGATTCTCCTCATCTTCCTCCGCCTGATCCAGGATATGCCGGTCAATCCGGTCCGCGTATGCTTCGGTCGGATCGGACGGATTATAATGCACCGGGACGGTCCGGCCGATGAGCTTTTCCTTGCCGTATCTGCGCAGTTTGCCGCGGGAGGCGCGGGCGCGCGTTTCATACGGGATTTCATTGACCGTGAAGCGGATGATCACATCGAAAAGGGTGACATAATCCCCGTCCAGATCCAGGTGGGTTTCCCCGACAATCCGGACAATCTTTCCGTCTACCAGGCCGGTTGACCGGCGGCGCGAGGCGGAACGGCGCCAGGCGGAAACAATGAGCCGTCTGTGCAGCGCCAGGAGCAGGGCAGCCGCGAACGCGATGGTAATCCAGGTATCCCCGGTCAGCTGGCTGTTCCGGAAATCCACGTAGATCTGGTAAACCATGCACAGGAAGATCACGGCCAGGGCGATTCGCATGGCGACTGCCGCCGCGTGCGCGGGCCGGGAAGTCCTTGCGGCCAGCCAGGTGCTGAGCAGAAGCAGGAAAACCGTCGCCAGGGCGGTTCCGACAAACGTCAGCGCGGACGACAGGGGATGATATCCCGGCAGCGCGAGATACTGGATCACGGATACGATCAGCAGGCACAGGACACCGTGGGCAAACACCAGGAGCGACGGACGTTTCCGGTGAAGGAGATAGTAAACATACCAGTTCAGGCCCACCGCGCCGAGGGCTGCCAGCAGGATCCACCAGGCGGCGGCGTCAGAAGCGCGGACCGCGTCCTGAACCGGCCCCGCCAGAAAGCCCAGGAGCAGAAGCGGTGCCAGGGTATAGAAAATCTGGCTGATCAGCAGCTTCTTCGCCTTACTCATAATGCCTGCCTCATTTCCTTATCCGGTCGTCGTATCCAAGTACTTTCACTTCTTCGATGATGATTATACAGGCAAAAGGAGTCCTGGTACATATCAATTTCGGAAAAATAGAGAACTCTATTTTGCGCCGGGCCCGGTAATCGGACAGGGAGCGTATCGGCGGAAAATGCCGGACGCTTTTCCATTCCCTTTTTGCCGGCCCGGGTGGTATAATCCGGAGGGAAAGAGCGAAAGGGAGGCTGGCTGCGGATGAAGGCATATTATCATCTTCCCGGGCTGTTTGAGTTTTACAGGCTGTACCGGGTTTTCCTGCCGCTGTTTGCCACCCACAGGGAATACTTCTACGACTGGTGTGAAATCGGCTCGATTTACGGCGCGCCGGCGGACTGCCTTTGGGGCGGAGGCCGCGTCGGATTCGGTGACGCGCGCCCGGAGGACGCGGCGACCCTGACGCAGGAGTACGGGATTTCCGCGTGCCTCACCTTCAGCAATTCCCTGCTCCGTCAGGAGCATCTTGCCGACCGGAAATGCAATGCGCTGTGCTCCCTGTTTGAGAAAAACGGACCGGCCGAAAACGGCGTCATCATCCATTCGGATCTGCTGCTCCGGTATCTCCGGGAAAAGTATCCCGGTTTTTACCTGGTATCCTCCACCACCAAGGTGCTGCGGGAGTTCGGGCAGTTTGAAAAGGAAATCAGCCGGGATGAATTCCGGTATGTGGTGCCGGATTTCAGGCTGAACAGGGAATTCGACCGCCTGAACGGATTGACGGAAGGGCTGAAACAGAAGGCGGTGTTCCTGTGCAACGAATGCTGCTGGTTCGACTGCCCGGACCGGAAGGCATGCTACGAAAACGTAAGCCGGAAAAACCTGGGGGAGGACTGTGCGGAGCATGTCTGCGCGTCCCCGGAAGCCAGCCGCGGATACCGCTTTTCCGACGCGATGAGGAATCCGGGATTTATTGGGATTGAAGACATCCGGGACATTTACCTGAAGAACGGTTTTTCTCATTTCAAGATCGAGGGGCGGGGACTGGGAAGCGCGGTGGTCCTGGAATTCCTGCTGTATTACATGACCCGGCCGGAATACCAACTGAAGGTCCGGGAGGAAATATACCTCGACAGTTCCCTGGATTTGTTTTAGAATACAGGTATGAACCGGGACAACCAAACAAAACAGCAGGAAAGAATTCGAGTGATTGCACAAAACCCAGGTCGCCTTATTTTTCAAAGGCTCCTGGGTTTTCTTTTTGCCTCGTGACCAACTTTTGACCCACTTTTTTTCTGGACTCATTATTTCTATTATCCATATTCATCTACATCCTGATGTC
>JAILIE010000071.1 GCA_024695415.1 Clostridiales bacterium | reverse complement strand
GTTAAAGCATTGACGCATTTTTTATGTACTGGTAGAATGAAAATGATTTCTGATTCGTTTATATGGGAGAAGTCATTTTAACTATGAAGTTGGGAGATGATTGTTTGAAACGGTTGATGAGACTGCTGTGCGCCCTGTGCGCGGTGTGTGTGCTGGCGAGTGGAGCCGCGCTTGCGGAAGAAGGCTGCGGCATCGGTGACGCGGCTTTCGCGGAATTCACCCCGGCGGCGGCTGAGGCTGCTCCCGCGGCGAATGTGCAGCCCGCTGTGATTCAGCGGCAGAGCGAGGAAGGCCTGCAGACCGCCCCGGCGGCAACGGAAAATCCGCTGGCCACCGAAAGCTCCACGAAGGGCTTCGTGTACCGGATGTATAAGGTTGTCCTGGGCCGGGAGCCGGATCAGGCCGGCTTTGACAGCTGGGTCGCCTCCCTGGACAGCGGCAAGAACACCGCGGCGGACCTGGTCTTCATGTTCTTCAATTCCGACGAATATACGGCCAAGGGCAAGAACGCCACGGAGATCATCACGGACTGCTACCGGACCATGCTGAACCGGGAACCGGACCAGGCCGGCCTGAACGCCTGGAAAGTGGCGCTGGACGTGGGTATGTCCTCGGACGTGGTCTGCGCCGGGTTCGCGGCCAGCGATGAGTTCACCGCCCTGGCGAAAAAGTACGGCATCACCCCCGGCACGCTGAAGCTGACCAAGGCCCGGGACCAGAACTATGAGCGGACCGCCTTTGTCTACCGGCTGTATCGGGACTGCCTGCAGCGCGCTCCGGAGCTTGCCGGCCTGGAAAACTGGTGCCTGGCGCTGAGCCTCGGCGCGGAAGGCACGAGCGTGGCCTCCGGGTTCATCTTCAGCACGGAATACAAGGACAAGCTGCCGGGGAACGATGAGTTTATCGAAATGCTGTACCGGACGATCCTCGGCCGGAACGCGGACAATGCCGGCATGAGCGGCTGGGTGGATCTGCTGAACTACACCGCCACGCGGGAAAAGATCCTGAACGGCTTCATGTTCTCGCCGGAGTTCGCCGCCAAGTGCCGGACCGCCGGGATCAACCTGGGCAACAAGATCAACGAGCCGGACACCACCCCGGCCTGGCAGGCCAACATCCTGGTGCTTTCGCTGGTCAACGCCGAGCGCGCCAAATACGGCGAAGCGCCCCTCATCACCCGGGAAGACCTCTGGGAAAGGGTCGCCATGGTCCGGGCGCAGGAAGTCAGCGTGCTCTTCAGCCACACCCGGCCGAACGGCTCCCCGTTCTATACCGCGTATGACGAAGCCGGATTCAGCAACCTGTATCTGGCGGGCGAAAACATCGCCTTCGGCTACCGCAGCGAGCAGGCGGTGGTGACTGCCTGGATGAACTCCGAGGGACACCGGGAGAATATCCTGCGCGAATCCTTTGAGATCCTCGCGACCGGCCTGTACGGCGGAAGCAACTGGAGCCAGAACTTCCTGACTCTTCCTAAAAAGTAATTTTATATTCGCAATTGTTGAGAGAACGGAACAGCCAACGCTGTTCCGTTCTTTTTCTACAGCAGACAGCGCTGCAGATTGATTTAAAAAGTAACTATCATTATGAATTGTGAATTATGAATTATGAATTAAAACCCGTATTGGGCCATAATGGTGGCAAATTCCAGGGAATAGGCGAAGCCGGCGGCCACGTCGTCCCGGGAGGCGCCGCCCTGCAGGGCCGCGACCCAGGCTTCCAGCCCGGCGGTGTCCGCGTCCCGGCCCAGGAAGGTCGGATAAAGCACCTTCACGAAATCCGTATCGTTCAGGTTTTTATTCGTAAACTCATCCGAATGCATGAACCCGTTCAGCGCCACCGCCAGCAGCGTATCCTTGGTCGGCGCCTGCAGGATCGCGGCGCACCAGGCGTTGAGGCCCTCCGCGTCAAAGGCGCGGCCCAGCATTTTCGTATACAGGCGGGCGACGTAGGCGGCGGCGCCGGCGTTCCCGTCCCGGGGCTCGTCGGAGGTGTAGTCCCCCTGGACGATGCCGTAGTTTTCGCAGAGAACCCGGAATTCCTCGCTCTTGACAAAGCCGCTGATGACCGCCTTGCGGGACAGGCCTTCCTCCAGATACTGCACCCAGGCCGCCTTGCCCTCCGGGTCGGAGGCGCGGCCCATGGTCGCCTCATACACCCGCTCGACATAGTCCCCGTCGGACAGATTCCGGTTGATCATTTCCTGGCTGTTCAGGAAACTGTAGGCCAGCCAGGCGCCGGTGGCCGGTCCCTGTCTCAGGGCGGTTACCCAGCCCTCGAAGCCGCCTTCGTCCGGCTCCCGCTGCAGGCAGACCCGGTACATCCGGTATACAAAGGCCTCGATCGGGTCCCGGGTCAGCACGGTGACCCGGACGCTGTCCGACTTGCCGTTTTCCTCCGCCGTGGCGGTGATGACGCAGGTGCCGTCCCGGACGCCCGTGACCGTGCCGTATTCCGACACGGTAGCCACCGCCGGGTTGGAAGAGGACCAGATTAGGTTTTTGTTGTCCGCGTCCGCGGGCGCGATGGTCGCGTTCAGCACATAATAGCTGTCCTCATAGAGGCTGAGCTCCTCCTCGGCAATGCTGACCGACTCCACGTGGATCGGCAGATAGACCGTGAACACAACCGAGGCGGACGTGCCGTCCGGCGCCGCGACCTTCACCGTGGAGGTCCCGTTTTTGTTGAGCTTCAGGACGCAGGTCTTGTCCCGTTTTGACGTATGCTTGATGGAAATGACCCGGTCGACCGACGTGGTCCAGGTCAGTCTGTCATAGGGCGCGTATTGCGGCGTCAGTTCCGCCTTCAGTTCAATCTCGTCCCCCAGCATCGCGCCCGGCATGGTTGTTTCATCAATGGTGTAGGCCTCGGGGAAGCCTTTGATCGAAAGGCCGGTCAGCTTGACCGTTTTCGCCGTGACGGTCACCGTGCAGGTCGCGAAGATGCCGTTGGAGCTCATGGCGGTCACGACGGCGGTGCCGCTCTTCCCGCCGCCGACCACGCGGCCGTCCTTGTCGTCCGCCATATAGGCGACGGCGTTGTCGGAGGAGGACCAGCGCACGTCCAGGTTCGTCGCGTCCGAGGGAGACCAGGCCGCCAGGGAAAGATCCGC
>JAILIE010000070.1 GCA_024695415.1 Clostridiales bacterium | reverse complement strand
CCCATCCAGTACACGCCGGCGATATAGAGGAAGGTGAGCACCAGCTGGGTCATGGTCTCGCTGGACAGCCACACGGTGTTGCTGATGCGCACCGCTCGCATCCAGGCCTGGCGGCAGGCGGTGGCCAGCCGCTCCATGATCGAGATGTTCACTTCCTGCCGGTCGAACAGCTGGCTGACGCGCACGCCGTCGATCGACTCCGCCAGGTAGGCGTTGTAGTTGCTGTTCTTGTTGCTCTGGTTCTGCCAGGCCTTGCGCTGGCGGGGCTTGATCAGGATTATGATCGCAACGAAAACCGGGAGGCCCGCCACGATGACCGTGGCCAGCCTCGCGTCCGTGGAATACATGAACACGACGATGAAGACCAGGTTGATGATCTCCAGGATCATGTTGATGATGCCGTTGGAAAGAATATCCGAAACGGAGTTCACGTAATTGATGACCCGCACCAGGATCTTGCCCGCCGGGCGGCTGTCGTAATAGCTGAAGGGCAGCTTCTGCAGGTGGGCGAAAAGGTCGCTGCGGATATCGTGGATGATTTCCTGGCTGACGTGGGCCATCAGGCGGGAACGGATCGTCGTGAACACGATGCTCAGCGCGATCACGCCGACGAACAGGGCTGCCATTTTTCCGATCATCGCGGTATCCTTGTTCGGGACGGCCTCGTCCAGCACCCACTGGGTGATCTTGGGAATGAAGAGGGTAGCGACGCTGGCCATGGCGCTGAGCAGCAGGGCCGCCAGCATCTTGTATTTATGCCGGGAGATGTATTTGCCGGCGCGCTTCAGGTGCTTCCACCGGAACGGGGATTCCAGCCGCTCGTCGACGTCAAACTTGTTCCGCGCCATCTCACATCACCGCCTTTTCGTCCATGGGCATGCCGTACTGCAGGCACCAGGTCTGCCAGTAATACCCCTTCTTTTCCAGCAGCTCCCGGTGGGTGCCCTGCTCGGTGATCCGCCCGTCCTGCAGGACCAGGATCAGGTCCGCGTCCCGCATGGAGGAGATCCGCTGGGCGATGATGAACTTCGTGCAGTCATAGGGCAGGTGGCGCAGCTGGTCCTGGATATACTGCTCCGTTTCACTGTCCACGGCGGAGGTGGTGTCGTCCATGACCAGGATACCGGGGCGCACCGCCATTGCCCGGGCCAGCGCGATGCGCTGCCGCTGGCCGCCGGACAGGCCGACGCCGCGCTCCCCGATGATCGTGTCATAGCCCTCCGGCAGCTTTTCCGCGAACTCCGCGGCGTCCGCCCGGCGGGCGAAATCCTTCACCTCGTCCAGGGTCAGGTCCTGGCTGCCGAAGGCGATGTTTCCCTCCACGGTGTCCGAGAACAGGAAAACGTCCTGGGTGGCCGTGCCGATGCCGCCGCGCAGCTGGCTCAGCTTCCAGCGGCGCACGTCGCAGCCGTCGACCCGTACCTCGCCGTCCGTCGCGTCATAGAAGCGGGCCAGCAGGTGGATCAGCGTGGTTTTGCCGCTGCCCGTCGGGCCCATGACCGCCACGGTCTGGCCCGGCTCGACGCGGAAGGACACGTCCTCGAGGATCGGCTTGCTGTCGATCCGGAAGGAAACGTGGTCAAACTCGATCTGCCCGCGGATCCGCTCATGCTCCTCGGCGTCCGGCGCGTCGGTGATCTCCGGGCGGCTGTAGTAAAGTTCCATCACCTTGGCGGCGGAGGTCGAAAAGCGCTGCAGGTCGTTGATCAGGTTGCCGAGCTCGCGCATCGGGTTGGACACCGCCCAGCTCAGGCCGGTGAACACCGCCAGCTCGCCGGGGGTCAGCTCGCCCCGGATGATGAACAGGCCGCCCACGAACACCGTCACCAGCTGGATAGCGTTCACCAGCAGCTCGATCATCGGGAAGAAGGTCAGCCACAGCTTGTTGATGCGCAGGTGGCTGTTCATGAACGCGGTGTTCTTTTCCTCAAAGCGTTCCTTTTCATATTCTTCGCGGGCGAAGGCCTTGACCACGCGGTTGCCGGCGATATTCTCCTGCGCCGCGGTGTTCATCTCCGACAGCTTTTCGCGCATGAACACGAAGCGCGGGCGCACGTGACGGGAAAAGAACTTCGTGATAAACAGGAGCACCGGGGTGATCGCGATCAAAAGAAGCGTCAGCTTCCAGTTCACGATGGTCAGGTATACCGTCGCGAACACAAAGGTGCATACCGCGTCGATGATCCGGTAATCGATATAGCTCAGGAAATGGCGGCACCAGTCCAGGTCCGCGCTCATGCGCGTCATCAGGTCGCCGGTCCGGTGGCTGTCGAAAAAGCGCATATCGTTGTACTGCATCTTTCCGAACAGACGGCGGCGGAGGTTGAACACCAGGTTCTGGGAATCCACCTCCATGATCATGACCATCAGGTAGCGCAGCCCCTCGCGGCCGAGCTTGACCGCGAGCATGACCCCCAGGATTCCCAGCAGCGGATCCGGATTCTGCGCCATGATCACGTCGTCGATCAGGCGCCGGGACAGCGCGGGGTTCACCAGCAACAGGAGGCAGGTGAAGGCGCAGATACAAAGGCCGGCCACATGGCGGCGCCGGCACGGAGGGTCCATGTTTTCCCACAGCCATCGGAACTGTTTGCGCATAAAGCGGATTCTCCCTTAAACAAAACGATTGAAAAAGCGGCGAAAACACCATCACAAAACCGTGAAGCGGGCGCTTCACAGGCAGGTATTGTAGTACAGTTTTTCTTGATTTTCTGCTGATATTATACTATATTTACATGGAAATACTGATTTATCAACAATGTTCGCGTATGTTTATGAAGAAACAGCCGTGAAGGAAAGGGGCGGGCAATGAGGAAACCGGCATCCCGGCCGGCGGACGCCGGCGGCGTGCACGCCGAAACCCGGCAGCGGGACCCCAGCTTCGTCATGTCCGGGCACCACTGCCACAGCTGCTACGAGCTCTTCTACGTCCGCAGCGGGGAATGCCGCTTCCTGACCGACGACCGGATCCACGACCTGGAGGCGGGGGACTTCATCCTGATCCCGCCGATGACGCTGCACTACACCCGCTATTTCACCGGTCCCTGCGTCCGGACGGTGGTGCTGTTCAGCGGGGAGGACCTGGCGGAGGGCATCGGGCAGTATATGCCCGGCGAAAAGCGGTTTTTCTCGGAAACGAACCTTTTCCGCGTTCCGGAAGCAAACCGGGAACAGGCGGAGGATATCCTTTCCCGGATGGAGGCGGAGGACGGGAAGGACGACGTCTATTCCGTACCGCTCAGCCGCTGCGCGCTGCAGGAACTGCTGCTCTTCTGCTGCCGGACCTGTGATTTCCTGCCGCCGGAGACGGCGGGCATCCGGACCGAGGACCGGCATATCCTGAACGCCGCACGCTTTATCAGCGAGCGCTATATGCACCCGATCACCACCGGGGACGTGGCCCGGGCGGTGGGGTTCAGCCCGAACTACCTCAGCCGCCGCTTCCGCACGTCCGCGGGCATCGGCCTGCATGAATACATCGTCTTTGTCCGCCTGCACCACGCTGCCCAGCAGCTGATCTCCACCGGGGATTCGATCACGGAGATCGCCCTGCGCTGCGGGTTCTCGGACAGCAATTACTTCAAGGATTCCTTCAAGAAGAAGTTCGGCGTCACCCCGCGGGATTACCGCCGGATCACATAAGACAAGAAAGACAGTACGGAGGACAGAAAAATGGCCAGCGTCAAGGAACGGTTCCTGAAATACATCCAGGTGGAGACCACCTCCTGTGAGGAGAATGAATGCTGCCCGTCCACCCCGGGCCAGAAGGTGCTGGGGGAGATGCTCGCGCGGGAGCTGCGCGATATGGGCGTCGCCGACGCCCGGATGGACGGGCACGGCTATGTCTACGGCTCGATCCCCGCGAAGGGGGACGCCGGAAAGCCCGCGATCGGCCTGATCGCGCATATGGATACCTCGGACGCCGTGAAGGGCGCGACCCGGCCGCGGGTGATCCCCGCCTACAGCGGCGGGCCGATCACGCTGGAAAACGGCGTCGTGATCGACGGCTTTGACTTCCTGCCGTCCCTGACCGGCCAGGAGCTGATCGTCACCTCCGGGGATTCCGTCCTCGGCGCGGACGACAAGGCCGGCGTCGCGGAGATCATGACCGTCTGCGAACGGATGCTCGCGCCGGACGCGCCGGATCACGGAAAGATCTGCGTCGCCTTTACGCCGGACGAGGAGATCGGCCGCGGGGCGGACCTGTTCGACGTGGCGGCCTTCGGCGCGGACTTCGCCTATACGGTGGACGGCGGCGCCCTGGGCGAGCTGGAATACGAGTGCTTCAACGCCGCTTCCGCCCGGGTGAAGGTCCGCGGCGTGAACATCCATCCCGGCAACGCGAAGGACCAGATGAAGAACGCCGCCCTGATCGCCATGGAGTTCGCCGCCCAGCTGCCGCCCCGGGAGCGCCCGGAACACACGGAAGGGTATGAGGGCTTCTATCACCTGATGCACATGGAAGGGGAGGAGGAAGCCGCCGAGCTGCGCTATATCCTCCGGGACCACGACGCGGAAAAACTGGAGGGACGCAAAAAGATGATGAAGGCCGTCGAGGCCTTCCTGAACGACAAGTACGGCGCGGGCACCGTGGAGGTGGAGCTGAAGGACTCCTACCGCAACATGAAGGAAGTCATCGAGCAGCACCCGGAGGTCCTGGACCGCGCGAAGAAGGCCTTCCGCAGCTGCGGCGTCGAGCCCCTCATCCAGCCGATCCGAGGCGGCACCGACGGCGCGAGGCTGTCCTTCATGGGCCTGCCGTGCCCGAACCTCTCCACCGGCGGCTATAACTTCCACGGCCGCAAGGAACTGATTCCGGTGCCCGCGATGGAGAAGATGGTGGAGGTGCTGATCACCCTGCTCAGCTAACCGGAGAAGACGAAAAAACCCAGAACATAAAGAAAACTTGCAAAGGTACGGGCCCGGATACCATAATGGCCTGTACCTTTTTTCTGACTGAAAACGGAGGAGGAAAAAACCATGAAGAAACTGCTGGCTGTACTGATTGCCCTGACGATGCTGCTGTCCACCGGCGCCGCCCTCGCGGACGGAGTGCTGAAGGTCGGTATGGAATGCGGATACGCGCCCTTCAACTGGCACCAGCTGGAGGAAAATGAGTTCACCGCCCCGATTTCCGACGGCAGCGGATATGCCGACGGATATGACGTCCAGATCGCGAAGCGGATCGCGGAAGCCCTGGATATGGACCTGGTCATCGTCAAGACCGAGTGGGATGGCCTGCCCATGGCCCTGACCTCCGGCGCGATCGACCTGATCATCGCCGGCATGAGCCCCACCCTTGAGCGTAAGATGACGATTGACTTTACCGATTACTATTACCAGAGCGAGCTGGTGGTCGTGGTGAAGAAGGACGGCAAGTACGCGGACGCCAAGTCCCTGGAAGACCTGAGCGGCGCCACGATCGTGGCCCAGATGAACACCTTCCACGACACCGTCGTCGACCAGATCCCCGGCGTGAACCACGCGATGCCCATGGAAAGCTTCCCCGCCATGATCGTGGCCCTGAACAGCGGCGCTGTGGACGGCTACATTGCCGAGCGCCCCGGCGCTGAGGCGGACACCATGGCGAACCCGGACCTGACCTACATCATGTTTGACGAGGGCAAGGGCTTCGAGGCGTCCGAGGACGACACCGCCATCGCGATCGGCCTGGTATACGGCAGCCCCTACAAGGATGCCATCAACGAGCTGCTTGCCGGAATCAGCGAGGACGAGCGGGTTCAGCTGATGCTGGACGCGACCTCCCGCCAGCCCCTGGCCGCTGAGTAATCCCAATCGGGGAATAACCGAAGGAATGAGGTCAGACCATGAATCTCCCGTCCACCTTCTTTGAATGGGTCGGTTTCCTGCTGGATAAATACGGCGCCCTGTTCCTGCGCGGCACGGGGATTACCATGCTGGTGGCCCTGTCCGGTACCGTCATCGGTTTCCTGATCGGCCTGCTGGTCGCCATTGTCCGCACGATCCCGCTGCCCCACGGCCACTGGGCGCGGCGCCTGCCGCTGCGCGCGGTCCATTTCCTGCTGAACGTCTATGTGGAAGTGTTCCGCGGAACGCCCATGATCGTCCAGTCCATGGTCATCTATTACGGCGCGATGCAGATCGGCATCCGGATGCCTGTACTGCTTGCCGCCATCCTGATCGTGTCCATCAACACCGGCGCCTATATGGCGGAGATCATCCGCGGCGGCATCATCAGCGTGGACAAGGGCCAGAAGGAGGCGGCCGTCGCCATCGGCATGACCCACTGGCAGAGCATGGTGAACGTCGTGCTGCCCCAGGCGGTGCGCAACATCATGCCCTCCATCGGCAACGAGTTCGTGGTCAATATCAAGGACTCCAGCGTGCTGAACGTGATTTCGGTGGGCGAACTGTTCTTCATGAGCAAGTCCGCCGCCGGCACCTACATGCGCTACTTTGAGGTATTCTTCATCACGGCCTGCATCTACCTGGTCCTGACCTTCACCGTGACCCGGATCCTCCGGCTCCTCGAGAAGAAGATGGACGGCAAGGCCAACTACACGATCTACGGCTCCCAGAGCGACAGCAAGAGCAGCATCCGGGTGAATGAGGAGGAGGAGGAAGAATAATGCCGATCCTGGAAATCAAGCACCTGGAGAAGAGCTTCGGGGACCACCAGGTCCTGAAAGATATCAGTTTTGACGTCAGCAAGGGCGACGTGACCTGCATCATCGGATCCTCCGGATCCGGCAAGAGCACGCTGCTCCGCTGCATCAATTTCCTGGAGGAACCGACGTCCGGCACCATCCTGTACCACGGGAAGAACGCCGCCACCGAGTGGAAGAAGACCGAGTACAACAGCAAGGTCGGCATGGTGTTCCAGTCGTTCAACCTGTTCGGCAACATGACCGCCCTGCAGAATTGCGTCGTCGGCCAGCAGAAGGTGCTTTCACGGAACAAGGCTGACGCGGAAAAGCAGGCCCTTCGCTTCCTGGAGAAGGTCGGCATGGCGGAATACCGGAACGCCCGGCCCGCCCAGCTGTCCGGCGGCCAGAAACAGCGCGTCGCGATCGCCCGCGCCCTGTGCATGGATCCGGAGATCCTGCTGTTCGACGAACCGACCAGCGCCCTGGACCCGGAGATGGTCGGCGAGGTGCTGAACGTCATGAAGGACCTCGCGGCGGCCGGCATGACTATGCTGATCGTCACCCATGAGATGAGCTTTGCCCGGGACGTCGCGTCCCGGATCCTGTTCATGGACGGCGGCGTCATCGTCGAGGACGAGTCCCCGGCGGTACTGTTCACCGCCCCGAAACAGCCCCGCACCCAGGAGTTCCTCCGGCGGGTCCTGGAGCGCCAGTTGTAACGAAACCATCTGGATTCCAGCCCCGGCAGAGCGTTTCTGCCGGGGCTTTTTCCACCCTTCTGCGGACCAAAAGCAACAGAAAAGACACAACAGACCGCATTCCAAAACATGGCCTTAACAAGAAATATCAACCAAAAGAACGGCGCAATAACCGACAAAAACCAAAATTGTTACAAAAATATTACAAAAACTACTTCCATATCCGCGGCCATTATGATATAATCCCTATAGCTATGAAACCGACGAAAAATACCCCGAAAGGAGGTCCCCTGCAGTGCCGGATGACGAGCTGTATTCCCGGTTCCTGGCGGGGGATATGACGGCCGGGGATGAGCTGATGGCGAAATACGCCGGGCGCCTGATCCTTTATGTGGACGCGCTGATTCACGATATGCGGGATTCGGAGGACGTGGTCATCGAGACGTTCGCCGTGATCCTGACCCGGCGCCCGAAGATCCGGGAGGGCGGATTCCAGGCCTATGTCTACCAGGCGGTCCGCCGCCGGGCGATCCGTTTCCATGTCCGGAAAAACCGCATGAGCGTCTTCAGCCTGGACGAGGAGGACGCGGAGGAGATCGAGGCCGTCCGTCCGGAGGACGAGTTTATCCGGGACGAGCGGCGACGATCGGTGCGCCTGTGCCTGAACCGGATCGATCCGGAGTGCCGCGAGGCCCTGTGGCTGACCTATTTCGAGGGCATGAGCTATACCGAGGCCGCGGCGGTCATGGGAGTCAACAATAAGAAGATCGACAACCTGCTCCTGAAGGGGAAGCGGGCGATGAAGGAAGAACTCAGCAGGGAGGGAATTACGCGTGCCGACGAATCCTGAACCGACCGTCTGGACATATGTGCTCATCGGCGCGGCCGCGTTCCTGCTCGGCGGCTGCGCCACGGTGCTGGCCCACCTGCTGAAAAAACGCAGGAACGGGGAGGAGGACCGGCCTTGATTGAAATCATCGACAATTCTGTCCAGCTGGCGGTCCTGGCGGTTATGACGGCCCTGTGCGCCGTCTATTCCTACCGTGCGAAGCAGCAGAACGCGGGCATCCTGGCCATGTTCTACGGCAGCTTCGTCCTGGGCGACCTCTACTGGCTGCTTTACCTGGTCTTCTACGGCTATACGCCCCGGGTCTTCTATATTTCGGCCGTGAGCTGGTACGCCGCGTACGTATTCCTGGATCTGGTGCTGCTCCGCATGGCGTCGGAGGAGGAGCGGGGAACCCGCTGGCCGGCGCTCTGGCTGGTCCCGGTCTTCCCGGCTGCCATGTGCCTGTACTACCTGCAGTACGGCGACGTGTTCGGCAATATCGTTTCCGCCACCCTGATGGGCCTTCTGATGTTCCATGCCGTCCGCGGCCTGGTCTGGGCCCGGAAGCACGGAGGAAACCGGGGACGCAGGATGTTCTGCGCCTGTGTCCTGGTATTCTGCCTGCTGGAATACGGGGAATGGACCGCTTCCTGCTTCTTTGACGTGGATACACTCGCCAGCCCCTATTACTGGTTTGACTTCGCCCTGACCGCGCTTACAATCCTGTTCCTGCCGGCGTACCGGAAGGCGGTGGAAGCATGAATTATATCGAGAATATCTATTTCTGCCTCGTCGCGCCGCTGGTGGTGGCCGTCTTCTGCGTCCACCGCTTCCGCCGGCGCTCGATCCTGTTCATCATCGCCGGCATGACGGCCTGCCTGTTCTCTTCCTACATCAGCACCTTCTTCGCCCGGATGCTGGATGCTACCGACCTGGATGCCTCCCTGGAGATCTCCCCGATGATTGAGGAGGTCCTGAAGCTGGTTCCGGTAGCGTTTTACCTGATGGTTTATGAACCGAAAGAGAACGAGGCTGCCGGCGAGGCCCTGATGGTGGCGGTCGGCTTCGCCACCCTGGAAAACGCCTGTTACCTGATTACCAACGGCGCGGGGGACGTCCTGCACCTGATGATCCGGGGTTTCAGCACCGGCACGATGCACGTCGTCTGCGGCGCCCTGACCGCGATGGTGCTCCGCGGCCTGTGGGACACCCTGTTCTTCCGCATGATTGCCACGGTCGGCACCCTGTGCGTGGCCATGACCTGCCACGGTATCTACAATGTGCTGGTCAACCAGCAGGGATTCCCGGCATACATCGGCTAC
>JAILIE010000065.1 GCA_024695415.1 Clostridiales bacterium | reverse complement strand
CCCAGAGCGGCTACGCGACCCGGCCGCGCCCGGCGCAGCCCACCTACGGCGCGCAGCGCACCCAGGGGCAGCAGACTTCCTCCCGGCCCGCGCCGCAGCAGTCGTCCCGCGCGGCCGGAAACAGCCAGACACCGCAGCGGTCTTCCGGCGGCGGCAGCAAAATCCTGCTGATCATCCTCGCCGCGGTCGTGGTGATCTTCGGTTCCCGTTTCCTGGGCGGCGGAGATTCGGGCGACTCGGGAAACACGCTGACGAACACGCTGCAGACCGTCACGAACGTCACCCAGTCCGGCGGGAGCGACCTGACGAACCTCCTGTCCTCTTTCCTGTCCTCCGGGAACAGCTCCACCTATGATTTTTCCGGCGGCAGCCTGCTTTCGTCCATCACGGGCGGCAGCTCCACATCCGGCGGATATTTTACCTCCACCCTGGAGGACAATACGGCGGAGCCGGACAATACGGTTTCCGCGCTGGCGAGGGATAAATTCACCACGCTCGCCGGCGGCGGAAAGGACACGATTACGCTGCTGGTCTATATGTGCGGCACCGACCTGGAGAGCCAGAACGGCATGGCCACCGCGGATATCAAGGAGATGCTGAACGCCGATATCGGGAAGAAAATGAACATCCTGATCTATACCGGCGGATGCAGCCGCTGGCGGAACAACGTGATTTCCAGCAGCTGCAACCAGATTTACCGCATCCAGGGCGGGAACCTGACCTGCCTGGAGTCGAACATGGGCACCGCGTCCATGACCAGTCCCTCCACGCTGCAGTCCTTCATCGAATACGGCGCGAAGAATTATCCGGCGGACCGGATGATGCTGATCATGTGGGACCACGGCGGCGGATCCGTCAGCGGTTACGGGTACGACGAGAAATACGGCCGGAACCAGTCCATGACGCTGGCCGGCATCAACACCGCCCTGAAGAACAGCAATGTCAAGTTCGACATGATCGGCTTTGACGCGTGCCTGATGGCCACCGTCGAGAACGGTATCATGCTCAGCCAGTACGCGGACTACATGGTCGGCAGCGAGGAAACGGAGCCCGGCGTGGGCTGGTATTATACGAACTGGCTGACCAAGCTCGGCAAAAACACCAGCATGTCCACCGTGGAAATCGGTAAGAACATCGCGGATGATTTTGTGGAAGTCTGCGCGAAGCAGTGCCGCGGCCAGGCGACCACCCTCAGCGTCGTGGACCTGGCGGAACTGGAAGCCACGGTTCCCGCGGAGCTGAAGAGCTTCAGCATCGACACGAACGAACTGATCCAGAAAAAGAATTACAAGACCGTATCCACCGCCCGGAGCAAGACCCGGGAATTTGCCCAGAGCTCCCGCATTGACCAGATCGACCTGGTGCATTTCGCGAAGAACATGGGCACGGAGGAAGGGAAGAAGCTGGCCAAGGCCATCCAGGGCGCCGTCAAATACAACCGGACCGGCGGCGGCATCAGCAACGCCTACGGCCTGAGCATCTATTTCCCCTATAAACGGACGAGCAACGTATCCAAGATGGTGTCCACCTACCAGGCCATCGGCATGGATGAGGAATATACCCGCTGCATCCAGGAGTTTGCCAGCCTGGAAGTCAGCGGCCAGGTTTCCGCCGGCACGGACCTCAGCTCCTACGGCAGCAGCTCCTCCGCCCTTCCCGGACTGATGGGCAGCCTGCTCGGAAGCGGAAGCTCCTCCTATTCCAGCTACGGATCCGGGGACCTGACGTCCCTGCTGGGCGGCGTTTTCGGCGGCAGTTCCTCCGGATCCATGGCCGATCTGTTCTTCGGCCGGGAAATGACCGCGCAGACCGCCGCGGAATACATTTCCGAAAACCATTTTGACGCGTCGCAGCTCGTCTGGAACAACGGCCGGATTGAAATTTCCAGGGAACAGTGGGAAATGACGACCGGCGTCCTGATGAATGTTTTCCTGGATGACGGAACCGGATTCATCGACCTGGGCATGGACACCCGCTACACGACGGACGGAAACGCGCTGGTGTATGATTTCGACGGTTACTGGATTTCCATCGACAGGCAGCCGGTAGCCTATTACTGGCTGAATACCGTCGACGACGGGGAAAACTATGTGATCACCGGATACGTTCCCGCGGAGCTGAACGGTATCCGCGTCAACCTGATCCTGTGCTTCGACAACGAGAACCCCTACGGATACATCGCCGGCGCGCAGATGGTATACGGCGACGCCGTACCGGATACCGAGCCGAAGAACCTGATCGGGATCGGAAAAGGCGACAAGGTCCAGTTCCTGTGCGATTTCTATGATTACGACGGAAACTACCGGGACAGCTACCGCCTCGGCGATCCGATCGTCCTCGGGAATGAAATCATGATCGAGGACACGCCGGTCAGCGAAGGCAATAACTGCCTGGTCACCTGGTGCATCACGGACATCTACCAGCAGCGATACTGGACCCCCGCACTGAAATAAAGGAGCATCCGAGACATGGACTACAACGAGCGGATGGAGAAAATCCTGGAAAAAGTACAGAAGGCTCCGCGCTATACCGGCGGCGAGATGAACACCACGATCAAGCGGTGGGAGGAGTGCCCCCTTCATTTCGGTTTCTGTTTTCCGGACACCTATGAGGTCGGCATGAGCCACCTGGGGATGAAAATCCTGTACGGGCTGATCAACCGGGAGCCCTGGAGCCTCTGCGAGCGGTTCTTCATGCCGTGGACCGACATGATCGAGCTGATGAAAGCGGAGGAACTGCCCCTTTTGTCCATGGAAAGCCGCCGCCCGTTGTCCGACTTCGACGTCATCGGCTTTACGCTGCAGTATGAAATGAGCTACAGCAACATCCTCGCCATGATGGACCTGGGCGGCGTACCCCTGGAGAATAAAGACCGCGGCGAAAACGACCCGATCGTGGTCGCCGGCGGACCCTGCGCCTTCAATCCCGAACCGCTCGCCGACTTCATCGACGCGTTCATGATCGGCGACGGCGAGGATGTCATGACTGAACTGAACCGGGTGATCCTAGAGCGGAAGGAGAAAGGCCTGACCCGCGCGGAGTGCCTCCGGAATCTCGCCGCGCTGGAAGGCGTCTACGTTCCTTCCCTGTATGACGTGGAATATGACGACTCAGGTGTGATCACCGCTTTCCGGCCCAACTGCGGGGAAGCGCCGGCCGTGATCCGCAAACGCGTCGTAACCGACCTGAACCAGACCTACTATCCGGAGGAAATCCCGGTTCCCTATACGGAAGTGGTCTTTGACCGGATCATGCTGGAAATCATGCGCGGATGCACGCGCGGATGCCGCTTCTGCCAGGCCGGCATGCTCTACCGCCCGGTACGGGAGCGGAGCATGGAGAAACTGATCGACCTGGCGGAAAAGCTGTACCGCTCCACGGGATATGAGGAAATCAGCCTGAGCAGCCTGTCCAGCGGAGACTATTCCTGCCTGCCGGAGCTGATCCGGGAACTGATGCGCCGCCTGAAGGACCAGCGGGTATCCATCTCCCTGCCGAGCCTGAGGATCGACAGCGTGCTGAAGGAAAGCCTGGAGGAAACCCAGCAGGTGAAGAAAACCAGCCTCACCTTCGCGCCGGAAGCCGGCACCCAGCGCATGCGCGACGTCATCAACAAGGGCGTGACTGAGGAGGACCTGCTGGAGAAGGTCCGGGACGCGTTTGAAGGCGGCTGGAGCAGCGTCAAGCTGTATTTCATGGACGGACTCCCGACCGAGACCACCGAGGACCTGGACGGGATCGCCGACCTGGCCCGGAAGGTCGTGGAGGAATACTTCCGCGTACCGAAGGAAAAACGCGCCAAGGGCCTGCGGGTCACGGTCAGCGCGAGCACCTTCGTCCCCAAGCCCTTTACGCCCTTCCAGTGGGACGCGCAGAACACGATTCCGGAAATCATCGGGAAACAGGATCACCTGAAAAAGGTACTGAACATCAAGGGCGTCCATTTCAACTGGCATGAACCCTACCTGAGCTTCCTGGAGGCCTGCTTCGCACGCGGGGACCGCCGGATCGGCGCGGTACTGAAGCGCGCCTATGAAAAAGGCTGTATCCTGGACGGATGGACCGAAACCTTCCGCTTTGACACGTGGATGGAAGCCTTTCGGGAATGCGGACTGGATCCCGCCTTCTATGCCAACCGGGTCCGGGATCCGGAGGAAATCCTTCCCTGGGACCATATCGACAGTGGAATTACCAAGGCGTTCCTGCTGCGCGAAAAGAAAAAGAGCGAACAGGCGCTGACCACAAAGGACTGCCGGCAGGGATGCAACGGATGCGGCCTGCAGCGGTGGAAGGGGGTGTGCGGCTATGCGAATGCTGGGAGTGTTTGAGAAAGGGGAGCGGATCCGTCACATCGGCCATCTGGACATTCAGCGCAGCTTTCAGCGCGGCCTTCGGAGAAGCGGACTGCCGGTGGCCTATTCCAACGGCTTCAACCCGCATATCCTGATCACCTTCGCCTCTGCGCTCAGCACCGGCGCCTGCGGACGCCGGGAAATCCTGGACGTGACCATGGCTTCCGGGGTTTCCGAGGCGGAGTTCCTCGAGCGGATGAACCGCGCGATGCCCCCGGAGCTGCAGCTTTCCGCTGCCCGGGCCGTGGATGACCGCCATCCGTCCCTGATGGGCATGCTGTGCGCGGCCTCCTATGAGATCGTCCTGCGGGATCCTGATTGCGCGGAAAAACTGATCCCGGCCATCCCCGCCATGATGGCGAAGGAGTCGGTCACCGCGACGCGGAAAACCAAAACCGCGGTGAAAGAATGTGACATCCGGCCGCTGATTTACGTTCTGGAGGGTTCCGGACAGTCCATCTTCGCCACCCTGGCCCTGACGGAACGCGAAGCCTGCAAACCCGGGATGCTGATGGAAGCGCTTTCCCGGGAAGCCGGCCTGGACCGGGAAATCCGGACGCTGGTCATCCGGAAGGAACTGCTCGGAAAAGATGAGGAAGGAAAGCTGGTTCCGCTGGAACAGCTGTAATCATAATGGACAGATGCCTGCATTTGAGCGCCTCTTCCTGCGCGGTGACGGAGGATGGCGTCCTGGTGGAGTATATCCCCCTGGACGGACAGGAACAGACCGGGGATATCCTGATGGCGAAAGCCGGAAGAATCATGCCGGGACTGGAATGCATCTTTACGGACATCGGACGGGCGAAGGCCGGGTTTCTCCCGCTGAAGGAGAACAGTCTCACCTTCCGGGATACCCCGATCCATTCGGGGGACCGTTTTCCGGTCCAGGTCAAAAAGGAGGAAAACGGGGAGAAGGGCGCGTACCTGACCCGGGACCTGACATTTCCCGGACAGTATGTGATCCTGATGCCGATGAACCGGTATATCGGCGTCAGCAGCCGCGTCAAGGATCCGGCGGAAAGGCAGCGGCTGCTGGAGACCGGTCAGCGGATATCCGGCGGCGAATTCGGACTGGTCATGCGGGAAGCCGCCCTGCCGGCGACGGAGGACGAAATCCGCGGCGAAACCAGATTGCTTCAGGAAAAGTGGGATGAGGTGCGGCGGAAGGCATCGGAAGAGTCCGCGCCGGGCACCATCCTGTATTCCGCGGACATCCGACGGCAGCTGACAGACGATTACTCCTCCCGGGGTCCCCTCCGGATTCTCGAGACCGAAGAGACAGAGCCGATGATCACAGAGCAGCTCCGGAAAGCCGCCGACCGCAGGGTTACGCTCACCGGCGGCGGAAATATCGTGATCGACCGGTGCGAGGCGATGACTGTGATCGACGTGAACACCGCTTCCTCCGTCCTGGAAAACAAGGATGCCACCGTCCTTTCCGTCAACCTGGAAGCCTGCGCCGCCATCGCCGCGCAGGTCCGCCTGCGGAATATCTGCGGCATCATCCTGATCGATTTTATCGACATGGACACCTCTGCCCAGCGGGATGCGGTACAGGAGAGGATCACAGAGGCGTTCGCTGCGGACCGCCGGAAGACGGTCATCCACGGATGGACGAACCTCGGCCTCCTGGAGATGACCCGGAAAAGGAACTGACTTTTGGAAAGGATTTTAATCATCGATGAACAGGATCAACCCGGTGGTAACCCCGGAGGAAATCGCGCGCCAGCAGGAATTCATCCGGGAGATCGCCACGATGCCGCACCGGCCGAAAACCTATCATATCGTTACCTACGGCTGCCAGATGAACGCCCATGACTCGGAAAAACTGGCCGGCATGCTGGACGAGATGGGCATGACGCCCGCCCCGAAGCGGGAGGAAGCGGATTTCGTCATCTTCAATACCTGCTGTGTGCGGGACAACGCCGAACGCAGGGCCCTGGGCAATATCACCTGGCTGAAGGAGGTCCGGAAAACCCGGCCGGAGCTGATCATCGCCGTATGCGGGTGCATGATCCAGGAACCCGGCATGGCGGAACGGATCCTGAAACAGTACCGGTTCATTGACCTGGCCTTCGGCACCTCCAACCTGCACCGCTTCCCGGAACTTCTCTGCATGACGCTGGAAAAGAACGAGCCGGTGGTCGAGGTGGACAAGGAGGACGTGATTCCGGAGGGACTGCCCGTCAGCCGGCTCCGCCCGGAATCCGCGTACCTGACCGTCATGTACGGTTGTGACAATTTCTGCAGTTACTGTATCGTGCCCTTTGTGCGCGGCCGGGAAAGAAGCCGGGAACCCGGGGCGATCCTGAGAGAGGCGGAACAGCTGCTTTCCTCCGGAGTCCGCGAAATCATGCTGCTCGGGCAGAACGTGAACAGCTACGGAAAAGGGCTGGAAAACCCGGTTTCCTTTGCCTGGCTGCTCGGGCAGCTGGACCGGATGAGCGTTCCCCGGATCCGCTTCATGACCAGCCATCCCAAGGACCTGTCCGACGAGCTGATCGAAACAATGGCCGGGAGCGCGCATATCCTGCCCCAGTTCCACCTGCCGGTCCAGAGCGGCAGCAACCGGATCCTGGAGAAAATGAACCGGCGCTATACCCGGGAACGGTATATCGAAAGGGTTCAGTCCCTCCGGTCCGCTGTTCCGGGGATCGGCCTGAGCACCGACATCATCGTCGGCTTCCCGGGGGAAACGGAGGAAGACTTCGGCGATACCATGGATCTCGTGCGGGAAATCCGGTATGACAGCGCCTTCACGTTTATCTATTCCCCCCGCGTCGGCACACGCGCCGCGTACATGCCGGACCAGGTTCCCGAGGACGTATCCAACCGGCGGATCCGCGAGCTGATCGCGCTGCAGGAGGACCTGCAGCGGACCACGCTCGGTCGCTTCCTCGGCATGGAGGAGGAAGTCCTGGTGGAGGGCATCAGCCGGCGGAGCGGCGCCGAAGTGTCCGGCAAGGGGAAGCACGGCGTTTCCATCACGCTGCCGGGCGGCCCGGAGGATATCGGAAAGATCGTGCCCTGCCGGGTAAAGGGCCTGAAAAACAATACACTGACCGCGGAAAGGAAAGAAGAGAAATGAAACAGGTGATGCAGAAAGCCCAGGAACTGGCGGAAGCCATCCTGGACAGCGAACTGTACCAGGATATGAAACGGCTGGAAGGGGAGGTCCGCCACGATCCGGAAGCCACCCGGCTGATGGGCGACATGATCGCGTGCCGGCAGAATGTGGAGGATATTCTTTCTTCCGCGGATATGGATCCGGAACAGCTGAAAACTGCCGGGGAGGAAATGGAAAAAGCCGAGACCCGGATGAATGAGAACGAGAAGATCATCGCCCTCCGGAAAGCGCGGAAGGATTTCCAGACGATGATGGACAACGTGAACCAGATCCTGCGGCTGGTCATCACCGGCACCGTGGATGACCAGGGCGCCTCCGGCGGATGCTCCGGGCAATGCGATCAGTGCGGCGGCTGCCGCTGAAAGAAGGACAATCAGGCATGGCGATTTCTCCGATGATGCAGCAATACCTGCAGATCCATGAACAATACCCGGACTGTCTGCTCCTGTTCCGGCTGGGGGATTTCTACGAGCTGTTTTTTGACGATGCGAAAACAGCCTCCCGGGAACTGGAGCTGACGCTGACCGGCAAGGACTGCGGGCTGGAGGAAAGGGCACCGATGTGCGGCGTGCCGTTCCATTCCGTCAACAGCTATGTGGAAAAACTGATCTCCAGGGGTTACAAGGTCGCGATCTGTGAGCAGATGGAGGATCCGGCGCTGGCAAAGGGACTGGTAAAGCGCGACGTGGTCCGCGTCCTGACCGCCGGAACCGTCACGGACCCTTCCATGCTGGACGAAAAGGCAAACAACTACCTCATGAGCGTCTGCTTTGACGGAAAGAAAACCGGCCTGGCCTGCATCGACGTATCCACCGGGGAGTTCACCGCCTCCGAACCGGCCGCGGGGCTCCTGCGGTCTGAGATTCTCCGCAACAGCCCCATGGAAATCATCTGCTCCGACGCCGTGATGCTCAGGCAGAATGCCGGGGACCTGGAATGCGCGGTCAGTGAGCAGAAGCCGGAATGGTTCCAGTACCGTAACGCGAAAGAATCCCTGCTCCGCCATTTCCGCCTCACCAACCTGACCGGCCTGGGCCTGGAGGAGCACCGGCATGCCGTGTGCGCCGCCGGCGCGCTGATGAGGTATCTTACGGAAACCCAGAAAAACGACCTGGAGCATATCACGTCGCTGCGTTATTCCATGTCCGGCAGCGGGATGCTGCTGGACCAGAATACCCGCCGGAACCTGGAGCTAACCGAAAGCCTGCGCGGAAAGGGCCGGAAGGGAACCCTGCTCGATTTGCTGGACCGGACGAGCACGGCGATGGGCAGCCGCCTCCTGCGGAGCTGGGTGGAAATGCCGCTGCTTCGTCCCGGGGAAATCAACACGCGGCTGGACGCCGTCAGCGAGCTGGTCAGCCGGCGCGTGCTGGCCATGACCCTTTCCGACGAACTGGAAGGCGTCTATGATATGGAACGCCTGCTCAGCAAGGTCGCGTACCGGAACCTGAACGCGCGGGACTGCCTGGCGCTGTGCGCCAGCATGAAAAAGATCCCGGCGATCCGCGATCTTCTCCAGGATGCCCGGAGCGAAGCGGTCCTTCAGATCCGGGACGACCTGGACCCCCTGGAGGATATCTGCTCGCTGCTGGAGAAGTCGATTCATCCGGACGCGCCGGTGGTCATCACCGAGGGTGGCATCATCCGGGACGGATACCATCCGCTGCTGGACGATTACCGCGCGGCCCAGACCAACGGGAAACAGTGGATCCTGGACCTGGAACAGAAGGAGCGGGACGCCACCGGGATCCGGAACCTGCGGATCCAGTACAACAAGGTTTTCGGCTACTATATCGAGATTACCAGGAGCTTTCTCTCCCAGGTGCCGGAGCGGTATATCCGCAAGCAGACGCTGACCAACGCCGAGCGCTTCATGACCCCCGAACTCAAGGAAGTCGAACAGAAGATCATCGGCGCGCAGGAGCAGAGCATCCGCCTGGAGCTCCAGCTTTTCAACGAAATCCGGGACCGGATCGCCGGGGAGATCAACCGGATCCAGAAAACCGCCGCCGCGCTCAAACAGCTGGATGTTTACCAGAGCCTGAGCCGCGTCGCTGTGGAAAACCGTTATGTACGCCCCCAGATCGTTCAGGACGGAACGCTGTACATCCGGGAAGGCCGGCATCCGGTCGTGGAACAGAGCCTCGGGGAAAACATGTTCGTTCCGAACGATACGACGCTGGACTGCGACGACAACCGGATGATGATCATCACCGGGCCGAACATGGCCGGCAAGAGCACCTATATGCGCCAGGTTGCCCTGATCTGCCTGATGGCACAGATCGGCTCCTTCGTCCCGGCCGCGGAAGCGCGACTGCCGGTCTGTGACCGCATCTTCACACGGGTCGGCGCTTCGGACGACCTTGCCAGCGGCCAGAGCACCTTCATGGTCGAGATGAGCGAAACCGCTTATATCCTGCGGAACGCCACCCGGGACAGCCTGATTATCCTGGATGAAATCGGACGGGGAACCAGCACGTTCGACGGCCTGGCTATCGCCTGGGCGGTGGTGGAATACATCTGCGACAAAAACCGGATCGGCGCGAAAACGCTGTTCGCGACCCACTACCACGAGCTCAGCGAGCTGGAAGGCCATATGGACGGGATCAAGAATTATTGCATTTCCGTCAAGGAGCACGGGGAGGACGTCATCTTCATGCGGAAGATCGTCCGTGGCGGCGCCGACAAGAGCTTCGGCGTCCATGTGGCGCGGCTGGCCGGCATCCCGCGCCCGGTGATTGTCCGCGCCCATGAGATCCAGGCCCGGCTGGAAGTCAGCGATATCAACCAGAACCAGATCGGCCGGAACATCCTCGGCGAGAAGGAACAGGCGCGCATGAACGAGCAGCTGGACCTGTTCGATTTCGGCAAACTGGAGATTATCCAGGAGCTGCAGGACCTGGACGTCACGGCGCTGACCCCGATGGACGCGATCAACAAGCTTTTCCTCCTGCGGGAAAAGGCCCGGAAACAGTAAGCAGCCGAAAGGAGACAGTTCAATGGGCAGGATCCGTATGCTGAGTGAAAGCCTCATCGGCAAAATCGCCGCCGGCGAGGTGGTCGAACGTCCCGCTTCCGCCCTGAAGGAAATGGTGGAAAACAGTCTGGACGCCGGCGCGACGGCCGTGACGGCGGAAATCCGGGACGGCGGGCTGACCTATATCCGCGTGGCGGACAACGGATCCGGCATCGAGGAAAGCGACATCCGGATGGCTTTTGAAAGGCACGCGACCAGCAAGATCTCCCTGGAAAAGGACCTTTCCTCCATCTCCACCCTCGGGTTCCGGGGGGAGGCGCTGGCCAGCATCGCGGCGGTGTCCCGCGTCCAGATGATCACGCGGACCCAATCGGCGGACAGCGGCCTGAAGGTCGTCAACGAAGGCGGAAAAATCGTTTCGGTGGCGGAAACCGCCAGCCCGGTCGGAACCACGCTGACCGTGACCGATCTGTTCTACAATACGCCGGTCCGCAAAGGGTTCATGAAAAAAGCGTCCGTGGAAACCACTGCGGTCACTGATCTGATGACCCAGTTCATCCTCAGCCGTCCGGATGTCAGCTTCCGGTATATTTCCGCCGGGAAAGTGCTCCTGCATTCCCCCGGGGACGGCCAGCTTTCCTCGGCGCTGCATACGATTTACGGCAGCCAGGCGCTGAAGGCCATGCGCCGTGTCGAAGGCCACGCCAACGGCGTCGTGCTCAACGGTTATGTCGGAATCGGGGAGAATGCCCGCGGAAACCGCGCGCACGAGTTCTTCTTCATCAACGGACGGATGATGCACAGTCCGCTCCTGTCCGCCGCGCTGGAAACCGGATGCCGGGAGCGGGTGATGATCGGGAAATACCCGGTCTGTGCCCTCCATCTGACGATCCCGTATGAGGCGGTTGACGTCAACGTCCATCCCAATAAGCTGGAAGTCCGTTTCCGGGACGAGGCCGGCGTCAGCGAGGCGGTGACCTCTCTGGTCGTGGAGGCGCTGCGGGAACGGGACGCCTTCGAAAAACCGGTTGAAATGACCCTGAAGGGCGGTCCGGCTCCGGAAAAAGCGCCTGTCACCCGGGAGGAAATCCGGAACGGCCTGAAAAAGGACAACACGGTCGTGACCGTTTCCCGTACGCTGCCCCCGGCCGCGGCCCAGTTCCGCCCGGCGCCGGCGCCCCAGCCGGTTTTCCGGGAAATTGCCCGCCCGCCGGAGAATTATGTTTCTTCCGTTCGCGCCGCGGATCCGGCTCCGGTGTCCGCCCCGCCCGCGGATAAAGCGCCTTCCGCCCGGAAGGAGGAGAAAGCGGAACAGGTCAGCACGATCCTGCCGCAGCTTTCCAGGCCGATGAAGATATTCGGGGCGCTGTTCAACACCTATATCCTGGTCGAATACGAAGATCACCTTCTGATGATCGACCAGCACGCGGTGCATGAAAGGCTGCTGTTTGACCGCCTGATGAATGAAAAGGACAGCGTCCGCGCCGGGCAGGAGCTCCTGGTTCCGATCATTATCAGCCTGACCCGAAAGGAACAGGAACTGATCGATCAGAACCGGGAGGTCCTGGAATCCATCGGGCTGAACATGGAGCGCTTCGGCGACCGGGACGCCGCGGTCCGTACGATCCCGATGATTCTCGGGGAAGCCGAAACGCCCTCCTTTATCCGGGATATCATCGGCGGCCTGGAGGAAGGCCGGTCCCTGACGGAGGAAAAGAAACGGGCGATGCTCCTTCAGAGCGCCTGCAAGCACGCTGTCAAGGGCGGGGAAGCCCTGACGGAGGATCAGCTCCGAGGCCTGGTCGAACAGATGATTGAACAGAAGGTCACTCCGACCTGCCCGCACGGGCGGCCGCTGGTGGTTTCCGTCAGCCGGCGGGAACTGGACCGGAAGTTCAAGCGTATCCAGAACTGACACGGAGGGATTATGCCGAAACGGATTGTTTGCCGTGTCCTGACCGGGCCCACCGCCAGCGGAAAAACCGAACTGTCCCTGGCCATCGCGCAGAAGCTGCACCTGGACATCATCTGCATGGACAGCATGCAGGTGTACCGCCGGATGGATATCGGCACGGCGAAACCGGACGCGCGGGAGCGTGCACTGGTCCCGCATCATATGCTGGATATCCGGGAGCCCTCCGAAACGTTCAGCGTGTCGGAATATGTGGAGGAAGCGGAGAAACTGGTGAAGGACCTGGCCGGCGAGGGCAGGGAAGCGCTTTTTGTCGGCGGAACCGGACTCTACCTCCAGGCGTTGATCCATCCGTACGGAATGGGCAGCGTTCCCGCTAATGAGGAGCGCCGGGAGGAGCTGAACGCGCTGGCCTTATCGCCCGGCGGAAAAGAAGCGCTGCACCGGATGCTGGAAGCCCTGGATCCAACCACGGCGCAGCGGCTGCCCCTCAACGATATCCGGAGGACGATCCGCGCGATCGAGGTCACGGAAGCGACCGGCATTCCTTTCTCCGCCCAGAAGGACCGGGCGGAAGATTCGCCCTTTGAATGGCGGGTTGCCTCGACTGAAATGGACCGAAGTCTGTTAAATGAACGGATCAATGCCCGGGTCGGCCGCATGATCGAAGCCGGACTGAAGGAGGAAGTGGCGTCCCTGCTTGCCGAAGGGATCCCCGACAGCGCCCGGAGCATGTGCGCGATCGGCTACAAGGAAATGATCCCCTGCGTGCGCGGGGAGTATTCGATCGACGAGGCGGCGGAACAGATCCGGATGGGAAGCCGGCGGTACGCGAAGCGCCAGATGACGCTGCTCAGGCGGGTGGACGGAATCCGGTTTATTGACGCGCTGTCCGCTTCCGCGGAGCAGGCGGTCATTGATATTTTACAGAAGAAACGGGATGATAAATATGGAACATGTTCTGTCCCTCATCCGGCAGGCGGAAAAGGAGCTGGAACCGCAGTTCCGGCATATTGAAGAGATTGAGGAAATCCGGACCCGGCAGGTGCTGGACGTATTCCGGGAAAACCGGGTCAGCTACCGCCATTTCGCGCCGTCCTCCGGATACGGCTATGACGATATCGGCCGGGATACCCTGGAGAACATCTACGCCGGCCTGTTCCACACCGAGGCGGCCCTGATGCGTCCCCACGTCGCCAGCGGAACCGCGGCGCTCAGCCTGACGCTTTTCGGCCTGACCCGCCCGGGGGAAAGGATCCTGAGCGCGACCGGCATGCCCTACGACACGCTCCAGAGCGTCCTCGGCATCGGGAGCAGCGCGCCGGCGGGGTCCCTGCGGGAGATGAACGTCCATTTTGACTGCGTGGAACTGCGCGCGGACGGAACGATCGACGTTCCCGCGGTGGAGGCCGCTATCCGGGAGAACACGACGCTGGTGATCGCGCAGCGCAGCCGGGGTTACGCCTGGCGGCCGAGCCTGATGCCGGAGGCGTTCAGCGAGCTGGCGGATATGCTGCACAGCCGACATCCTCGGATCCGTCTGATGGTGGACAACTGCTACGGTGAATTTGTCTGCGAAAAGGAACCGTCCGATTTCGGCGCGGACGTCATCGCAGGCAGCCTGATCAAGAATCCGGGCGGCGGGATCGCCCCGACCGGGGGATATGTGGCCGGCAGGAAGGAAGACGTGGAAAGAATCGCCAGCCGGCTGACGGCGCCGGGCCTCGGACGGGAGCTCGGATCCTACGCCGCGTCCTACCGGCCCTTCTACCAGGGGCTATTCATGGCGCCGCATACCGTGGCCCAGGCGCTGAAGACCGCCGTCCTCGCCGCGAAGATCTTTGAGACGCTCGGTATGAGAACAACCCCGCCGTCGGACGAACTGCGCGCGGATATTATCCAGGCCATCGAGATGGGGTCCCCGGAAAGGCTTGTCGCTTTTTGCAGAGGGATCCAGGCGGCCAGCCCCGTGGATAGCATGGCGGCCCCGGAACCCTGGGATATGCCGGGATATGACGACCCCGTCGTCATGGCCGCGGGTACGTTTGTCGCGGGTGCCAGCATCGAGCTGAGCGCGGACGGCCCCCTGCGCGAGCCGTACACCGCCTATATGCAGGGCGGCCTGACCTACGCGCACGGACGCATCGCCATGGCGGAAGCGGTCCGGCAGATGATGGAGAACGGTTCTGTTTCATTATATTGACAAGTGGTTTGGCTCATTTTATAATCGTTTGTACGAACATTTATTTTGACCGGGAGGTATAAGGAATGGACATTCAATCTTTGGAATCCCGCGCGCGCCAGGTTCGCCGGAATATCATCACCATGACCGCGAAAGCCGGCGCCGGCCATCCGGGCGGATCCCTGTCCTGCACGGACGCGCTGGTTGCCCTGTATTTTGATGTGATGAATGTGGATCCCGCCAATGACAAGGACCCGAACCGGGACCGTTTTGTCCTTTCCAAGGGACATGCCGCTCCCGCGCTGTACGGAACGCTCTGCGAACGCGGATACTTCGGCCGTGAGGAGTTCGACCATTTCCGCCAGCTCCACGGCATTCTGCAGGGCCATCCGGACACCAAGAAATGCCCCGGCGTGGATGCTTCCACCGGTTCCCTCGGACAGGGCATTTCCATCGCTGTCGGCATGGCGCTCGGCGCGAAGCATATCGGAAGCCCGATTCATGTGTACACAATCATCGGCGACGGTGAAAGCCAGGAAGGCCTCGTCTGGGAAGCCAGCATGGCCGCCGCGCATTACAAGCTCGACAACCTGACCGTCATCCTCGACCATAACGGCATGCAGATCGACGGCACCAATGACGAGGTCATGAGCCTGGGCGACATTCACGCCAAGGCGGAAGCCTTCGGCTATGACGTCATCGAAGTGGCGGACGGAAACGACATGAAGCAGGTGCTGGACGCGCTGCACGCGCCCGCCTGCCCCGGCAAACCCCGCTACATCCTGCTGAACACCCTGAAGGGAAAGGGCGTCAGCTTCATGGAAGGCCAGGTCGGCTGGCACGGAAAAGCACCGAACGCGGAACAGGCCGAACAGGCGCTGAAAGAATTGGAGGGCTGAGAAATGGAAAAGAAAGCGGTACGCGTGGCTTACGGTGAAGCCCTTGTCAAACTCGGAGAAAGCAATCCCAAAGTAGTCGTGCTGGACGCGGACCTCGCTTCCGCGACCATGACCAACGCGTTCAAAAAGGCGTATCCGGACCGGTTCTACGACTGCGGCATCGCCGAAGCCAACATGGTCGACATGGCCGCCGGAATGAGCACCATGGGGCTGATTCCATTCTGCTCCACCTTCGCGGTTTTCGCGGGCCGGAACTACGACCAGATCCGCAACGGCGTCTGCTATCCGAAATTCAACGTGAAATTCGGTTTCAGCCATGCCGGCATCACTCTCGGTGAGGACGGCGGCAGCCACCAGGCGATCGAGGATATCGCCCTGATGCGGGTGCTTCCGAATATGACCGTGTTCGTTCCCTCCGATGCGAACGAATGCTACCAGTGCGTTGAGGCCGCCGCCGCTATCGAAGGCCCGGTGTTCATCCGCACCGCCCGCCTCGCGACACCCGTTTACGATCCCCGGCCCTTCACTCCCGGCAAAGGCGTCGTCATCCGTGACGGCAAGGACTGCGTGATCTTCACCTGCGGCATCATGCTCGAGCATACCATGGAAGCGGCGGAAATCCTCGCTTCCCGCGGAATCGACGCCGCGCTGGTATCCTTCCACACGCTCAAACCCTTCGACGATACCCTGGCGTGCGAGTACACCGCGCGCTGCGGCGGAAAGGTGTTCACGGTGGAGGAACACTCCATCATCGGCGGACTTGGTGACGCGGTCGCTTCAGCGATCATCGGGAAAGGCGTCGTGTCCTTTGAAAAGATCGGCATCAACGACGAATTCGGACAGAGCGGCAAGCCCGCGGACCTGCTGAAGGAGTACGGGCTGACCGGTCCCCAGATCGCCGACCGGATCCAGGCCGGCCTGTAAGGGATTCCAACCCTTTTCGATCGAAAGATCGAAAAGGGTTTTTTCGGAGGCGGAAACATGCGTTATGTCTTCATTCTCAACCCGACGGCCGGCAGCGGATTCGCGGTATCCCTGATGGAGAGGATTGCCCTGAAAATGGATGAGCGGGAAATCCCCTATGAAATCCTGCGGACCGCCTGCCCCGGGGACGCGACCGTGATCGCCGCCCGCTGCGCGGCGGATCCGGAAATCAAGGCCGTCGTTTCCGTCGGTGGGGACGGAACCGCGTCCGAGGTCGCAGCGGGCCTGGCCGGCACAGGGAAGCCGATGGGCATTATCCCGGGCGGAACCGGCAATGATTTCATCAAATCCGCCGGGATTCCGAAGGATCCCATGGACGCCTTCGAGTTCATGCTGGACCGCGCGGCGTCCCCGGTTGATACCGGAGAGATCAACGGGGAATTTTTCCTGAATGTATGCGGCACCGGGTTCGACGTGACTGTGCTGGAATGCGCGGAAGAAAAGAAAAAGAAACATCGCGGCCTGACGCCGTACCTGCTGGGCCTCCTGCAGGCCATCCGGCTTTTTGAGCCGGTCAGCCTGGAAATCAGTGTCGACGGGGAACCGTACCCCGGGGAATACCTGATCTGTTCCATCGCGAACGGACGGTATATCGGAGGGGGAATTCCGATCTGTCCGGCGGCGGACGCCGCGGACGGAAAGCTCGACGTCGTGATGATCCGGAGCGTTCCGCACTGGCGGATTCCTTTCTACCTGCCCGGCCTGATGATGTCCCGGGACCTGAAATTCCGGATTACCCGACACGTGACAGCGTCGGAGGTATCCATCAGCGGAAAAGGGCTGAAATTCAATATCGACGGGGAAATCCGCCCGATGAATTCCGCAGTTTTCCGGATCCGGCCGGGTTCCCTGACGCTGATTCACTAGAAGATTCCCGGACGGAGGAATTCCTTTTCCGGCATCGAAATACTTATTTGGCAAAACCCTGAAAGGAGATCGGGAATATGGCAGACATCAACGAAATCGGAGAAAACATCAAGTCATTCGTCAAAAAGGGATTCGAAGCGATCGAGAACACAGCCAGCAATATCGCTTCCAACACCAAGCAGAAAGTGGACGCTTTCAACCTGCAGGGGAAGAGGAACGAAGCCATTGAGGAACTGGGCAAGAAGGCATATGAACTCTGGGAATCCGGTGTCGCGATGCCGGACGGGCTCCAGGACCAGCTGAAGGAAATCCTCCGCATTACGGAAGAGCTCGAGGCGATGCGCCCCCAGGCGGAGGAGAACGCCCCGGAATGCTGTGCCGGGAACGCCCCGGAAGAATGCGCTGAGGAAGCGGAAACGTGCTGCGATGAAGCGGAAGCCCCCGCTCCGGAAGAAGAGGCCGCTGAACCGGAAGTGAAGGCGGATCCGGAGGAGATTCCGGTTCCTGAAAACGGCGCTCCGGAAGAGAATGAAGTCCCCGTGATCGATTTCGGCGAAAAGGAGGAAGCGCCCGCGAAACCGGCTTCCCCCCTCAGTTCCGCGATCAACGACCTGTTTGAGCAGGTTCCCCCGGTGGACAAGATGGCGGAGAAGGTCAATAACGCGCTGGACGAGATGGGCGACAACCTCCGTAAATTCTCGTCCGATCTCGGGAGACAGCTTTCCGACATGGCGGACGACCTGATGGGCGGAAAGAACAAAAAAGAATAAAATCCATACGGTTCAGGCCCTTTCCGGATATCCCGCCGGAAAGGGCTTTTTGATTGAATTCAGGAACGGTATTTGATATAATACGTTAACCTGGTGCGAAGGGGGTGAACCATTTGGGCAGGCTGCGGACCATCTGCGTCCTTACGGCGTTATGCCTGTGTATGTGTTTCACCTGCGCTTCCGGCGCGCCGGGCCTTTCCGCCGCGCTTTCCGGGGAGGACTGGACCTGGACGCCCGGGGGGACCTCCGTGTTCAGCGGGGAGGTTTCCTGCCCGCCGGAATCCGCCGGGGAGGACCTGACGCTGGTTCTTTCCGTCACCGGTTCACCGGCCGCTTCCGATATGGGGAAGATCGTTTTTACCGCCGCGGGCGGAAAGAAGCTGACCCTCCGGAAGCAGAAGGATACGTATTCATGGACCGCTTCGGACGAAGGCCTTCAGTTCACCGGCAACTGGTTCCTGCCGGACAACAGTCGTTTCTCCTCCGCAACAGTCAAACTTTCAGTGCTTGATTCCCGGGGCGCGGTTCTTATGGAGGAGGAACTCGTCATGCGCGCCGATTCCCCGGGCGCCGGTACCGCCGCTGACGGTAGTGTCCTGATCCTGCCGGATATCAGCCGTTATGTTCTGTATGTCGCCGCTGCCGCCGGCGGAATCTGGATTCTCGCGCTCCTGCGCGTCATGCTGATCCGCCGACGGACCCGCCAAAGATAAAGGAGTTGATCTGTCATGTATATCTATAACAGCCTTTCCAGGAAAAAAGAAAAATTCGTTCCGCTGCGTGAGGGAAAAGCCGGCATCTACGCCTGCGGACCGACCGTATATAACTATTTCCATATCGGAAACGCCCGTCCTTTCATCACCTTCGACGTGCTGCGCCGCCAGCTGGAGCGGGAAGGCTATGACGTTACTTTCGTCCAGAATTTCACCGATATCGACGACAAGATGATCCGCCGCGCCAACGAGGAAGGCATTACGGTCCCCGAGCTGGCCGAACGCTTCATCGCGGAATACTATGTGGACGCCGGGGCGCTCGGGATCCGTCCGGCCACCGTCCATCCGAAAGCCACCGAGCATATCCCGGAGATCATCGCGCTGATTTCACGCCTGATCGAAAACGGCCATGCCTATGCCGTTCCCTCCGGCGACGTGTATTACCGCGTCTCCGCGTTCCCGGGATACGGCAAGCTTTCCGGCCAGCGGACAGAAGACCGGGAAACCGGCGCGAGCGAACGGCTGAACGTGGAGACGGACAAGGAATCCCCCGAGGATTTCGCCCTCTGGAAAGCGCAGAAGCCGGGAGAGCCCGCCTGGGAAAGCCCCTGGGGCATGGGACGCCCCGGATGGCATATTGAATGCTCCGCCATGAGCATGAAATACCTGGGCGAAACCTTCGATATCCACTGCGGCGGAAAGGACCTGCTTTTCCCGCATCACGAGAACGAAATCGCCCAGAGCGAAGGCGCCACCGGAAAGCCCTATGTCCGCTACTGGATGCATAACGGTTTCATCAACGTGGACAACCAGAAGATGAGCAAGAGCCTGAACAACTTCTTTACCGTCCGGGATATCGCCAAAGAATACGACCTGGAAGCGGTCCGCATGTTCATGCTCAGCGCCCATTACCGCAGCCCGATCAATTTCAGCCGGGACCAGATCGAATCGGCTAACGCCAGCCTGAACCGCCTGTATACCGCCCGGGACCACCTCCGTTTCCTGCGTGACAACGGTGAGGACCGGGACCTGAACGCCGACGAGGAAGCCTTTGTTTCCCGGCTCAGCGGGTATGAAGCGCGCTTTGACGAGGCCATGGACGACGACCTGAACACCGCGGACGCGCTCGGCGCGATCTTTGAACTCGTCCGTGACGCGAACGTGTCCCTCCAGGACAACGCTTCCCGGAAGGCGGCGTCCGCCGCCCTGGACAGCCTCGGGGCGATCTGTGGCGTGCTCGGCATCCTGGCGAAAGAAGCCGAAGAACTGCCCGCGGATATCCTGAGCATGGTCTCGGAGCGGGAGCAGGCGCGGAAAAACAAAGACTGGAAACGCAGCGACGAGCTTCGGGACGCCATCCGCGCCGCCGGCTATATTATCGAAGACACCAAACAGGGGCAGAAGGTACGCAAGGATGTCTGACCGCGTATTCCGCGCCGCCGGCATCATCCTGCTCAGTGCCGCATTGGCGCTGGTCCTGATTCCGGCTTTTCAGGCGGAAAGACCCCGTCCGGACGCGATCCGGGCGTCCGGCCGGGAATACCGTGCCCTGGCGGCGGAGATGCCGTCGGGCACCGTTTCCGTCAACACCGATGATCTGTATGAGCTGACGGAGCTTCCCGGCATCGGCGAGACGCTTTCCGCCCTGATCATCCGGGAAAGGGAGGGAAACGGTCCCTTTTATTATCCGGAAGATCTCCTGAGCGTGAAGGGAATCGGAGTCAAAAAGCTGGAACAGTTCCGCGGCATGCTGAACCTCGAATAACCTGAAAGCGGGGATGAATCCATGGCATATCGGGCGTTATACCGGGAATGGAGACCGAAAACCTTTTCCATGATGGTCGGCCAGAAACCGATCATCGATACGCTCCGGAACCAGGTCGTTTCCGGAAGGATCGCCCATGCCTATCTTTTCTGCGGATCCCGGGGAACCGGTAAAACGTCCACGGCGAAGATCCTTGCCAAAGCCATCAACTGCGAGCATCCGGAAAACGGCGATCCCTGCGGCAAGTGCGCCAACTGCCTCCGGATGGAACACGAGGAAAGCCTGGATATCATTGAAATCGACGCGGCGAGCAACAACGGCGTGGACGAGATGCGCGACCTTCGCGATACCGTCAAGTATCCGCCCCAGTTCGGCCGGTACAAGGTCTATATCATCGACGAAGTCCACATGCTATCCACCTCGGCGTTCAACGCCCTGTTAAAAACCCTGGAGGAACCGCCGGAGCATATCGTTTTCATCCTGGCGACCACCGAACCCCAGAAGCTGCCCGAGACGATCCTGAGCCGGTGCCAGCGCTATGATTTCGGCCGGATTTCCGTAGGCGAAATCCAGAAGCGGTTGAAGGAAGCGGCGGACGGAGCGGGCGCCTCCGTTTCAGACGGCGCGCTGATGCTGATCGCCCGCGCCGCCGAAGGCGGCATGCGCGACGCGCTCAGTATCCTGGATATGTGCCTCGGCTACAGCACCTCCGTCGACGAGGCGATGGTCCGCGGCATTCTCGGTACCTGCGACCGGAGCTTCCTGTTCCGGTATACCGGCGCGCTCGCTTCCTCGGACGCGGGAACCGTCCTGCGGATGATCGACGAGCTGATGCGGGACGGAAGGGATCCTTCCGTATTCTCGCGGGATATCAGCAATCATATCCGCGCGCTTCTCCTCGCGCTGAGCGCTCCGGATGAAATCGCCTCCATCCTCGACCTGACGGAAGAGGACGCGGGGGAGTACCGCACCCACGCCGAAGCATTCACCGTGTCCCGCCTGATGAAAATGCTGGACCTGCATATGGCGCTGGAGACGGAAATGCGCTTTTCCTCGTCCCCGCGCCTCGCGCTGGAAAACACCGCGCTGAAGTGCTGCCTGCGCACCGCCGAAACGGATCCGCAGGCGCTGAACGACCGGATCGCGGAGCTGGAAAAGAAGATCGGGCAGATGGAGGAGCGGATCGCCGCCGGCGCGGCGGCCGCGCCTTCAGCGAAGGAACGCGCTTCCGCCGCGCCCGCTGCTGCGCCGGCCAAAAAGGTCGCTGAAAAACCGGCCCCTGCCTTTTCCGCCGGTGCCGATGCCCAGGCGGTATGGAACGAGGCGCTGCTCCGCCTTAAGAAGACCGATCCCGGCACCTGGAGCATGCTGATGCTGGGCCGGCTGGCCCGGGCGGAAGGCGGCCGCTACTGCTGGGCTGCGGAAAACGGGGAGAACGGGGGAAGCAGTTTCGTCCTTCCGCTGAACCGGGACGAGAAACGGAAGAAAATCGGCGCGCTCCTCTCGGAACTGACCGGGGCGGAATGTACGTTTGAAGCCCTGTCAGGCCCGGAAGAGTCCTCCGACGTTCCGGATTCCGACCGGGAGTATGTGAACGGCCTGTACCAGACCTTCGGCCGGGAACCGGTGGACGTGGTGGACAGCATATAAAAACGCAGCAGCCGAAGCTGCTGCGGATGGATGGCGTTCGGGATCAGTTCAGTTCCTGCGCGTCATTTTCAATGGTGACTTCCTCGACACTGCGGATCGCCCAGCGGGCAATAACCATGGTGGTGTTCTCCCGGCCGACGGAAAGGGTGATGGTATCATCCTTGATTCCGGTAATCGTGCCGTAGATGCCGCCGATGGTGCAGATCCGGTCACCGGCCTTGAGGTTGCCGAGCATTTCCTTTACCTGCTTGTCCTTTTTGCGCTGCGGCCGGATCATCATGAACCAGAAGACCACGAAGATCAGGACCAGCGGGGCGAAGGTGAACAGCAGGGAAACGACGGAATTGACCTGCGCGGCGGTTTCGGTCGCGGCGGCCTCGGCGGCACCGGCGGCTTCATCCGCGAGCGCGCCGGTCATACCAAAGAGATATTGCAGCATAATCAGGGAACTCCTTTCAATCAGTTACAACGCATTATATCAAATCATCCGGCTGGATACAAGGAAAATATTCAGGTGTCCAGGCTTCGTGTGGCAATGATGTCCGACCCGGTTCCCAGCACGTCCTTCAGGATGACCTGGCCGGCCCGGACCGGCAGGGAAACCTCCGCTGTGGAGATCGCCTGCATGACCTCGAAAATCCTTTCCTTCGGTACGGGGGAAGCGGTTTTCACAGACAGCGGCACAGGGGATCCGGGTACCTGGATGACCGCGGTCAGCGTCCGCGTCGGTACGGTGCATTCCTGCTGCGCGTACTTCGCGCCCCGGGGACAGGTGTTTCCGGTCACGGAGAGGAAGGTCCCGTCGTCCGACAGTTCCACTGTCATCCGGCAGCCGACCGGACAGTTGATACAGGTGATTTCACGTTTCATCCAATCAGCTCCTTTCAATCCGGACGGTCAGCTTTCCGCTGGTCAGGCTGCGGATATTTTCCTCTTTCAGGGTGACTACCGACATTTCCCCGGGGGTAAAGATCATCGCTTTTTTCCGGAGGATCTCCCGCCCGTCGTTTTCAACCACGGCGGAGGCGTTCCGGAACACTCCGGAGGGGCGGAACATCAGGTCGACCGGGCCGGCTGCCCCCTTCCGGATCGACTGGGGAACAGTTCCCCGGACGCCCTCTCCGTCGCAGACCGGGATCGTTTCGCCGCCGGGCCGGTTTCCGCGGATATATTCCGCGGCCGCGTGACCGGCTTTCAGGCTTTCCGCGGAGACGTGGTCCACCAGGTCGTGGACGTGCAGCACGTTTCCGCAGGCGAAGATGCCGTCGACGGAGGTTTCGAAGGATTCGCTGACCATCGGGCCGGAGGTCGCCGGACTCATCCGGACCCCGGCGCCCGCGCTGAGCTCGTTTTCGGGAATCAGTCCGCAGGAGAGGAGAAGGGTGTCGCATTCGTAGTCGATTTCGGTGCCGGGAACCGGATTCCGGTTTTCGTCGACCTTCGATACTGTAATTCCCTCCAGCCTATCCCGGCCGCGGATATCCGTGACGGTATGGCTGAGCAGGAGCGGGATTCCGTAATCCTCAAGACACTGGACGATATTCCGGTTCAGGCCGGAGGAGTACGGCATGATTTCGACGCAGGCGAGCACTTTCGCCCCCTGCAGGGTCATCCGCCGGGCCATGATCAGGCCGATATCGCCGGATCCGAGGATCACGACCCGCCTGCCGGGCATATATCCCTCCAGGTTGACAAACCGCTGGGCCGTTCCGGCGGAGTAAATCCCCGCGCACCGGGTGCCGGGCGTGCAGAGCGCGCCGCGGGGCCGCTCCCGGCAGCCCATTGCCAGGATCACAGCGCCGGCGCGGAACACGCGAAAGCCCTTCGTCCGGGAAACGCAGGTCACGACGCGCTCCGGGGAAACCGAAAGCACTGTGCAGCCGCACTCGACCGGAATGCCCATTGCGCGGACGGCGTCAATGTCCCGCTGCGCGTATTCAGGTCCGGTCAGTTCCTCGCGGAAGCGGTGCAGCCCGAATCCGTTATGGATGCACTGCCGCAGGATACCGCCCGGCTCGTTTTCACGCTCGAGGACCAGCAGGTTTTCAATGCCGCTTTCCCGGGCAGCCTGCGCGGCCGCCAGGCCGGCGGGACCCGCTCCGATTACCAGGATATCCACATAGGTTTCATTCATCCCTGCCGGCCTCCTTCAGCATATTTTCGACCGTGTCACACAGAATCCGGCTGGCGCCGCCGTCCTTGGTCACGGAAAGTATTCCGCAGTCCAGTTCCTCCGACAGGATTTCAGCTACCCGCGGCATGCAGAAGCCTCCCTGGCAGCGCCCCATGCCGGCACGGGTCCTGCGCTTGACGCCGTCGATGGTGCGGGCGCCGACGGGCCGGCGGATGGCCGTGCGGATTTCCGCCTCTGTCACCACTTCGCAGCGGCAGATAATGTTGCCGTATTCCGGATTGCTCCGCACCGCCGCGTCCCGCTCCTCGCCGGTCATCTCATGGAAAGGTTTCGGGCCGGGCACGTACGCGGCGATCTCGTCTTTCCGCTTCAGCCCCATATCTTCCGCCACCATCGCGGCCAGGTATTCGCCGATAGCCGGCGCGGAGGAAAGGCCCGGGCTTTCGATGCCGATGGCCTCATAAGCGTTTTCGCATCCGGAAACCGCGCCGACAGCGAAGTCGTCCGTATTCAGGTGCGCCCGGATTCCGCTGAAATTGGTGATATTTGTCCGGACGGAAAGGAAAGGCCAGGTCCGCTGCGCTGTGCGGAGAACGAAGGAAAGGCCCTCCGGCGTGGTCGCGGTATCCAGCGGATTTTCGATGTCCTCAGCGTTCGGGCCGATCAGCAGGTTTCCGTGGACGGTGGGGGATACCAGGACGCCCTTGCCCATGGCATTCGGGCACTGGAAAATCGTCCGGCTGAAAGGCAGCGTTTCCGCGCGGTCCAGCAGGTAGTACTGTCCCCGGCGGTGAACCATGGTCAGCTTTTCCGGGGAAATCATATTGTGCAGTTCCGCCCCGAAGGCGCCTGCGCAGTTGATCACCGCGCGGCACTGATACCGGCTGCTTCCGGTATCCACGATCCATCCGGCGCCGCTTTCGTCCGGCGCGACGGAACGGGCGTCTTCCCCGAAGCGGAATTCCACCCCGTTCAGTGCCGCGTCGTCCGCCATCGCGAAGGCGAGTTCATAGGGGCTGACGATCGCGCTTCCGGGCACGTTCAGCGCGCAGGACGCTTCGGGATTCAGGGACGGTTCCAGGGCTGAAAGGGCTTCCTTTTCCAGGATTTCCAGGCCCGGCACGCCGTTTGTCCGGCCTCTCTCCTTCAGGCGCTCCAGCGCGGCGCGGTCGCTTTCGTCAAAGCCGACCACCAGCGCGCCGCAGCGGCGGTACGGAACGCCCAGGGACGCGCAAAGATTCCCGTAAACGGCGGCGCCGCGTACGTTGAAAAAGGCCTTCTTCGTGCCGGGCAGCGCGTCGTACCCCGCGTGCACGATGCCGCTGTTCGCCTTGGTGGCGCCTTCGGCGATATCGGCGCCGCGCTCGATGACCGAAATATGGGCCCGGAAGCGGCTGAGCTCCCGCGCGACGGCGGTTCCGGTGATTCCGGCGCCGATGATCAGGATATCTGTCTTCATCATGACGGACGACTCCTTGTGGAAATTTGCTATAATATACCATACCTGACGGCGGGCTAGCAACGATAATGTTGCGGTCATACCTCCGGGATGGTATAATATCGGGAAAAGGAAGGGGGGAGCCGGGTGATCACAACGATCTGCATGAATCCGTGTTTTGACGAAACCGTTGATGTCGATACCCTTCAGGTCGGACAGGTGAACCGCATCCGGAACGCCCGGATCGATCTGGGCGGAAAAGGAATCAATGTCGCGGTCGTCGCCGGAAGGCTCGGCCTGGATGTACAGTGCGTCGGCATGATGGGCAGTGAAAACTCCACCGAACTGACGGATATGATGGATCACGAGCACCTGAAGCATCATTTCCTTTCCGTGCCCGGAAGGGTCCGGACGAATATGAAGATTTACAGCCGCGACGGCCAGGGCGTGACCGAGCTGAACGAGCCGGGCGCCGCCGTGGATGCCGGCATCCTGGAGGACTTTTTCTCCCTGGCCCGCCGGGAGACCGCTTCCAGCGATATGGTGGTCATGACCGGAAGCCTTCCGCCCGGATGTCCCGAAGGGACCTACCGGGATCTGATGAACGCGCTGGATGACAAGAAGTGCATCCTGGATACAGAAGGCAAAGAACTGGAGCTCTGCGCCAAGGGCGCGCATCCTTTCCTGATCAAACCCAACCTGCGCGAAATGGAAGCGACCCTCGGCATCCAGCTGCGCACCATCCGGTCCATCCGGGACGCGGCGCTGCTCTTTATCCGCCTGGGCGTGGAACACGCTGTCGTTTCGATGGGCGAAATGGGCGCCATGTATGTATCGGAGACCAAAACCCTGTTTTCCCCGGCCCTGCGCGTCGAAGCCAAATCCACGGTCGGCGCCGGGGACGCCATGATCGGCGGAATGCTCAAAGGCTATATGGAAGAGCATGATATGTCCCGCGCCTTCCGCTACGGCATCGCCGCCGGCGCGGCGAGCGTCATGACGGAAGGGACCCAGTTGATTATCCGTTCTGATTTTGAAAAGCTTCTGGATCAGGTACGGATTCAGGAAGTGTAAGGATTTGTTTCGAAGGCATAAACCGGAGTTTACCGACGGGATCATCGACCTGGTTCCGATCCGCGTGTCTCCTCCGGATCCGGATCTGGAATTCGGAAACGAGCGGGTCTGGCGGATCACCCTGCACCGTTCCCGGCGGGAGATCGGCCAGATCAGCTACCGGGACGGTGAAAGCCGCTGCATGTACTATTTCGGGCACATCGGCTATCATATCAACCCGCCGTGGAGAGGGAACCATTTTGCCCGCAGGGCCTGTTCGCTCCTGCGGCAGACGGTCTTCCTGTCCGGAAAGACATCCGTGGTTATTACCTGCGACCCGGACAACACCCCCAGCCGGATCACCTGTGAACACCTGGGCTGCATCCCGGAGGGAATCGTCGAGGTGCCGGAGGACCTGCAGCAAAAATATGACCTGAACCATACCAAATGCCGGTATATCTGGCAAGTTGTTTCTGAACAGGAGTAAGATGTTTACAACGATTAACGGAACCGCCGTCCATTACGAGATGTACGGGGAGGGAGGAAGCAACGTCCTTCTCCTGCACGGCTGGGGATGCGATATTTCCCTGATGAAGCCGGTGGCGGACGCGCTGATAAAGGACCACCGCGTCCTGATCCTGGATTTTCCCGGACACGGGGAAAGCGGCCGGCCGCCGGAACCCTGGGGGGTTCCCGAATACGCGGACACCGTCCTGGCCCTTCTGCGGGAAACCTCGTTCACGCCCTGCTCCGTCATCGCCCACAGCTTCGGCTGCCGCGTGGCCGCCTGGATCGCGTCCGGCCATCCCGACGCGTTCCGCCGGATCGTTTTCACCGGCGCCGCGGGCATACGCCCCCGTCCGTCCGAAGAAGCGAAAAAGCGCCAGGAAACGTATAAGAAGCTGAAAAGCCGCGCCGAATCCCTCCGGAAGATCCCTTTCCTGCGTTCCGCGGCCGATTCCATGGAGGAACGCCTCCGGCGGAAATACGGCAGCCGGGATTACAACGCGCTGGATCCGGAAATGCGGAAGACCTTTGTCAAGGTAATCAGCCAGGACCTGACGGACTGCTATGAACATATTCAGCAGAGCACGCTCCTGATCTGGGGGGACGGGGATACCGAGACACCGCTCTGGATGGCGAAGGAGATGGAAAAACGGATTCCGGACTGCGGACTGGTTCTTTTTGAGGGCGGAACGCATTTCGCTTACCTGGAGCAGCTTTCCCGTTTCAACCTGATCGTATCCGGTTTTCTGAAGGAGGCTTGAGCCATGTTTCCCTGGCTGGTCATGGCGGCGCTGGCACTCGGCTGCCTGCTTGCCGCCAAAAGGCTGATTCATTATTTCCAGCTGGAAAGCTATCAGCATCCGGGCTATTTCCGGACGCTCCGGCGCAACCTGCTCAAAGCGGTCCTTCCCGGTCTTATGATGTTCGCGGTGTGGACTGTTTCCGCCGCGCTGCTGGCCCTGCTGATCCCGGAGGAGATGGAAGTCCTTTCCCAGGTGCTGGTTTCCTTCATCGTCATCGCCGCGGGCGCCCTGACCGGCCGCTTCCTGTCAGAGCGGAACGCGAAGAAACCGCTTCGCTACACCCCCCGGGTCAAACGCCTGTACGCGGTTTCCCTGATATGCTTTTTCCTGATCCTGGTTCTGTTCCGTTCCATCGGCTTCAATGCCGCTTCCGCGGAAAGGGAGGCGGGCGTGAATCCCGCCGGGTACATGCTTTTCCTGTTCCCGCTGTTCCTCCCGCTGTGGATCGCCCTGACCGGCCTTATCGCGTGGCCCGTTGAAAAACTGATCAGCGAGATGTATTTCCGCGACGCCCGCCGGATTCTTGACAGCCGGAAGGACCTGATCCGGATCGGCATCACCGGCAGCTGGGGAAAAACCAGCGTCAAGTTTATCCTCGGAACCATCCTGGAGGAAAAATACCATACTCTGGTCACTCCCTCCAGCTACAACACGCCCATGGGAGTGACCAAGGTGATCCGCTCCTCCCTGGAGCCCGGCCACCGTGTTTTCGTCGCGGAGATGGGCGCGCGCCATGTCGGCGATATTAAGGAAATGTGCCGCCTGGTCCATCCGGTGTACGGCGTGCTGACCTCTGTCGGCCCTCAGCACCTGGATACGTTCCGGACGGTGGAGCGCGTGGCGAAAACCAAATATGAGCTGATGGATGCCATCCCGGCTGAAGGTCACTGTTTCTTCGCGGATGACGGGGGTATCTGCCGGGACCTGTACGAAAAGACCGGCAAGCCGAAGTCGATCGCCGGACTGGATTCCGGACGGGATGACGTCTGGGCTGAGGACATTGCCGTGACCCCGGAGGGAAGCCGTTTCCTGCTCTGCACGCGCTCCGGGAAAACGCCCTGCTCCACGCGGATGCTGGGCGAACTGAACATCCGGAATATCCTGCTCTGCGCGTCCGTGGCGCTTGAGCTCGGGCTGACGCCGGAGCAGATCGCCCGTGGTATCGCGAAGATCAAACCGGTGGAGCACCGGCTCGAGCTGATTGAAAACCCCGGCGGCATTACCATTATCGACGACGCATTCAACAGTAATATCCGCGGCGCGGAACAGGCTTTCCAGGTTCTGAAAAGCTTCTCTCCCACGAGGATTGTCATTACGCCCGGCATGGTGGAACTCGGCGCCGCGGAACAGGAAATGAACCGGCGCTTCGGCGAAATGATGTGCGGCTGCTGCGATATCGCCGTCCTGGTCGGGAAGAAACGCAGCGCCGCCATCCGGGAAGGCCTCGCCGCCGGCGGATTCCCGGAGGAAAACATCCATGTCGCCGATACGCTGGACGACGCGGCGGCGTATATGCGTTCGGTGGTCAAACCCGGGGACACCGTCCTGTTCGAAAACGACCTGCCGGACAATTATTCGGAATAACGCGGAGGAAAGAGTATGAAAAAGCAAATCGGTGTCATTTTCGGAAGCCGGAGCTGCGAGCGGGAAGTGGCGATCATCAGCGCGATCCAGCTGATGCGCCATGTCGACCGGGAACAGTACGACGTCATTCCGGTCTATATCGACGAATCCGGCAACTGGTATACCGGGGATAAGCTGACGGATATCCGCGCGTTCCAGCCCTTCAACCCGAACGCCGCCGGCATCACGAAGGTATTCCCGGACCTGACATCCGGCTCCGGCGCCCTGATGACCCATACCAGAGGCTCGGGCCTTTTCGCGAAGGAAAAACTGGAGATCGCCGCCCGCGTCGACGTCTATATCGTCGTCATGCACGGGCTGAACGGGGAGGACGGCACGCTGCAGGGCATGCTGGAGCTGGCCAATATTCCCTATACGTCCACCGGTGTCGCCGGCAGCGCCCTGGGCATGGACAAAATCATGATGAAGCAGTTTTTCCGCGGCGCCGGCCTGCCGGTGCTTCCGGGCGAATGGTTCACGCGCTCCATGTATGAGTCCGCCCCCGATGACGTGATCGGGCGCGTCCGTGATCAGCTCGGTTTCCCGGTCTTTATCAAGCCCGCCAACCTGGGCTCCAGCATCGGCGTCAGCCGCGCGGACGATGAGGAGGAGCTTCGCGACAGTCTGGAGCTCGCCTTCGAATACGACCGGCGGGTGCTGGTGGAAAAAGGCCTGGACCATCCGATCGAACTGAACTGCAGCGTGCTCGGATACGACGACGACGTGACCGCCTCCTCCATCGAGATGCCCCTGAATTCCACCGAATTCCTTGACTTCCGTGAAAAATACCTCGCGTCCGGCGGCAGCAAGGGAATGGCGAGCCTGCACCGCGTGCTGCCCGCTCCGATCGAGGAGGAGCTGAAGCTGCTGATCCAGGACCTGAGCCGGCAGATTTTCCGGATGCTGGACTGTAAGGGCGTCGTCCGGATCGACTATATGTTCGACAAGGCGAGCGAAAAGCTCTATATCACCGAAATCAACACGATTCCCGGAAGCCTGGCCTTCTATCTCTGGGAATATGACGGACTGCCCTACGCGAAACTGATCGACCGGATGATCGCCTGCGCGGAAAGGGCCGCATCGGACAAAAACCGCGCGAATTACGCGTTCACCAGCGATATCCTGAAGAGCGCGTCCGGCGGGGCCAAGGGCGCCAAGGGCGCGAAAGGCGCCGGTAAACTATCCGGAACGAAGGGAATTTAACGGCTTTCCGCCGGTTTTCCCGTACTGAGGTGGCGAAGCTATGCTGGAGAACATCCATTCCCCCGCGGACCTGGCCCATCTGACTGAAAACGAACTGTATCAGCTTGCCGAAGAAATCCGCCGTGAACTGATCCGGACCGTATCGGAAAACGGCGGTCATCTCGCGTCCAATCTCGGGATCGTGGAACTGACCATCGCGCTCCACCGTGTTTTTGACACGCCCGCGGACCGCGTGGTTTTTGACGTCGGCCACCAGAGCTATGTCCATAAAATGCTGACCGGCCGCTGGAACGCATTCCATACGCTGCGGAAGTACGGAGGCCTCTCCGGCTTTCCCAAACGCAGTGAGAGCGAGTACGACTGCTTTGAAACAGGCCACGCGAGCACGGCCATTTCCGCCGCCCTCGGCCTGGCCAGGGCCCGCGATTTCCGGGGGGAGAAGCACCAGGTGATCGCGGTGGTGGGCGACGGCGCCCTGACGGGCGGAATGTGCTACGAAGCCCTGAACGACGCCGGAAACAGCCGCACCCGCCTGATCGTCATCCTGAATGACAACGAGATGAGTATCGCCCCGAACGTCGGCGCCCTGTCGCGCTACCTGACGAACCTCCGGATCAGCGGCGGATGGCAGCGCGCCAAGCGCCGGGTCCGCCACCTGACCGAGATTCCGGTCCTCGGCCGCCCGCTCTACCGCCTGATTCACGGAACCAAGAAACTGATCAAAAGCGTCCTGGTCCGGGAAAAGGATATCGGGTTTTTTGAGGCGCTCGGTTTCCAGTATTTCGGTCCGATCAACGGCCATGATATTTCCAGCCTGGAATCCACCTTCGAGAAGGCGAAACTGTGCAGCAGCCCCTGCGTGATCCATGTGCTGACCAAAAAGGGTTTCGGATACGAGCAGGCGGAGGACCGTCCGGAAGCGTTCCACGGCACGCCGCCCTTCTATATTGAGACCGGTGACCGGATCGAAGTGCCGGATTCCCCCTCCTGCGGCCATATCATGGCGGATACGCTCGCGGATATGACCCGGGACGATCCGCGGATCGTCGCCATCACCGCCGCGATGAAGCTCGGCACCGGCCTGGACCATTATGCCCAGAGCTACCCGAAACGCCTGATCGACGTCGGTATCGCCGAGGAGCATGCCGTTACGCTCGCGGCCGGGCTCGCGGCCGGGGGAATGCGTCCGTACCTTGCGGTGTACGCCTCCTTTTTCCAGCGCGGCTACGACCAGATGATCCACGACGTCTGCATGCAGAATCTGCCGGTCGTTTTCCTGCTGGACCGGAGCGGAATCGGCGGGGAGGACGGCCAGACCCATCATGGAATCCTGGACCTGGCGGAGCTTCTGCCCGTTCCGAATATGACCGTTCTTTCCCCCTGCGAGCCGGACGAGCTCCGGGATATGATCCGCTGGACGGCCGAACATGACGGTCCCTGCGCGATCCGGTATTCCAAGGCGGTCCGGAATCTTCCGGACACGGAGGCCCCGCGCCCGCCGTTCACCTTCGGGAAATGGCATGCCTTGCGCACCGGGGAGCACTTCGTGATCCTCGCCTGCGGCAGCATGGTATCCGAAGCGCTGAAAGCGGAGGCCGTCCTGCGCGGCGAAAACCGGGGCGGCACCGTGGTCAACTGTTCCACGCTGAAACCCGCGGACACGGATTTCCTCGCCTCGCTTTCCCCCGACATTCCTTTCTTCACCCTGGAAGAGCATATGGTCCACGGCGGTTTCGGTTCCTTTGTCACCGATGAATGCCGCCGGCTGAATCTCCCGCTGCCCGCGGACTGCATCGGCATTTCCGACCGGTACCTGTCCCACGGAAGCCACAGCCGCCTGCTGGAGGACGCCGGCCTCAATGCCGCCGCGATTGCGTCACGAATCAGCAGGTACCTGGAGGAGCATGGAAAATGCCCGAAAAAGTAAGAGCGGACGTCGCCCTGGTGAACCGGGGCCTGGCGGAAAGCCGGGAAAAAGCGCAGGCCGCGATCATGGCCGGCAGCGTCTATATCGGGGAAAAGAAGATCCTGAAGGCTTCCGAACCCGTGCGTCCGGAGGATGAGCTCCTTATCCGCGCGCCGCAGCTTCAGTATGTCAGCCGTGGCGCGCTGAAACTGGAGAAGGCGGTCCGCGTTTTCAACGCCGACCTGCGGAACCGCACCGTGATGGACATCGGATCGAGCACGGGCGGCTTTACGGAGGTCTGCCTTCTTTCCGGCGCGTCCAGGGTTTACTCGATCGACGTCGGATACGGCCAGCTGGACTGGAAGCTCCGCAACGATCCCCGGGTCACGGTTATGGAAAGGACCAATGCCCGGTACCTGACGGAGGACATGTTTCCGGTCCGTCCGGAAGTGACCGTCATGGATGTCAGCTTTATATCCATTCGCCTGATCCTTCCCGCCGCCGACCGGATCATGGGTCCGGACGGGGTGTTCTATTCGCTGATCAAACCCCAGTTCGAGGCCGGCCGGGAGAATGTGGGGAAGAAGGGCGTCGTACGGGACCCGGAAATCCACCGCATGGTCATCGACCGGATGCTGGAGTTTACGGATTCCGCCGGCCTGTGCCTGCTTCGCCTGGATTATTCGCCGATCACCGGCCCGGAGGGCAATATCGAGTTCATTTCGGAAATCCGCCGGAAGGCTCCCGGCCTGGAACCCGTATCCCCGGAAAGGGTCAGCGAAGTGATCTCCGAAGCGCACCGCGTGCTCTCTGCGGGGCGCTGAACCCTTCTTTCAAAGGATTGAATATTTATGCATTGTATGGTATATTAATCCCCGAAAGGGAGTATGCTTGTGTTCCATACAGTCGCTTTGGTTACGCACACGGAAAAACCGGAGGCGTCGCGCCTCGCCGCGCAGGCGGAATCTTTTTTCCGCGGGCACGGTATCGAATGCGTCCGTCCGCAGGAAAATCCCGATTTTCCGGTGCCGGACCTGATCCTGACGTTCGGCGGGGACGGAACGCTGCTGCTCGGCGCCCGGTATGCCATGCGGTATCACGCGCCGCTGCTCGGCGTCAACCTCGGTACGGTCGGTTTCCTCACGGAGGAGGAACCGGATCGTCTTCTTTCCGCGCTCGAATCCATCCTGGCCGGCTGTTTTGACACGGATGAGAGAATGCTCCTTCAGATCCGGAATCCGCGGACGGGCGGTTCCTGGCTCGCCCTGAACGATATGGTGATTACCCGGGGCGGCTACGCGCGCCTGATCCGGGTGGAATGCACGGTCAACGACGAACAGTACGCCGTATTCACAGCCGACGGGATGATCGCGGCCACGCCGACCGGATCCACCGGTTATTCGCTGTCCGCCGGCGGCCCGATCGTTTATCCGGGCATGAACTGTATCATCCTGACCCCTGTCTGCGCCCACAGCCTTCAGCACTGCCCCTGCATCCTTTCCGGGGAATCCCGGATCGTTTTCCGCCTGCAGGCCGAAAGCGCGCAGACGGCCGAGTTGCAGATCGACGGCGTGAATATGGGCACGCTCGGCGCGGGCGACGAAGTCGTCGTCACCGGTTCCGATCAGAAAATCCATCTGATCCGGCTGCGGCCCTATCACTTCTTTTCCCTGCTTCATACCAAGCTGATTGAATGGAGCTCCGAGCGCCGGTAAAGGAGGCAAGACCCGACATGAAATCCACCAGGCACGACGAGATACTGCGGATTATTTCCGCCAAGGAAATCGAAACCCAGGAGGAGCTCGCCTCTGAGCTGCGCATGCTCGGTTACCGGGTGACGCAGGCGACGATTTCCCGGGACATCCGGGAACTGCGCCTGATCAAGGTCACCAGCGACCGGGGAGGATATAAATATGCCAAGCCGGACAGACGGGAATCCGCGGTCAACGACCGTCTCAACCGGATCCTGTCCGACTCGCTGGTCAGCGTGGAGCACGCGGGGCAGATGGTCGTCGTCAAGACGCTGAGCGGTTCAGCCAATGTCGCGGCGGAAGCGATCGATACCATGGAGTGGCCGGAAATCCTGGGAACCATCGCAGGCGACAATACCGTCTTTGTCGTGGTGCGGGATGAGACGGACGCGTCCGAGGTTTCCGCCCGGCTGCTGAAACTGAGTTTTCACGGATAAGGGAGGCTCCTGATGATTCAATCTCTTTCCATCCGGAATATCGCGCTGATTGATCAGCTGGACCTGGAGTTCCATCCCGGCCTTCAGGTCCTCTCGGGGGAAACCGGCGCCGGTAAAAGCATTGTGGTGGATTCCGTGATCCTGATTCTCGGCGGCCGCGCGGACCGGACGATGATCCGTTCCGGTTGCACGAAAGCTTCTGTTGAGGCCATTTTCGACCTTTCCGCCCCGTCCCCGAAGATCGTGGAGCTGATGGAGCGGGAATCCATTGAATACGACGGGCAGACGGTTACGGTATACCGGGAAATTTCTGAATCCGGGAAGAATATCTGCAGGGTATGCGGCGTACTGGTGCCGCTGTCTTTCCTGCGGGAAATCGCGCCCCTCCTGATGAACCTGCACGGACAGAGCGAACACCAGTTCCTGGCCGATTCCAGGACGCACCTGGATTATCTGGACCAGATGGGCGGGGAGGAGCACCGTCGGCTCCTTTCCGAGGTCCGGGACGCCTGCGGTGCTTTCATCGCCAATCACCGGGAATATGCGCGCCTTGTCAGGAAAAATGAAAACCGGGAGATGCGCAGCCAGCAGCTGGAAAAGGAGATCGAAGTCCTGCGCTCCGCGGATATCCACCCCGGCGAGGAGGAAAAACTGACCGCGGAAATCCGCAAAATGCAGAACGCGGCGAAGATCTCCACCGCGCTGCACGCCGCGTACCGCCTGCTGATGTCCGGCGACGAACAGTCCGGATCCATGCAGTCCATACGGGAGGCCGCCCGGCTGCTTCGGCCGGTTTCGTCCTTTGAACCGGACGCCGATACGCTGGCGGACCGTTGCGACAGCATTTTTTTTGATCTGGAGGACGTGGCGTTCCAGGTGAACCAGATGATGGAGCGCAACGAGGATGATCCCGTCCGCCTGGAGCAGGCTGAAAACCGCCTGGAGACCCTGCGGCGCCTCGAAAGGCGTTACGGCAGCACCGAGGAGGACGTGCTCAGCGCGTATGAAAAGCTGGAGGAGGAACTGGCGGACCTGAACGGGCTGGAGGAGCGCATCGCCCGGATGGGACGGGAGCACAAGGAGCTTCTCGCCGTGTACCGCGCCGCCGCCCGCCGCCTGAGCGAATCCAGGATGGAAATTGCCCGCGGCTTTGAAAAGGACATGATGCGCGAGCTGTCCGACCTGGGGATGGCCCAGACCGTTTTTCGGGTGGAATTCCGGCAGGATACCGGCGGAAAGCCGAAAATGCCGTCTGAAAACGGCGACGACAGCCTGGAATTCATGATCTGCCCGAACCCCGGGGAGCCGCTGATGCCCCTGGCGAAGATCGCTTCCGGCGGCGAGCTCTCACGCCTGATGCTGGCGATGAAAGTGCTGGAAGCCTGCCATACCGGCATTGAGACGATGGTCTTCGACGAGATTGATACCGGGATCAGCGGCCGCATGGCGCAGACCGTGGCGGAGAAGATGATCCTGATATCCCGCCGCCACCAGGTCATCTGCGTCAGCCACCTGCCGCAGCTTGCCGCGGCGGGAGACTGGCAGTACCTCGTTTCCAAGGGAACTGAGAACGGCCGGACTCTGACCCGTGTGAGCGAGCTGGACCGGAAGGGAAGGATCGGTGAAATCGCCCGGATGATCAGCGGGGCTGACGGGATTTCCCCGGAGGCCTCCGGTTACGCGCAGCAGATGCTCACGGCCTCCGAAAACAGAAAATCAAGCCTGGTGCAGGGATAAAAGGCTTGCAATGTCCTGCGGTAAAAGATATAATAATTTGTACGGAAACGCATGACGGAATTCATTGTAAAAATCCGTCCGTATGCAAGAAAAGCGAGGAGGAGTTATTTCCATGTCCAAAAAATACCTGTACCTCTTCAGTGAAGGGAATGCCACCATGCGCGAGCTGCTGGGCGGCAAGGGCGCCAACCTTGCGGAGATGACCCATATCGGTCTTCCCGTGCCTCAGGGGTTTACCATTTCAACCGAAGCCTGCACTCAGTATTATGAGGACGGCCGTCAGATCAATGATGAAATCCAGGCCCAGATCATGGAATACATTTCCAAAATGGAAGAGATCAACGGGAAGAAATTCGGCGACCTGAAAAATCCTCTTCTAGTTTCCGTCCGTTCCGGTGCCCGTGCTTCCATGCCCGGTATGATGGACACCATCCTGAACCTCGGCCTGAATGACGACGTGGTCGCCGCGATGATCGCCGGAAACGACGATCCCAAGTTCGCCCGCTTCGTTTATGACAGCTACCGCCGTTTCATCCAGATGTATTCCGACGTCGTTATGGAAGTCGGCAAGAAGTATTTCGAGCAGCTGATCGACGAAATGAAAGCCAGGAAAGGCGTCACCTACGACGTGGAACTCACGGCGGACGACCTGAAGGAACTGGCCTCCCAGTTCAAGGCGGAATACAAGTCCAAGATCGGCTCCGATTTCCCCTCTGATCCCAAGGAACAGCTCATGGGCGCCATCAAGGCTGTTTTCCGTTCCTGGGACAATCCCCGCGCCAATGTTTACCGCCGCGACAATGACATTCCGTACAGCTGGGGCACCGCGGTCAACGTCATGCCCATGGTCTTCGGCAACCTGAATAACAATTCCGGTACCGGCGTCGCCTTCACGCGCGACCCCGCCACCGGTGAAAACAAACTCATGGGCGAGTTCCTCGTCAATGCCCAGGGCGAAGACGTCGTGGCCGGCGTGCGCACCCCCATGCCGATCAGCCAGATGGCGGAACAGTTCCCCGAAGCGTACGCCGATTTCGTCCGCGTATGTGACATCCTGGAGAACCATTACCGCGATATGCAGGATATGGAGTTCACCGTCGAGAACGGCAAGCTCTACATGCTGCAGTGCCGCAACGGCAAGCGCACCGCGCAGGCGGCCCTGAAGATTGCCTGCGACCTGGTGGACGAGGGAATGCGTTCCGAAGAGGAAGCGGTTGCCATGATCGATCCGCGCAACCTCGACACCCTCCTGCATCCGCAGTTTGACGCCGCGGCCCTGAAGAAGGCCGCGCCCATCGGCAAGGGCCTGGGCGCTTCCCCCGGCGCCGCCTGCGGTAAGATCGTCTTCACCGCGGAAGACGCCGAAGAGTGGGCGAACCGCGGCGAAAAGGTCGTCCTGGTCCGCCTGGAAACCTCTCCCGAGGATATTACCGGCATGAAGAGCGCCCAGGGTATCCTGACCGTGCGCGGCGGCATGACCAGCCACGCGGCCGTTGTGGCACGCGGCATGGGCAAATGCTGTGTTTCCGGCTGCGGCGAGATCGCCATGGACGAGGAGAACAAGAAGTTCACGCTGGCCGGCAAGACCTTCGGTGAAGGGGACTTCCTCTCCATCGACGGCACCACCGGCAACATCTATGACGGACTGATCCCGACCGTGGACGCCACCATCGCCGGTGAGTTCGGCCGGATCATGGCCTGGGCGGACAAGTACCGCCGCCTGCGCGTCCGCACCAATGCCGACACCCCCGCTGACGCGAAGAAAGCGCGGGAGCTGGGTGCCGAAGGCATCGGTCTTTGCCGGACCGAGCATATGTTCTTCGAGCCGGAACGCATCGCCGCCTTCCGGGAGATGATTTGCTCCGACACCGTGGAAGAGCGGGAAGCCGCGCTTGATAAGATCCTGCCGTATCAGCAGGGCGACTTTGAGAAGCTCTACGAAGCCCTGGAAGGCTGCCCCGTGTGCATCCGCTTCCTGGATCCGCCGCTGCATGAGTTCGTACCCACCAACGACGAGGAGATCGAACTGCTGGCGAAGGCCCAGGGCAAGAGCGTGGAAACCATCCGCAACATCATCTCCTCCCTGCATGAATTCAATCCCATGATGGGCCACCGCGGCTGCCGTCTGGCTGTGACCTATCCTGAAATCGCAAAGATGCAGACCAAGGCGGTCATCCGCGCGGCCATTAACACCCAGAAGGCCCATCCCGACTGGAATGTGAAGCCGGAAATCATGATTCCGCTGGTCTGTGAGCTCAAGGAACTGAAGTACGTCAAGAAGGTCGTCGTGGAAACCGCCGACGCCGAGATTGCCGCCAGCGACCTGAAGATCGAATATGAAGTCGGTACCATGATCGAGATCCCGCGCGCGGCGCTGACCGCGGACGAGATCGCCACAGAGGCGGACTTCTTCTGCTTCGGCACCAACGACCTGACCCAGATGACCTTCGGCTTCAGCCGTGACGACGCGGGCAAGTTCCTCAGCGCGTATTATGACGCCAAGATCCTGGAAAACGATCCCTTCGCCAAGCTGGACCAGACCGGCGTCGGCAAACTGATGGAAATGGCGATCAGGCTGGGCCGTCCTGTCAATCCGAAGCTCCATGTCGGCATCTGCGGCGAGCACGGCGGCGATCCGAGCTCCGTCGAGTTCTGCCACAAGATCGGCCTGGACTACGTCAGCTGCTCTCCCTTCCGCGTACCGATCGCACGCCTGGCTGCCGCTCAGGCCGCGATTGCCGAAAAGAAGTAAGAGAATCCAATCCACAAGAAATGCCGCTCCTTCGGGAACGGCATTTCTTTATTCGCTTTCTTCCAGGGCCCGCTCGTACGCTTCCCGGGCGGTGTCCCAGTCGTATCCCCGCCGGACCAGGCCCTGGATAATCCGCTGCCGGGCTTTGGTGGGCGGCTCGTCCGCTTTCCGGTTCCTCAGCGCCTTCCGGACCAGATGAAGGGCGGCGTTTCCGGCTTCCTCCGGATCGGATTCGGAGATTGCCCCGCGCGCGGTTTCCTCGTCGACGCCCTTGGCGATCAGCTCCCGCAGGATCCGTCCCGGTCCCCACCGGCATCCGGTCCGGTACCGGACCCACTGCCGGCTGAAATCGTTGTCGTCCAGCAGTTTTTCTTTCCGAAGCCGGTAAACGGCCAGGTCCGCGGTTTCCGCGCAGAAGCCCCGGTCCATGAGTTTCCGCCTGATTTCCTGCTCGCTGTACGGCCGCGCGGCCAGGAGGGAAACCGCCGCGGACAGCGCGTCACGGTACTGCTGCCGCAGGATTTCCTTTTCCAGTTCCGCCTCTTCGGATTCCGCGCCCTCCGTAAGGCCCAGCTCCTCCAGGTCACGGCGCCGCAGGGTGAAGGTCCTGCCGCTGTCGAGGCGTACCGTTACCCGATTTCGTACGCTTCGGATTGCTTCGATATAACCCAACCCGGAATCTCCTTTCCAAAGGCGTAGCGGAGCATATCCCGGTTGCACAGCCCGAGCCTGCCGTCCCTCGCTTCGCTGCATCCGCCGTTCAGTATGATCATGATCCATCCGGACTCCTCATCCCAGAAAGCGCCGTCCGCGCATCCGTAGGCAAAACCCTGGTGGCCGAGCACACGCTCCGCTGAAATCGACGGATCCTGAATGATCAGCAGCCCCAGCCCGTAGGAAAGGGCGGGGGACACAGCGCCGTAGGACGCGTGCTGACAGGTCATCTGGCGGATCGTTTCGCTTCCGGGAAGCCCCCGGCCTCCGTCCATCACGCACCCGATCATTTTCCGGAGGGAACGGATATCCGTATACATGCTTCCGGCGGTATACCCGTAATGGCGCAGCGGATCCGGGGATCCGACCGGCTTCTTTCCCAGCTCCGTCAGGCGGAGCATGCGGTCGGCATGGTAGGGAAACACGCGGACCACGGGCATGATCGTCTCCTTCCGGAGGGAGCACCCCTCCAGGGTTGCGTTCATTCCCAGCGGGCGGAAAAGATATTCGTAAAACACTTCGCTGACCGCCTTACCGGTCACCGATTCCAGGACGCAGCCGACCAGGCCGAAACCGAGATTGGAATACCGGAAGCTTTTGCCGGGTTCCGCCACCCGTCGTCCGGCCACCGCCTGTCGGAAAGGTGCGCCCTCTTCCAGAAGCCGGACCAGGTCGGCGGGATCCGACAGGCCCGAAGTATGGGAAAGCAGATGCCGCAGCGTAACGTCCTTCAGGTCGATATCGCTGCAGCAGTCCGGCAGGTACAGGGATACCGGCGAGTCGAGGCTGATCAGGCCTTCTGCGCACAGGCGGAGCGTGACCATCGCCGTTGCCGTTTTGGTGATGGACGCGACCCGGTACATGGTGTTTTCATCCGGCACCTGGCCGGTTTTCAGAGAACGCGTCAGCACCAGCGTTTCATCCTCATGGGACGCCAGCAGGACGGAAGCCCCGAGCACATGGTGCTTCCGCAGAATCCGGGCAAGGGACTTCCGGTCGTCGAGGGGATGGCCGGTAACGGAAATGACCGGATCCTTTTCCGGGGACGGGGCGAATATCGGCAGCGCCAGTTTATACAGCAGGTTTTTCATCTGTCCGGATGGCATAATACACCTCATCTTTTCCGCTCCGGCCGTACAGGACCATCAGCGAAACGATCGACAGCAGGGAATAACCCAGCAGGAAAAGCGTCCGCGCGCCGACGGTCATACCGGCGGGAGGGATGAACAGGTTCAGCGTGAAGGCGATGACGGGAAGCGTATACAGGAGCGAGGCCGCCGCGGGGACGCACCCGATCCGGGACCCCCTGCCTTCCGTGATCCTGCGGCGCATGTACAGGATGAGGATCACCGCGCAGAAAACGACGCTGAGCAGCTGGCTGATTCTGACTGAAGAAGTCGCGTACAGCGAATCCATCCGGTAGTCCTCGATCACCAGCCGGCCGCAGGAATAAAGGAACACATAGAACAGGAAGACGTCCCCCGGTTTCCGGAACCAGCGCCTTCGCGCAATCATCAGGAAGACAAATACACACAGGTTCCAGGCGGATTCATAGAAAAACGTCGCCATATGCCAGGCCGTGCCTTCCGCCTCCGGGATCAGGACGCCGAAAGGGAAGAACTGAAGCGAGGGATTTGTGATTTCCAGGCCGTAGGCCTCAGAGTTGAAATAATTGCCCCACCTTCCGATCGCCTGGGCCAGGATCAGGCCAGGCGCGATGATGTCACACAGCTTCAGCGCCGGAATTTTCCGCCGGCGGCTGAACAGAAGGATAATCAGGAAACCGGCGATCACCGCGCCGTAAATTGCGATACCGCCCTCCCATACTTTCAGGATGGATACGGGATCGTCCCGGAACTGGTCCCAGGAAAACGCGACATAATAGAGCCTGGCGCCGATGATTCCCCCGGGAAGGATCCACAGCGCCAGGTCGATGACGGTATCCTTCCGGAAACCGGCGCGCCGCTCCTCGCGGGAGGCGAGGATTACGGCGATCACCGCGCCGGAGACGATCAGGAAACTGTACCACGGAATGGAGCCGAAAATATATCTTGAGGCCGGAACCGCACCCATGGGCAGCATCTCCTTTCCGCACCGTTTCCGTTCGTTCGGAACGCGTAAAATCAGGATCATTATACCGTAAATCCCCTCCGAATGGAAGCCGGAGGGACGCCATCTTTTTATTGCGCAGGAACGCCGTTTCTGATAAAATACGAAAGAAAGTGGAAATCATCCACATCATAAGTGTCGGAGGTTCGGAGTATGAGTAAAGTCGTTGTTTTTGACCATCCGCTGATTCAGCACAAGCTGAGCATCATGCGTGACAAAAAGACTGGCACCAAGGAATTCCGTGAACTTCTTTCTGAGATCGCGATGCTCATGGTCTTCGAGGTGACCCGTGACCTGGAAACCAAGGAAATCGAAGTGGAAACCCCGATCACGACCTGCAAGTGCCGCGTTCTCTCCGGCAAAAAGCTCGGAATTGTTCCGATTCTCCGCGCCGGACTGGGCATGGTGGACGGCGTGATCAACCTGGTACCCGCGGCCCGCGTCGGCCATATTGGCCTGTACCGTGACCCGCAGACCCTGGAACCCGTGGAGTACTACTGCAAGCTTCCGGAAGACAGCGTCAACCGCGAGCTGCTGATCCTGGATCCCATGCTGGCGACCGGCGGCAGTGCGAGCGCCGCCATCAACTTCATCAAGCAGCGCGGCTGCCACCATATGCGCCTGGTCAACCTGATCGCCGCGCCCGAGGGAATTGCCCGGATCCAGAAGGACCATCCCGACGTGGACATTTATGTCGCGGCACTGGATGACCACCTGAATGAACACGGATATATCGTTCCCGGCCTCGGCGACGCCGGCGACCGCCTGTTCGGAACCAAATAACGAAAATGACGGCAGTTCCGGAAGTCCGGAACTGCTTTTTAATCCGATGATGACCGATATTCTGAATCGTTTGTACCAGCTTGGCTTCGACCGCGTATCCGTCCTGGACGGCCGGAAAGCCGGAACAGGCCGGAACCGGCTGATTCTCGCTTTTATGAGCTACCGGGCCGCTTCCGGCGATGCCGACGGCGCGGTAATCCATCCGTATTATCCGGTTTCCCAGCAGGCCTACTACGCCGCGCGGAAGTTCGCTGAGGAGTGCCGTTCCCTCGGAACGGACATGATTCTCTCCAACCAGATTCATATCAAATCGGTCCTGGACCACCTTCCGTTCCTGGAGAGGGGCCGGAATACCCTGTCCTATCTTTCCCCGTTCGGAAGCCGGTTCCATATCCAGGTCCTGACTTCGGACGAACTGTTCCCGGTGACGGACGAGCTGACCGAAGAGCCGCATCCCGTTTCCTGTGGAAACTGCCGCGCCTGCGCCCGGGCCTGTCCGGGCGGTGCCATTACCGATTCCGGCTTTGTGAAGGAAAAATGCCTTCGTTACTGGATGCTGAACGGACAGTGCCCGCCGGAGGACATCGTCCGCCGCATGGGAAACCGCCTGATCGGATGCGACGACTGCGAAGCCTGCTGCCCGAAGAACACGCCGGCTTCCGGGGAGCCGCTTTCGATGGACCTGCCCGGCATCATGCGGGACGGCCGGACGGATGAGCTGAAAAAGCTGATCGGCGCCAATTACGCCCGGCGGCAGAGAATCCTGATTCAGTGCTGCGTCCTTTCCGCCTCCATGAACCGGAAGGATTTGCTGCCGGAACTCCTTCAGATTTCAGCCTCCGCTTCAGGGGAACTGAAGAAAGCGGCGGACCTGGCGGTCAAAATGCTGTCCGTCCCCTGAATCCGACGCTTTGCTTGTGTTCATTATCCATTTCCTGTATAATTTACATATTATCTGAACCGGGAGGTTTTTCCATGCCCCAGAAAGCATTCCTGAGCCGTGCGCCGCTCGTCCGTCCGCTTCATTCCGCGCTCACCAACGGAACGGTCCGGAGCGATATGAATGAACTCCACCTTCTCTACCGGCACCTGGAGGGATCCATCGATCATCCGGTATCCTGGGAAGGGCTGTTTTCACTTGCGTGCCTTTTGAAGGACCGTCCGGCGGAAGAACCGGTTTTCCGCCGGATCATGGACGCCCTGGCAGAAACGGAGGATGGATCCCTTCCCGGCTTCTTTGGGGAACAGCTCTCCGCCGCGCGGGCCGCGCTGTCGGTATACGAATACAATACCGACCGGAACGTCCTGAAACGCCTGGCGCGCTGGTGCCGCTTCACGGAAGCAGAATGGGACGCCGTTTCCGGCCATCGGATGATCCGGATCCAGCCGGCCGATCTGATGGAATTCCTGATCCGCTTTTACCTGATCACCGGCCTGAAGGGCGTCCTTCGCCTGTGTGTCCGCCTTCGTTCCGCCGCCCTCGACTGGACGACCATCCTGCAGCAGTTCCGTCAGCGCCAGCCCCTGGACCTGCCGGAGATGAAGGAGGAAACCGCCGCCCTCTTTGCCGCGGGGGATTACCGTGATATCGATTTCCCGTCCGTGCAGTATCTTTCCAATCATGCGGAGATCCTGGCGGACAGCGTCCGTTACACCGCGTATTCCGCCTTGTTCAGCGGAAACGGCCAGGAGCTGACGGCCGGAAGGAAGGCATGGGATTTTCTGTCCCATGCCCACAGCGCCGTCTGCGGCGGTACGACCGCGAACGTCTTCCTCGGCGGTGACAGGACCAGCCAGGGGATTCATACCGGCGCTGCCGCGGCCTGGGTGGAGGCGATGGCCGCGCAGGCCATGATTTCCGCGGAGCCGTGGGCCATGAACGAACTGACGGTCCTGGTTTTCAACGCCCTTTCCGACTGTCTCCGCAATCCCGAAGGCAGCGGCTTCCGTTTTGTCAATATCATTTCCGCTGCTTCTTCCGCCCGCGGCTTTGACCCGGAAGCGGGCCAGATGCGGAATGTGGTGCTTCTGTCCCGACTGGCCCGCGCCGCTTCGGCCGCGTACAGGAACGCGGTGACGGTATCCGACAGCGCGCTGTTCCTCAATTACCTGCTGCCGGGCCGTTACTCCGTTTCCGTTTCGGGAAGCACCCTGGTCATCCAGGCGGACGACCATTCCGCGGTTTTCCGGACAAAGTCCGGCGTTTCCGTGGAACTGAACCTGTTCTGTTCCGCGGATGAGACCGCCGACATCCTTCTCAAGGGTGCCGGAAACAGCGAGCAGGTTTCCCTGTCGGACCGCCTTGTGCCCGGCAGCGGGGGACGGATCCGGATCAGCCGGGAATGGAAGAACATGGATACCATCCTTTTCCGCCAGGGAGACCGCGTCATCGTCCGCGACATCCATCATCGGGGGAAAGCCGTGTTCGTCCGGAACCGCCTGATGGTCCTGGATGTCCGGGATACCGACTACCGCTACGCGCTCGCAGGCGCTCCGCGCTTTCAGGACGGAAAGGTTTTCTGTCCCTTCCGCCGCCTGACACGCTGGCCGAACAGCGACGGAATCCCGGACGATATTCCGGTGCTTCCCGCCGGAACCGGCGAAATCCATGATATTCCCCTCTATCCCTACGCCATGACGCCCTGCCGTATTTCCGCTTTCCCGGTGGACAGGCAGTATGATTGATATCCGCCTGGCACCGCTGTGCGGTGTAACCGACCATGTCTACCGGACGATCTGCTTTTCCTTCGGATGCGGCACGGCCTATACGGAAATGATCAGCGCAATGGGATACCTTTGCGCTCCCGGACAGGCGGCGACCCGGGAACTGATGCGCCGGGGGCCCGAAGAGAAAAAGCTGATCCTCCAGCTTTTCGGCAGGGATCCGGATACGGTGGCGGAAGCGGCCGCCCGGATCGAACAGCTGGGCATCTACGACGGGATCGACCTGAATATGGGCTGTCCCGCCCGGAAAGTCGCCTGTTCCGGGGAAGGAAGCGGCCTGATGCGGACGCCGGTTATCGCGCGCCGCATGATGGAGAAAACGGTCCGCGCCGTCCGGCTTCCGGTTTCCGTCAAGATGCGGATCGGCTGGGACCGGGATCATATCAATGTGCTGGATTTCGCCCGAATGGCTGAGGAATCCGGCATCCGGGAGATCACGGTCCACGGCCGCACGCGCGAACAGCAGTACAGCGGCGCCGCGGACTGGGACATCATCGCCCGTGTGAAACAGAGTGTTTCCATTCCCGTGATCGGCAACGGGGATATCTTTACCCCGGAGGACGCCCGTCGCTTCGCCCGGATGAGCGGCGTGGACGCCCTGATGATCGGCCGTGGAGCGCTGGGCAATCCGTGGATATTCCGGCAGGCCGCCGCCGACATGAACGGCGGAACCGCGGAAGCACCCACCCTGGATGAAAGGTACGAGGTGATCCGCCTGCATTACGGGATGATGCTCGAATCCAGGCCGGAACACATCGCCGTTCGGGAGATGCGGAAACATATCGGATGGTATATCCACGGCCTTCGCGGCGCCGCCCGGCTGCGCGCGGAGATCAACCGCTGCGGCGATCCGGCGGAAGTATTCCGGATGCTGGACGGGTTTTTCAACGAAGCCGGCCGGGAACGGGAGGAGGAACCATAATGGACAAAGGAATCCGGCGCTTTTTCGCGCTGCTGCTTCTATTCGCGTTTCTCTTTGGTTCGGCTGGCGCCAGCGGACTTACGGAGCTCCGGGACACGTTTTTCGCCGAATCGTTTTCCGCGAAGGAGATGACGCTCACCGCGGAAATCCTGAAGCGACCCGAGCTGTCCGTGGAACGGGCGGAAAGCCTGAACCGCCTGATGAAACATATCGTCTTCCGGATCCGGACGGACGGAAGCGTCCTGAAGATTTCCCTGGAAGCGGACGGGATACCGGGGCCTTCCGTCACGGTGTTCGAAGAGGACGGAAAGACGCTGTACGCGTTTTCAGCGGATCCTGATCATCTTTACTGCTATCCCGAGGGGGAAAGCTTCTTTTCCGATCCGTCCACGGATATGCTGGAGAGAATCGGGGAGTGCGAACAGGTTATTCTCCTGCTGGACGAATTCTACTCCTGCTTTTCCCGGATGTACCTCGATACCGCCCAAACCGCTTCCCGAAGCAAAATCCAGACGAAGTTCAGGGATTACGGCACCGCGGTTCAGCGCAGCGCCCTGTCCTTCACGGATGAGACCTTCCCGGAGCTTACCGGCCGGCTGAACGAAGGGGAAACGGACTGGCCGCGGGCCGCCGGCTTCCTTTCCGGCTTCGTGTTTTCCGGACGGCAGCGTTTCACGTTCCTGGCGGATGAGAACGACCGGCTGATGAAGGTCAATTACACCGGCGTGGCGGGAGAGTCCGAGGATCACCTGCGGAACGTCAACCTGGACTGGAAATGCCTGCGCGGCGACGTTTCCCTCAGCGATACGCTGACCCTGACGACCCCGGTTACCCGCGGGTCCGACCGGGACAACTACACGGTCCGAAGGGAATGGTCCTTCGCTCCCGACGCGCCGGAGCGCCTGGAATGCCATATTGAAAAGGATCGGGTCCGGGAGCGGGTCCGGACGCGGATCCAGAAGGATATCCTGCTGGAATCCGAACAGGAAAACGTCACGGGATCCATTACCGAATCCGTCGTTTCCGGCAGCGTAAAATCCTCTTCCGCCGTCTCCCTTTCCATGTGTCAGGAAGGTCCCGAAGAATACAAGGGAACTCTTGAATTTACGCATGAATTGGATAAAATAGAAACGGAGCATCTGCGTTTTGTTTTCAGCGTTTCCTCCTGTGATCCGCTGCCGGTATCCCGCCGGGAGATCATCACCGCGGAAGGAGACGCGGAGAAAACCCTCACCGACAGGATGTCGGCGGAATTGCTCCGGATGCTGATCCATCTTCCCCCGGAAGACCTGGATTATCTTCTGAAAGACCTGCCGGCGACCGCGACCGACCTCATTCTGGCTGACTGACCAAACCAACCGCGAGGTGAACCATGATGAAAAGAATCATCAGTTTCCTGATTCTGTTTTCTTTGCTTGCCGCGCTTCTTCCCGGAATGGCGGAAGAAGTGACGCTGCCTGTCAAAATGGACCGTCAGCTCCAGAATGACCAGAACGGCCTGAAAGGCTCCTTTGTGATTACGACCGACGCGGATTCCGCGGAGAATCCGTTTTTAGCTGCTTTCGGGAACGCTCCGTTCAATATTCTCCGGAACATGTCCTCCGGTGAATGGCATCTGGTGGTTTACCAGAGCGATGAGTCGGAAAACCGGGTCAACACCGTGGAACTGTACCGGAATGATACGGGCCTCTTCCTTTCCGGAAGCCTGCTGCAGGGTACGGTATACCAGCTGCCCGAACTGTCCTCCCTGCTGGAATCCGAAATCGGCACCGCGTATGAGAATCCTTCCATCGCTTCCGCGTTTCTTTCCCTGGCAACCATGTCCTCCGAAAGCCGCGGCAGCTGGAATCCCGTCCTCGAAGAATACGAGAAGAAACTGACCGAATGGATCAATTCCTATTTCTCGGATCCGTCCACGCAGACAAACGGCTCCGTCCAGAGCATGATCCTTTCATGTTCCATTCCCCCGGAAGACGTCAAAAAACAGATTCTTTCCCTGGTTGAAACCGCCGCGGGCGACGAGGACCTGCTCCGCCTGCTTTTCCCCCATATGACCGAAGAACAGACCCAGTATTACATGAATCCGGCGCTCCTGCATTATTACGCGGACGTCATCGGCTCCATCAGCCTTCCCGGGAATATCGAGTTCCGGAAGGCGGTTTCCGCCCTGGGGGAGACCTTCTCCACGGAGATGGTGCTTCCGCTCGACGCCGCCCAGACCGGATACTCCCGGCTTCGCGTGGTGAGTGAAAACGGCCTGTCCAGCTGGACGCTGTCCGGCGAAAAGCAGATCTGGGTTTTCGTCCTTCCGGAGAACGCCGGAGAACTCCTTGCGCAGAAGGAATATGACACGGTGATCCAGGTCGCCCACGCAGACCTGACCGATCCGGAGAAAAAGGACGGCAACTATGCCCTCCGTCTCCAGATCAGCCGCACCCAGGAAAACAACACCGATGAAAACACCGGAAAGGAGCACGAAATCCAGCATTACACTGTCCGTGCCCTTTATGATCCGTCGATCCTTCCGGAAAATGTGTCGGAAGACCTGTTCAACCGCTTTGAGCCCGTGGATATCGAGTGCGTCCTGCATTATTCCGGAAAGCCGGGAAGGACCACGCAGACCACGCTCGCGGTCACCGCGTCCTGGACCGGCAGCGATCTTTCCTTCTCGGTCGAAGGCAAGGTCAAAACATCTTCCACCTGGCCCTTTGTCCCCTTCGATCCCGCCGGCGCCGTATCCTGGAGCAGCCTGGATGAAGACGGTCAGGCGGCCGCCCTGTCCGGAATCCTCCTGAATGCCGCCGGAAGTCTCATCCGGGTCCGGGAAGCGGACGAGAACGACCAAGGAGGTACTGCCGAATGAGAAAACTGGTCTGCGTCCTGTTGTCCGTCCTGCTGCTTCTTTCCGGCCTTCCGGCCGCGCTGGCAGCTGAGCATTACAAAACCGAAGCGGATTTTTCCGCCGGGGACTACCATTTCCGGGCCGGCATGGACTTCTTCCTGGACGAAAGCTCGATCCGCATTCTTTCGGATCTTTTCCCGGGTTTCTGCCTGTCCGACGATTATCAGGTCACGGACAGCAGCCCCTTCAGCCTGACCGGCCGGATCGCGTCCCTGATGGAAACGGATGTAAGCGGGATCCTGACCGCGTCTTTCCGCGAGCTGGCGGACTTCCTGGGATCCGAGCGTGAAACCGGCCGTTTTGCCGGGGACGTTTTCGGATCCGCTTCCGAAAGGGAAGTGATTCGTTTCTCGGTGTACGATTTCGCTTTCTTTTATTCCGTTCCGGAAAACCTTTCCGGGCTGAAGTCCCTGCTGGGCCCGTCCACCGTTTCCCTCCGGTCCCTGCCGCAGCGCCGCCTCATGTGTGAAGCCGCCCTGTACGACGGGGGAGAATACGCCTCCCTGACGGTTTATGACGCGGACAGCGCGATCCTGACCTGCTCCGCAGATCTTTCGCCGGAACATATCACCCTGATCGCCGGTTACGGCGCCGAAGGGAAAACCTACTATGAGTACTGGTCCGTAAACCGCGGATCCGACGGCCTGGATGCCGATAAAATGCTTTACGCGGACGATCTCGGCCAGGGATACCCCTCCATTGACGCCTCCTCCACGATTTCCCGGGAAAGCCTGGCCGTCCGAAAAAACGGAAGCGATATCGCGTTCGAATATTCTTTCGAGCCGGCAAACGGGGCACCGGGCATCACCGCTTCCGGTACGCTCTTCGGCGAATCGCCGGATACGATCCTTCAGTGCTCCGTCGGCTTCGGGGATGAAAGCCTGCCTTCCTGCCGGGTTACCGTAACAAAGGACGATTCTTCATATGAAGCGCCGGAAGGTATCCGGACGGTCCGCCTGGATTCCATGGCGGAAGCCGACGAAGAAAAAATCAGCAGGGAAATCAAATTATCGACCTCCCTGCTGCTGCTGAACATTTTCAGTTCACTTCCGGAACCGTATCAGTCACTGCTGACCGACGCTGTTCCCTGAATCAGGCAGACCGCCTGCGCGGATATGCCTTCCATCCGTCCCTCAAACCCGAGTTTTTCCGTTGTCGTCGCCTTCACGCTGACCGAATCCACCGGACAGCCGAGGGCGGCGGCAACGTTTTTTCGCATATCCGGAATATGGGGAAGGAGCTTCGGCTTCTGGGCGGCAATGGTTATATCCGCGTTGACAACGGAATATCCCTTTTCCCGGATGATCCGGTTCGTTTCCTTCAGGAGAAGGATCGAGGAGATCCCCCGGTAGGCGGGATCCGTATCCGGGAAATGCTGTCCGATGTCTCCCAGGGCCGCGGCGCCCAGCATGGCGTCCATCAGGGCGTGCAGCGCCACGTCGGCGTCGCTGTGGCCCAGCAGGCCCATTTCCCACGGGATATCGACGCCGCAAAGAACAAGCTTCCGGTCAGGAACCAGGCGGTGCACGTCATATCCGTGCCCGACACGGAAAACCGGTACCTGCTGCTCAATCATTCTTTGTGCCTCCATCAGGTCCTCCCGGCTGGTCAGCTTGATGTTCCGGGGGGAACCTTCCACAGTGTGAACGGGGAATCCGGCATGCTCCATCACGGAAGCGTCGTCCGTGGCGGTGAATCCGTCCCGGGCGGCCTGTTCAGAAGCCTCCAGGAGTTCCCTGTACCGGAAGGCCTGGGGGGTCTGGGCCTTGAACAGGACGGAACGGTCCGGCGTGCGGAGGACGGTTCCGTCCGCCCCGCATTCCTTGATGGTGTCCGTCACCGGCAGGACCGGAACCCCGCTTCCGGAGCGGAGACAGGACCCGAGGACGCGTTCGATCATATCGGCGTCCGCCATGCAGCGGGCCCCGTCATGGACCATGACGACGTCCGCCGGTTCGCAATCCGCGGCCCGCAGCCCGTTCAAAACCGATTCCTGCCGGCTGGCGCCGCCTTCCGCCACGACGACCGGAAAAGGGAGGGGAGCGGATTCGATCTCCCGCCGGACCGCTTCCATGTCCTCCGGACGCGCCGTCACGACCATCCGGTCCGCATGGACGGCAAAAGCCTCCATGCTCCTGCGCAGGACGGTTTTCCCGCAAAGGGGAAGGAGCACCTTGTTGATTCCCGCGTTCATCCGGCTCCCGGATCCGCCGGCGGCGATAATGACGATTGTTTTCATTCCTGATTCCGTTCCGCGGACATGCCCGCGTCCTCGCTGATGATCCTGTACATGGCGGAAGCCTGGTCCTTCCGGACGGTTTCCGCGACGCTGACGATTTCATACTGGCCGATATGCTCACCGAAGCGGATGGTCAGCCGGTCGCCCGGTCTGACCTCGGCGCCGGGCTTGGCGACGCGGTCGTTCAGCGTAACCCGGCCGGACGCGCAGGCTTCATTTGCCACGGTCCGTCTCTTGATGATTCTCGATACTTTCAGATATTTGTCCAGACGCATAATAAAACCTCAAAAAAGCGCCCGCAGGATCAATCCTGCGGGCGGAAATGGTTGAAATTACTTCTTGCCCTTTTTCTTGGCAGGAGTGTTGACTTTATCTTTCAGGGCTTTGCCGGCTTTGAAAGCGGGAGCCTTGGTCGCTGCGATCTTAATCTCGGCGCCGGTCCGCGGATTGCGGGCGGTACGGGCGGGACGGGCTTTCACATCGAAGGTGCCGAAGCCGATCAGCTGTACTTTGTCACCCTTGGCCAGGGAATCGCTGACGACGTCCACAAACGCGTTCAGGGCTTTTTCGGCGTCTTTCTTGGAAAACTCGGTCTTCTCGGCCAGCGCGGCGATCAGTTCACTTTTGTTCATGGGTAAATCCTCCTTTTTGTTTCGTGTTAATATGCACGAGAATAAATAAATGCATGTCAAAGAAGAAACCTATTCAATTTCGCCTTCAACATGTTTTAAGTATACACAAAGTTCCGAGAAAGTCAAGCATTCCGGCGATTTCCCGTCCTGAACGGCCGCTTTTTCGGCAAGGCGGAACCGCTCCCGGAAGCGATCCACGGTCCGGTGCAGCGCGATTTCCGGATCCACCCCCCGCAGGAAGCAGTAATGCGCGCACAGGAACAGCAGGTCCCCCACGGCGTCCTCGTTCGTCGGCGCGGCGGAACCGCCCAGCTTCCGGGCCAGATCCCCCATGCTTTCGGCGATCTCCCCGGCGTCCCGTTTCCAGGCGGGAAGCTGCGCGGCCTTCTTATGCACTTTCACCGCGTATTTCAGCGCCGGAAGGGAAGGAGCCACATCGTCCAGGCTGTCGCTCACCGAGCGGCTGCCGTTCTCTTTGCTTTTCAGCTTTTCCCACTTGTCCGCGACCTCGCCGGGCGTGCGGAGCGATTCGTCCCCGAAAACATGCGGATGGCGCCGGATCATCTTTGCACAGATGGAGCTGATGACGTCATCGAGGGTAAACTCGTCGAAGCTTGCGCCGATGGACGAATGGAACACGATCTGGAACAGAAGGTCGCCCAGTTCGTCGGCCATATGCAGGGGATCCTCCTCGTCGATCGCGGCGACGGACTCCCAGGCCTCCTCAACCAGGTACGGGCGGAGCGTCTGATGCGTCTGGATCCGGTCCCAGGGACAGCCGGCGGGAGAACGGAGCGCCTCCATGATATCCCGCAGGTCCTGCATGTGGAAACGGCGGCGGTGCATATAGTCCGTGGCCGGAATAAAGGCGGCGGAAAGATGGCTGTACGCCGGCATCCGGTCCAGCTCGTAAAGCGGGATCGTCCGGACGCTTTCGCTTTCCATGAAGCGGATCGGTGTTTCGTCGTCCGCCAGAGCGGACAGGTATTCCTTCACGTCGCCGGCGAGCATCGGATTGTCGAGTTCCGTAATCAGCAGGGGAATATTCGGATTGTAGGGAACGGAGGAAACGTCACTGGCGGAAGACACGCGCAGGTTCGAGGTATCCAGCTCCTCCCGGCATGCCGCCAGGTAATAATCCGCGTAGGAGAATCCGGGAACGATCCGGACCGGCACGCCGGATTCCTTCAGGCATCTGATGGCAGCAGAAAGGGAGCGGTCGGAAAGGATGTCCGGCACGGCGAAAACGACGCCTTCCTCCCGGGAGGCTTTTTCCAGGATCCGGTCCGCCATCCGGCCGTACATTCCGTCAAAGTCTTCCGAACACTCAAAAATATCGTCCAGGGAGGACCACCGGATTCCGTTTTCCTCCAGCCACCCGGAGATCGGATGGCGGGCAGTCCGCAGGATCACCTCGCCGGCGGAAAGAAGCGTATCGAGCGTTTTCCGGCTGCAGAGGTCCGGATCCCCGGGCCCGACGGATACAACGGTCAAAAAGCCTGTCATGATTTGCTCCTCCTGGCCATCGCGCGAAGGTCATCCTTCGTCACCGCCTTCAGCAGGAACGCCGAACCAAGGAACACGACCACGCCCAGGATAATTTCCAGGATGGTCCAGAGCCGTCCGGAGGGGAGGATCAGCTTTGCCCCGTATACCGCCACTCCCATCAGGGCGGACGCCAGGCCGGGCTTCAGCACCCAGTCCTTCCAGTTGAACGGCATCCGGGCGTGGCGGCACATGAAGATGAAGTTCAGGATCATCGCGACGGAATAGCAGGCGATGGACGCGATGGGTCCCCCGTGGATATCGATTCCCTTTGTTCCGATCAGCGTGTAGTTCAGGACAATCTTGACGGCGACACCGGCCATCATGGTATACATGGGGATCTTCTGTTTGCGGATTCCCTGGAGGATGCTGCTGGTCGCCTGGACCGCGGTGAACAGCACCACCGTCATGGCAGAGAAGGTCAGCAGTTCGGAGGCCAGCTGGATCTGCGCCGCGGAAAAGGAGGCAACATCCCCGTAAAAGAACGATACGATTTCGCGGGACAGGAGGCTCATGCCAACGGAGCAGGGGAAACCGATCAGGAACGCGTACCGCATTCCGGTATTGCTTTCGGAATGAATGCCCGCGATGTCGTTCACCGATCTCCTCGCGGAGATGACCGGGACCAGGCTCATGGAGATGGCCAGCGCCAGGGCGGTCGGTATATTGATCAGCCGGATCACGACGCTGGTATAGATTCCGTAGGCGCTTTTCGCATCAGCCTTCGCGAGCCCGGCGACCATCATCCGGTCGATCATCATGGCGGAATCGATGAATGTGGAAAGCGGAATGATACAGGCGCTGATGGTGATGGGGATCGAAATGGTCACCAGCCGGCGGAGAAGGGTTTTGTTCTCCATCAGCTTTTCCTCTTCCGCCTGGGGAATCCGGTTGATATCGTTCCGGTGGATCCGTGTGCGGACGAGCATGTAGATCAGCGCGGCGAATTCCGCGACGGTGATTCCGAACAGGGCGCCGGCGGCGCCGTATGTTACGCTGTGGTAATGATGGATGCCGATATAGGCCAGCGGAAGGGATACGACGACCTTTCCGACCTGCTCAATCAGCTGGGATATCGCGGTGGGGAACATGTTCTGCTGCCCCTGGATAAACCCGCGGAAGGCAGACAGGACGCAGACGATCAGGACGCAGGGCGCAATGGCGTAGAAGCCGAGGGAAGCCTCCTCCACGTTGACCATCGCCGTCAGCTGGCTGTTCAGCACCACCATGAGCAGGGAGAATACCGCGCCCACGGAAAAGAGCGACAGCAGCGCGACCCGGAATGTGTTCCGGGCGTTGCGGGCGTCGCTGCGGGCCAGGAATCCGGCGACCATACGCGATACAGCGACCGGAAGACCGGCGCTGGAAATCGTCAGCAGAAGCGTATAGGTCGGATAGACCACATAGAACACGGTGGCGATCTCCGTGCTGATCATATTCAGTGGTATGGAAAACAGAACGCCGACCAGCTTGCAGATAATCCCCGTAATACCGAGGATGGATACGCCTTTCGCAACGGATTTCGTGTCGGGGTGAGACATTCAGAAGCTCCTTTCCAGCCGGGAAATCAATACTTTTTCCATGCCGACCGGGTAAACAGGATAAACATCGGCAGAAGTTCCAGCCTCCCGAACAGCATCAGGAAGGAAAGCACCACTTTGCTGGAAATGCCGTAGCCGGCGAAGTTTTCGACGGGGCCGACCGCTCCGAGGCCGGGACCGACGTTGCTGACACAGGTCAGCGCTGCGGACAGGTTGGTGATCGCGTCAAATTTCCCCTCCAGGGAAACCAGGAAGCTGCCCAGCAGGACCAGGGCGATATACATCAGCGCGAACTGCGCGACCTGCATCAGGATCGGTTCCTCCACGGCTTTCCCGTCGATGCGGATCACATCCATTTTTTTCGGCTGGCCGGTAGCCATGATATTCCGCCGGGACATCTTGGCGATCATATTGATCCGGATCACCTTGATACCGCCCGCGGTGGACCCGGCGCAGGAGCCGATCAGCATCGCGATGATGATCAGGATATGGGAAACGACAGGCCACTGGTTGAAGTCGGCGGTCACGAACCCCGTAGTCGACATGATGGAGCATACCTGGAAAATGCCGTAGCGCAGGGACGTCAGGAAATTTTCGTAGAAGGACAGGTTGAAGAGGGAGATCAGCAGGATCAGGCCGATGACGATGGTAAAATACCACCGGAATTCCTCATCCTTATAGAACGCCCTGAAGCGCTCGCCGATCAGGAAGCGGTAGTAAAGGGCGAAATTCACGCCGAACATGAACATGAAAACGGAGATCACCATTTCGACCCATACGCTGTTGAAGGCGGCGATGCTCGCGCCGTAGCAGCTGAAGCCGCCGGTTCCGGCGGTCGCCATGGTATGGACCGCCGCGTCGTAGGGGGAAAGGCCGCAGATCATCAGCGCGACAAATTCGGAAAGGGTCAGCAGGATATAGATCTGATAAAGGATCTTGGCGGTTTTGCCGGTCTGGGGCACCAGTTTGCTCAGAGAGGGTCCGGGGCTTTCCGCCTTGACCAGGTGCGCTGTGCGGCCGGTCAGTTTGGGAAGAAGCGCCAGGGTCAGCACCAGGACGCCCATGCCGCCGACCCAGTGCGTGGTCGCGCGCCAGAACATGACTCCGCGCGGGAATCCCTCAAACCGCGTAACGCAGGTGGCACCGGTGGTCGTAAAGCCGGAAACCGCCTCGAAGAACGCTTCCTCAAAACGGGGAAGCTGGCCGGAAAGCATGAAAGGAATCGCCCCGCAGACGCTCATCAGGAGCCACCCGAGGGCGGTGATGATGAATCCTTCCTTCAGGCGCAGATGGTCGCCGGAACGGGTTTCGGGAATCAGCAGCATGCACAGTCCGATCGGGGCGACGATCAGGACACTGACCGCCATCGCGGAAAAATCCCCGTCCCCGTACAGGATCGAGACCAGGGTTGCCGGAAGCATGGCCGCGGCTTCGACCAGCAGGATGGCGCCGAGAACGCGAATAATCAGCCTTCGGTTCATCTGTACAGCACCTCGTTCAGGTCGGAAATGCCGGAATCCCGGGAGATGATGACGACATGGTCGCCTTCCTCGATATGGTCCTTGCCGAAGGGGATGATAATCTTTCCCTGGTGTACGATGACGGATACCAGCGCGCCTTTGCGCATGGAAAGATCCTTCAGCGGAATGTTGATATAGGCGTCGCCCTTGCGCGCGATAAACTCAATCGCCTCGGCCTTGCCGTCCGCCAGCCGGTACAGGCGCTCAATCCGGGTCCCGTTGCTGTTGACCCGCGCGCGCACGTACCGGAGAATGGTGGAGCTGGTGATGGTCTGCGGGCTGATGACCGAGTCCAGGCCGAGGTTGTTCAGGATTTCCAGGTAGGTGGTCCGGCTGTTCTTCGCGATGACTTTCGGTACGCCGCAGCGTGACGCGTACATGCCGGTCATCAGGTTTTCCTCGTCCCGGTTGCTGAGGGAGACGAAAGCGTCCATCTGGGAGAGACCCTGTTCCTCGAGAAGATCCTGGTCCGTACCGTCGCCGAGGATGACATCCACTTTCGGAAGCAGTTCGCTCAGTCTCCTGGCTTTCACCGGATCCATCTCGAACAGGGTCACATGGATGCCCATCGGAACGATGAACTTGGAAAGATAATAGGAAATACGGCCTCCGCCGAGAACCATAACGCTCCGGACCTTCTGCTTGTTCCGGCCGAGGAAGCGGAAATACTCCGTGATATTCAGCATGTCACCGGATACGAAAACCCGGTCCCCGGGCAGAATCGTGAAATCGCCGCCGGGAATCAGGACCGTACCGTTTCTATCCACCATGGCATAGAGGATCCGGGGCAGTCCGCGGACCTTGACCGAAAGGTCCTTCATCGCGATTCCGATGATCGGATCCGTTTCCACGGCCCGGAATTCCACCATTTCCACCTGGCCCTTGGCGAAGGATTCGATGCTCCCCGCGAAGGGATACCGCAGCAGGCGGCTGATCTCCAGCGCGGTGGCGCGCTCCGGGTTGATGGCCACGTCGATGCCGAGCTCGTTCTGCAAAAGCATCTGGCTTTCGTTGAATTCCGGGTCCCGGATCCGGGCGATGGTATACTGGGCGCCCAGGCGCTTGGCGATCAGGCAGGCCAGCATGTTGGTCTCGTCGCTTTCCGTGGAGGCGATGACGATATTCGCCTTTTCCACGCCGGCTTCCAGCAGGATCTTCGCGTTGGCGCCGTTGCCTTTCAGGCAGATGGTGTCCAGCGATCCGGAACAGCGGTTAATGACTTCCTCGTCCCGGTCAATGACCGTGACGTCGTGTTCCTCCGATATCAGGTGCTCAGCGAGGGTGTAGCCGACCTTACCCGCGCCGATGACAATAATCCGCATGGGGTCATCCTCCGTCAAAGAATCAAATTATTTTACCACTTTTATACATAGAAAGGAAGATGATTATTTTCATCCTTGCGGCGGCGGAGCGCAGCGTTTATAATAGGCACAAAGGGGGAGTAATCCATATGAAAAAACGACTGATCCCGATCCTGCTCGCGCTCCTGATCCTGCTTTCGCTTTGTTCCTGCTCTTCCGGCGACAGCTCCTCTTCCGTCACCGTGCCGGTGATCGACGCCATGAAGCAGTTCGAGCTCCCGGACAACGAAGCGCTGCGGTTCGTCCGGTCCATGAAGACCGGCTGGAACCTGGGCAACACGTTTGACGCCTGGAACAACGGCTGGTTCAATGGCCAGGAGCCTGAACTGGAAACCTACTGGTGCCACGCGAAAACGACGCGTGAGCTCATTTCCGCCCTGCATGCCGCCGGCTTCCAGTCCATCCGCGTCCCGGTCAGCTGGCATGACCATGTGGATTCCTTCTATAACGTCAATTCCATCTGGATGAACCGCGTTAAGGAAGTCGTGCAGTGGGCCCTGGACGAGGGGATGTACGTCATCGTCAACGTGCATCACGACAACGACCCGGCCTACTTTTATCCGGATTCCGCCCATTACGACCAGTCCGCGCGCTATCTCACCGCCATCTGGTCGGCCATGGCGGCGGCTTTTGCCGACTGTGACGAACACCTGATCCTGGAATCGATGAATGAGCCCCGGCTGACGGATACCGTCTATGAATGGAATTTCAGCGAATCGTCTCCGGAATGCCGGGATGCCGCCGAATGCATCAATAAGCTGAACCAGCTCTTCGTGGATACCGTGCGCGCCACCGGCGGCCGGAACGCGACCCGCTACCTGGCGGTTCCGGGTTACACTGCCAGCCACACTGGCGTCCTCAGTCAATATTTCAAAATACCGGACGATACGGCCGACAACCGGATCATCCTTTCGGTCCATGCCTACACCCCGTACAATTTCGCACTGAACATGAAAAGCGGATCCTTCCGGGAATTTGATATCGACAATGACACGAACCAGGTCAAAAAGGATATCGCCGGGTTCATGAACGAGCTGTACTACAAGTATGTCGCCGAAGGAATCCCGGTGATGATCGACGAGTACGGCGCCCTGAACAAAAGCGGGAACCTGCAGGACCGGGTGAATTTCGCCGCCTATTATACCTGCGCGGCCAGCGCGCGGGGAATGACCTGCTTCTGGTGGGACAATCACGCTTTTTCCGGCAACGGCGAGCTCTTCGGCCTGATCGACCGGAAAACCTGCGAATGGAAGTTTCCGGAGATCGTGGATGCCATCATGGCCAATTGTATGTTCAACCGGGAATGAACCGTTTTCCGGGATTCCGGTACCACGAAAAATACCCCGCCATCCGGCGGGGTATTTTGGCGGAGAGTTAGGGATTTGAACCCTAGGTGAGGTATCACCCCACACACGATTTCCAGTCGTGCGCCTTAGACCACTCAGCCAACTCTCCATGTCAGCATGTGCTCACGAAAGAGTATTATACTGTCTTTCCCTGTTTTGTCAAGCACTGAATTCCGCTTTGGCCTCAAAGCTCCTTCAGGCGCCTGACCTCCGTTTCGGTCAGCTTTCTCCAGCATCCGGAGGGAAGGTCGCCGAGTGAAACCGGGCCGAATTCCACGCGTTTCAGGCTGACCACCTGGTGGCCGACGGCGCTGACCATGCGGCGGACCTGGCGGTTTCGTCCCTCATGAATGGAGATCAGCAGGACCGTGTCGAAGGTTTCCCGCCGGATCAGGCGCACGGATGCCGGGGAAGTCATTTTCCCGTCCAGCATCACGCCCCGGCGGAGCGCGGCGATTTCCTCGTCCGTGACCTGGTTGGATACCTTGGCCAGGTAAACCTTGCTGACTTCATGGCTCGGATGCAGGGCATGGTTCATCATATCCCCGTCATTGGTCAGGATCAGGAGCCCTTCGCTGTCGTAATCCAGCCGTCCCACGGGATACAGACGGACAGGGTAGTCCCTGAACTTGTCCATTACGGTTGCGCGGCCCTCCGGATCCGAAACGGTCGTCACTTCGCCCACGGGCTTGTTGTAGGCCAGGTAGTGCTTTTCTTCCTGGATATGAACCGGCCGGCCGTCCACCTCGACAAAGGCGGTGGCCTCATCCACCTGGAACCCCATTTCCGTGACCGGAACGTGGTCCACATATACCCGTCCCTCGGAGATCAGCTTTTCCGCCGCCCTTCGGGAGGCGACGCCGCTCATCGCCAGGTATTTCTGCAAACGCATCATGATTCTTCCCCCGCGGTTTCCGGAATCAGAACGGACATGCCCCGTTCAGGGACCTGTGCGTGTATTTCCGGGTGCCGTCCTTCATCTCAGCGATCGTATGGCCCTTTCCGATCAGTTTGAACTTGCAGGTGGTCAGGCCATCCAGGCCCATGGGCCCCCGGGCATGGATCTTGCCGGTGGAAATGCCGACTTCAGCGCCGAATCCGTAGACAAAACCGTCCGCGAAACGCGTGGACGCGTTCCAGTACACGCCGGCGCTGTCCACAATGTTCATAAACCGGGACGCGGCGTCCGCGTCCTCCGTGATGATACAGTCCGTGTGATGGGAACCGTACCGGTTGATATGGCTGATCGCCTCGTCCAGGGAAGGCACGATCCGGACGGAAATCACGGCGTCCAGATATTCCTTCGACCAGTCGCTTTCGTCGGCGGCGTCGCATCCGGCCAGGCGGACAACCTCCGGATCGCCGAGGATCCGAACGCCTTTTTCCCGCAGCGCGTCAATCACGGGACGGAGACAGCTATCCACCGCGTCCCGATGGACGAGCAGCGTCTCGGCGGCGTTGCAGACGGACAGGTTCTGGGTCTTGCTGTCCACGGTCACCTTCACCGCTGTCCGCGGATCCGCGGATGCGTCGATATATACGTGGCACACGCCGTCGGCGTGGCCGAGGACCGGAATGCGGCTGTTGTCCATGATATAGCGGACAAAGGCGTTGCTTCCGCGCGGGATGATCAGGTCGATCAGGCGGTCCTCCTTCAGCATGGACGCGACGTCCTCCCGGGTTTCCAGCAGCTGGACGCTGTCCTCCGGCAGGTCGGTCAGCCAGAGGGCTTCCCGGACGCAGGCGCACAGGATCTGGTTGGTCCGGAGGGCCTCGCTTCCGCCCTTCAGGAGCACGGAATTCCCGCTCTTGACGCACAGGGAGGCGATCTGGATCAGCGCGTCCGGACGGCTCTCAAAGATGACGCCGATCACGCCGATCGGGCATACGACCCGGTACAGCGTCAGGCCTTCGGTAATCTCCGTGGAAAGGGTAGTTTCCCCGATGGGATCAGGCAGCTGCGCCAGCGCGTGCAGCCCGTCGCATACCTGTTTCAGCTTTTCCGGGCCGAAACGCAGGCGACCCAGGAGCGGCGCGGCCAGGCCGGATTTCTCCGCCAGGGCATAGTCCTCCCGGTTGGCGTCGAAGATACGGTCCGCGTTCTTCCGCAGCACGTCGCACAGGCAGGCCAGGGAGCGGTTGCGCTGCTCCGCCGGGGAGGAGGACAGCTGGTAGAACGAGTTTCGGGCTTTCAGGGACAGATCATGCAGGTCTTTCATTTCTGAAACTTCCTTTCCGGGATGATCAGCCAAAATGATAGCATACAAAAGACTATTTGAAAAGACCGTTGTCATATGCTATAATCCCTGTCCGGGAGGGTGTCACATGCCGCATCAGACAGGGAAAAAGCCCGTTGCAAGCAACCGGAAAGCATACCACGACTATTTTGTCGAGGAGCAGTATGAGTGCGGTATCGCCCTTTTCGGCACGGAAGTGAAAAGCATCCGTCTCGGAAAGGTGAACCTCAAGGAAAGCTGGGCCCAGGTAAGGAACGGGGAAGTCTGGGTGGAAGGCATGCATATCAGCCCCTATGAGCAGGGAAACATCTTCAACCGGGATCCGCTGCGCGACAAAAAGCTGCTGCTGCACAAAAGCGAGATCCGCAAGCTGGATTCCCTGGTCATGCGGCAGGGCTACACCCTGATCCCGCTGGAGCTGTATTTCCGGGACGGGCGCGTCAAGCTGCTGCTGGGCCTGTGCCGGGGCAAACAGCTCCATGACAAGCGCGATTCCATGGCCAGACGGGATTCCGATCGGGAAATCCGGCGCGCGCTGCGGAACCGGCAAAAGGAATAAAAGCGTATCGCAAAACGGGGATGATCTGGTTTCGACGGGGATATCGGAGGATGGATCAGCGAGCCGCAGCCCCTGTACTGCGTAACAACGGGGAAAAACAATAACTGACAACAGCGATTACGCTTTCGCGGCTTAATGCCGCGCGTCGGCCCTGATTTCCTGCGGATCAGGTTCCCGGCGTCATTATCGCAGGGAACGAGTTCAGCCTAAGCTTTGCCGCTGAATCCGTAATCATGAAGCTACCCTCCGGTCAGTCTGTCCGCGGACGGTCCGCCAGGGGAAATCAAATCACGGACTGCGCTCGGAGAAGGTCTGTCGGATGGATCTTCGGACAGGGGTTCAAATCCCCTCATCTCCACTCCCTCTGCCGCCACTGGCGGCTTTTTCATTTCGGCGTGAATGGACTGCGCAGATAAAAGAAAACCCCTGTGATCGCTGAGATCACAGGGATTCCCGATGTGCGGTCGACGGGACTTGAACCCGTACCCGTTGCCGGACACGCCCCTCAAACGTGCGCGTATGCCGATTCCGCCACGACCGCGTGAACATGTGGAATTATAAATCGCTGATCAGCCTTTGTCAAGCATTGACGAACAGGGAGTTTCCTGTTACGCTGACCGGGATGGAAGGGGGGAGAAACAGATGCGTCACGGAAGAGCGCGCGCTTACCTGGCCGGCTGTATTCTTCTGGTTTCACTGCTTATCGTCTCCGCCGCATGCGTCGGGGAGGAATCATCCGGCTTTTCGGTCCGCAGGATCGGGAAAATCATTTCGTTCGCGCAGAACGCTTTTGAGGTCGACGCTCCGGAAAGCGGTACACTGACCATTTCCGTCTGCAACGATATCTCGGTTTTCCGTGTGCTGACCCGGGTTGTTCCCGCGGGAACAACCCGGATTGAATGGGACGGATGCGGATACAACCGGGAACGCCTTACCACCATCTCCTACCATATCCGCTGCCGTCTTGCGGGCGATTCCGGAAAGGAATACAACCTGTCCTTCGATTCTCCGGTGGAATACACGGCCCAGGCCCTCCAGTTCGCGCTGGAATCCGCCGATACCGTTTCCCTCGCTGCGCCCGCCGACTGGTTTATGGAGCTGAAAACCATCCAGAACGGCACCGTCAGCGTGGAGTTCCTGCCCGAAGGCGCCGGAGAACCGGCATATGTTTTCCGGCGTACCGTATCAACCGGAAGGATTACGCATATGACCTTCCGCCAGGTCGTCGGAAACGCGGAGATCGAGCCGGGCCGCTACCGGGTCCGCGTGTATGAAATCTCGAGCCCCGGCTACAGCGCGGAATTCAGCCTGAACGTCACCGCGGACGCCCCGGCCGCGCAGGATATCTTCCTTACGGGAAGCGTCATGCCCCCGGAAAACGCGTCGGACGAGGAAATATGGGAAATGATGATGCGTCCGTCCGTGGTCGTCGACATCGGGTATACGGACCACCAGCGGGTATATGAGGAGCCGGACGGCGAATCCCGCGTGCTCGGTACGCTGCACGGTCAGACGCAGGCGCTGGAAGTCCTGGAGATCGGGGAAAAATGGGTCCTCGTCCATGCCTGGAACCATGAGCAGGGGGAGGAGGTGACCGGGTGGGTTCCCCGGGCGAAACTGAAGGTGGAATATCCGTCCGGCCGCTACGGAATCCTGATCGACAAGGTCAGCCAGACGCTTTCGGTCTATGAAAACGGAAAAATGATTGAAACCCTGATGGTCAGTACCGGGCGCATGGAAAAAGGCGCGCTGTACCAGGAAACCGCCGCCGGCAGCTTCCTGACCGGCCTGCACCGCGTCGATTATTCCACCAACGGAAACCGGTACGATTACGTCATCCAGTATGACGGCGGAAACCTGATTCACCAGATCCCGTACCGCCACGGAAACGGAAAAAAGCTGTTTTCGGAAGGGGAGGGATTCCTGGGCGCAAAGGCCTCCCATGCCTGCGTGCGGGTCCAGGCGCTTCCCGGCGCCGCGTCGGGGCTGAACGCCTACTGGCTCTGGACGCATATCCCGTACCATACGCGCGTGATCATCCTCGACGATCCCGTCCAGCGCAGCGGGCAGATGGCCATCCTCGACGGGACGGCTGCGGAACAGTCCCTGCCCGCGGTCCGGGACGAGCTGTTTGACGATCCCCGGCTCCGGAGGGAGAACCAGGTGCTTATGACCTTCGGCGGCGACGCGGTGCTCGGCGGCCGGGAAAGCTATTTCCGCCGCAGCGACAGCCTCTTCGCCTACCTGGATAAATACGGAATGGAATATCCTTTCTCCGGCCTGCAGGCGTATTTTGCCTCGGACGACCTGACCAGCGTCAACCTGGAATGCGTCCTGAAGGACAACGCGAACGGGGAGGACAAAAAAAAGGAATGGCGTTTCCGCGGCCTGCCCGAATATACCGGAATCCTGACGAAAGGCTCGGTCGAGCTCGTCAACACCGCCAACAACCATACCATCGATTACGGTCCGGAAGGATATGAATCCACCATCCGCGCGCTGGAAGGCGTCGTAAACTGGTGCGGTCCGGAGCATCCCGCGGCGGTCAGCGTACGGGGGCACCTGATCGGGTTCGGCGGATGCCGGGAAACCACGTATCGCGAGGATCCCGGCGTTGTGGAAAGGGATATCCGCGCCCTCCGGGAAATGGGGTGTGAGCTGATCGTGTACCAGTGCCACTGGGGCACGGAATACGACCCGAACCATAACGCGCAGCAGGAAGCGATGGCCCGCGCCTGCGTCCGCAGCGGGGCGGACCTGGTCATCGGCCATCATCCGCATATTGTCCAGGGAATTGAGTATTATGAAGGGGTTCCGATCGTTTACAGCCTGGGGAACCTGGTGTTCGGCGGAACCATCAGCCTGAAGGATTATGACGCCATGCTGCTCCAGGCGCTGATCACCTTTGACGGGGAGTCCCCCCGCGTGGAGGTCCGCCCTGTTCCGATCCGGACCAGCTCCGCCGCGGACGCAAAGGTCAACGACTTCCATCCGGTTCCTGCCGAAGGGGAACAGTATACGGCAATTATGAACAGAATTCAGTCTGATTCTGTTTTGCCGGAACCGTAATACACATAGTAATTGCATTCCAGGCGGCCGTTATAGATCCGGCGCCGGCGGTCCGCCTTCTTTCCGAAGGCCCTTTCAAAGGCCGGGTCGGAAGAGATCGCGCAGAAGGACCAGCCGGGATGCCGCGCCCACATCTCCCGCAGCTCCCGGTACAGTTTCCGGCAGTTTTCCCGGTCGCTGAGCCGCTCGCCGTAGGGCGGATTGCAGATAAATACACCGTGCGCTTCCGTCATGGACGCCTGCCGGAACGGTTCGTTACGAAGCGGAATGAGGCCGGAGGTCCCGGACTGCTTCAGGTGAAGTTCCGCCAGGCGGATCGCTTCCGGATCGATATCACCGCCGCCGATTCCGCGGATCCGGCTGAAATCGCATTCCTGTTCCTTCCGCTTCCGGAGGGCTGAAAACGCGGCGGCATCCGCGAAGGAAAAACGCTCCATGGCAAAGGACCGGGTCAGCCCCGGCGCGCGGTTCGCCGCTTTCCACGCCGCCTCGATCAGGATGGTGCCCGTACCGCAGCAGGGGTCGTAAAGCGGCATGCCGCTCTTCCATGGGCTCAGGTCCACCAGGGCCGCGGCCAGCGTTTCCCTCAGGGGGGCCTCACCGTTCCAGGTCCGGTAACCCCGCCGGGACAGCGCGTCGCCGGATGTATTCAGTAGGATTTTGACGGCGTCGGAATGAATGGATACCAGCACCGGGAAGGAAGGCCCGTTCTCCGGGAACACCTTTCTTCCGGTCTTTTTTTTCAGGCGCTCGATTACCGCCTTCTTGGTGATCGACTGGCAGTCCCGCGGGCTCATCAGCCGGCTGCGGGCGCATTTCGCGCTGATGTCGATGGATTCCGTACCGGACATGTATTTCTCCCAGGGAACTGAAAGGACCAGCTGGAAAAGCTCCTCAAAGGACAGGCATTTTCCCTCGGCCAGGATGATCATCACGCGGTCGCTGCAGCGGAGGGAAAGGTTGCTTTCGAACACCTGCTCCATGGCGGCAGAAAAACGGACGCCGCCGTTTTCCGCGCGGACATCGGGTAAGTTCATCGCGCGCAGTTCACCGGCTACCAGCCCTTCCAGCCCGAATGCCGCCGTGGCGTAGCAGTTGAAAATCTCCATTGCCGTCCCTCCGTATCCGAAGCGGGGCGGAACCTTCTGTCCGCCCTGATCCTGTCAGGGTGAGTGTAACCGCTTTTCGCACGCGTGTAAAGGGCTTTGTCCGCCTGCCGGTGACTTCCGGCCGGCCGCGGCGCGGCGCGGGCGTCCAAACCTTGATTTTCCGGTTCATGTAATGTATACTGAATTGATTTTGGGAAGGAGGAGTTCATTGTGAAACTGATCATCGCCATCGTTCAGGATGAAGACTCTTCAAAACTGCTTTCGAAACTGATGCAGCAGGGCTTCGGCGTCACGAAGCTCGCCACGACCGGCGGTTTCCTCAAGGCCGGCAATACCACGCTCCTGCTCGGCGTGGACGAGGAGCGGATCGAAGAGGCGATCCATATCGTTGAAAGCGTCTGCAAGAGCCGGAAACAGATGACGGCCGCGGCCACCGCTGTCAGCGGGATCACCCATGGGGAATACACCACCTATCCGGTGGAAGTCACGGTGGGCGGCGCCACGCTTTTTGTTCTCTCCGTCGATCAGTTCCTGAAGGTGTAACCCTGCCATGAACCCTGATTTGCAGTCTTTCACCGCGCAGGGGGAGGACGTCCGCCTCCTGCTGGATCAGCTCCGGAACCGGAAGCTGGTCCACGCCTATCTGGTCAGCGGCGAGAAAGGTACCGGCAAACGGACGCTCGCGGCGCTGGCGGCAGCCTCGCTGCTCTGCGGCGCCGGCGGGGACCGTCCCTGCGGTACATGCAGGGACTGCCTGTTGGCCGCCTCCCTGGAGCATCCCGACATGGTGGTCATCCGCCGGGGCATCCCGATCGCCCCGGACGTAAAGAAGGACCGTGCCACCATTCCGGTGGACGATATCCGGGAGATGATCCGGATCTGCGGGGAAAGCACGCTGGTCGGGAACGCACGGGTCGTGCTCCTTTTTGACGCGGACAAAATGACGGCCCAGGCGCAGAACTGCCTCCTGAAAACCCTGGAGGAACCGCCGGACAACACCTATCTTTTCCTGGTCACGGATCATCCGGACGCGCTGCTCACCACGGTGATCAGCCGCTGCCGCCCGATCCGCCTGAAGGCCTGGGACGACCGGATGATCCACGGAATCCTCCTTGACAGGGGAGTCGCCCCGGAGCGCGCGAAGCGCGCGGTCCAGGCGGCCGGCGGCTCCATCGGCCGGGCCATCGAGCTTTCGTCGGATGAAGCCTACTGGGCCCGGCGAAATGAGGCCATCAGCCTGTTTTTCGCCACATCCGCCAGCGGCATCCTCGCCGCCTCCAACGCGTGGAAGGACCGGCGGGAGGAAGGGAACGAGCTGCTGGACATCCTGGAATCCCTGCTGCGGATCCTGGTCGGGGTACGGATGGGACAGCTTCCCGAGGGAATGCTTTCCGAGTATCCGGACCGCTGGAAGCGGTTTGCCCGCGAAGCTGCCCTGCCGGATATCGCCGCGCTTTCAGACGCTGTCTCCGCCGCGCGGAAGCAGCTGCAGTTTTCCGTCAATTTCCAGGCGGTACTGGAACAATTACTCTTTGTCTTTGTGGGGGAAGGAAATAAATGGTCAACGTAGTCGGAATACAACTCCAGAAAAACGGGAAAATTTATTATTTTGATTCCAACCAGCTGGTCCTGAAGCCGGGCGATTTCGTCATCGCGGACACGTCCCGCGGCCAGGACCTGGGCGAGGTTATGATTGGAATGCGCGACGTGGAGGAGGATTCCCTGCCGTCCCCGCTGAAAAAAATCATCAGGGTCGCGACGGAGCAGGATATCCGCCGCGGCGCGGAAAACCGCCAGAAGGAAAAGGAAGCCTTTCAGGTCTGCCAGAAGAAAATCGCCGAGCATCAGCTGGATATGAAACTGGTATCCGTCGAGTACGCCTTTGACGCCAGCAAAATCCTTTTCTATTTCACCGCCAACGGCCGGGTGGACTTCCGTTCCCTGGTCAAGGACCTCGCGTCCGTTTTCAAAATGCGCATCGAGCTCCGGCAGATCGGTGTCCGGGACGAAGCGAAGATGCTCGGCGGCCTCGGGCCCTGCGGACGGCCGATCTGCTGCGGCGCGTTCCTTTCCGAATTCCAGCCGGTATCCATCAAAATGGCCAAGGAGCAGAACCTCTCCCTGAACCCGACCAAAATCAGCGGGGTCTGCGGCCGGCTGATGTGCTGCCTGAAATATGAGCAGGACCATTATGAGCAGACCCGGAAGAAGATGCCGAAAACCGGCAGGGAAGTCAACACTCCCGACGGAATCGGCACGGTTTCCGAACTGAACATTGTCAAGGAAACGGTTTCGGTCCGGATCACCAACGGCGACTCCAGCGAAATCCGCGTCTATCCGCTCGAAAGCATTACCTTCCCGGTGGACGGGAACAGCGCGGCCCGGCCGAAGGCAGCGCCTGCCCGCCGGCAGCCCCCGGATGAGGCGCCCGCAGAAGCGGCTTCCTGCGCCGTGGAAAACGCGGAAATGACGTCGCCTGCCGACGCGCCCGCGGAGAAGGCCCAGGCCGGCGCGCCCGCTCCCGCCGCCCCGCGGAATGAGAACGGCCGACGCGATAACCGAAAAGAAAAGGAACGTTCCCAGTCCGGCCCGGACAGCCGCCTCGGCAAGCCGGTCCGCCGGGAGAATCCCAACCGCCCGAAGAACGATGCGGCCGCCTCTCCCGCCCCCGCCCGGGAAATCCCGGCTTCGGAAAAGCCCGTAAAGGAGAAGCCCGCCGCGCCGAAAAAGCCTTCCGGCAGCTGGGCGGACGCTGTGGAGCGCGCGATGAATTCCATCGGGGAGTAACGTTTTTTCTTGCAAACTCCCTTTCCCGGTGGTATATTATGGATGAATCTGTGTTATCGCAACACAATAAATGGAGGTAAACTATGGCTTACAAAATTTCCGATGAATGCATCAGCTGCGGTGCCTGTGCTGCTGAATGCCCCGTTTCCGCGATTTCCGAAGGCGACGGCAAATTCGAAATCAATCCCGAACTGTGTGTCGAATGCGGCGCGTGCGCGGAAACCTGCCCGGTCGGTGCTCCTGCCCAGGCTTAATTGTTTCCCCGGCGGCGGACTTTCTGTCCGCCGCTTTTTTCCCGCCTTTTTTTCTGAAATTCCCTATTGACAAATCTGAAAAACCATATATAATAACGTCTGTTGATTTGAGCACCATTAGCTCAGTTGGTAGAGCACCTGACTCTTAATCAGGGTGTCTAGGGTTCGAGTCCCTAATGGTGTACAGGGCTTCCGGAATATCCGGAAGCTTTTCTTGTATTTCCGGCCCGTACTGATCCCGCAGAAAAACCTCTTTGGATTTGCTGAAAATGTGTTATAATACTGAACGATTGGGGAGGGGTGCGTTTGGGCCTTCGTTTGTACGATCCTGTCGGGCCGCATGAGGCGGCGATGCTGAATGCCCTGCAGCTGGCGTATATCGGGGATACGGTCTGGGAAATGATCGTCCGCGGGGAAATGATCCACCGCGGCCTGAGCGTCCATCATATGCACTCCGCCTGCGTCGGGTACGTCAACGCGCACGGCCAGGCCCTTTTTCTCCGGGACATTACCCCGCTTCTGGACGCGGAGGAGGCGGATATCGTACGCCGGGGGCGGAACGCCCACGCGCACCATCCCTCGCCGAAGAACCAGAACCCGGAGGACTACGCGGCGTCCACCGCCTTTGAGGCTTTGATCGGATATCTTTATTTATGCGGCCGGGAGGAGCGAATCCTCGAACTGTCCCGCATGATTCTCGGAGGGAACCAAAATGGCTGAACGAAAAGAAATGAAGGTTGTCCTGATCCGGCACACGCTGTCGCCGGAGGAAACCGTCGCGCTCGGCGCCAAGCTCTGCTACTCCCGCTCATCCATTGCCGACCTGGAGGCGAAGATTTCGTCCGCGGACCAGTCCGCCTTTATCAGCCGGCTGATGAGCATGGGCCATGAGTCGGTTTTCGAGCACGCGTCCTTCACCTTCGGGATCGAGGGGGTCAGCCGCGTTTTGCTGGCGCAGCTCACGCGCCACCGCCTGGCCAGCTTTTCCGTCCAGAGCCAGCGCTATGTTTCCTATGAAAAAGGATTCGGGTATATCATTCCCCCTCGGATCGAGGCCCTTGGCCCGGAAGCCGTGGAACGCTACGCCGCCCAGATGGAACAGATCGAGCGCTGGTATACCGAATGGCAGAAGGACCTTGGTTCCGCCGGGGAAAGCAGTAACGAGGACGCCCGTTTCGTCCTTCCGAACGCCTGTGAAACGCGCATCCTGATGACCATGAACGTCCGGGAGCTCCGCCACTTTTTCTCCCTGCGGATGTGCAGCCGGGCCCAGTGGGAAATACGCGCCATGGCGGAGCAGATACACCGGCTGTGCCTTTCCGTGGCGCCGGACCTTTTCGCGGACGCGGGTCCCGCCTGCCTTCGCGGCAAATGCCCCGAAGGGGAGAAAAGCTGCGGTCTCCTGGAGCAGAAGCGCCGGGAGCGCAGGGAACTGATCGAGCAAATGACGGAGGAGAAATAAATGGCTTACCAGCAGGATTCACGCTCAAAGGGGCGCAGCGACAGGAGCACCGGGAAAGGCGGCCGGTACGACGGCAGGAAAAATGATTTCCGCGGCGCGGACAGCCATTCCGGGCGGGATAACCGCCGGACGGACACCCGGCGGACGGACACCCGCCGCAGCGGCGCTCCCGCCCCGAAGCCTTCCGCCGACCGCTCATTCCGCGGCGTACGGGAAAGCGCTCCCGCCTCCTACCAGGATTTTGAATACCGTCCGGAGCGTGCTCCGGCTCCGGAAGCAGCCGCTTCCGGAACAGAGTCCTATATCCTGACGGGACGGAATCCCATCCGGGAGGCGCTGAAAAACGGCCGTGACCTGGAGAAGCTGATGGTCCAGCGGGGCGAGCTTTCCGGCTCTGCGATGGAGATCGTCCAGAAAGCGAAGGAACAGAAAGTCCTCGTCCAGGTGGTGGACAAGGAGCGCCTGGACGAAATCGCGCCCCGGCACCAGGGCCTGATCGCCTTCGCGTCCGCCTTCAGCTATTCCACGGTGGAGGATATCCTCCGGACCGCGGAAGACAGGAACGAAGATCCCTTTATCATCATCCTCGACGGCGTTACCGATCCGCACAACCTCGGCGCGATCATCCGTTCCGCGGAATGTTGCGGAGCCCACGGCGTCATCGTTCCGCTTCACCGGAGCGTCGGACTGACGCCGTCCGCGGTCAAGGCTTCCGCCGGCGCGGTGGAATACATGAAGGTCGCGCGGGTCACCAACCTGAACCGGACCATCGAAATGCTCCAGGCCAGGAATATCTGGGTCTATGCCGTCACCATGAACGGGGAGGACTACCTGGCCACGGATTTCCGGGGCGGCGTCGCGCTGGTCATCGGCGCGGAAGGCGAGGGGATCAGCCGCCTGACAGAGGAAAAATGCGACCGGGCCGTTTCCCTTCCGATGAAGGGCCACATCGACAGCCTGAACGCTTCCGTGGCCGCCGGAATTATGATGTACCGGGTCATGAGCGCTCGCGCGTCCGGTCAGTAAGGCAGGTTTATGCATGAAGAGACAGGAAGATCAGCCCATCCCCGTGGAGAATCAGCCCTCCATGCCGCCGGAGGCGGAGCATGAGGACAAAATGATGCAGTCCCTCCGGCTGCGTTTCGCGGACATGCCGGACGAGGAAATCGTGGAACTGTGTCACCAGGGCGACCAGGAAGCCGAGGAATACCTCCTGAACAAATACAAGAATTTTGTCCGCTCCAAGGCCAGGAGCTATTTCCTGATCGGCGCGGACCACGAGGATATCGTTCAGGAGGGAATGATCGGCCTGTATAAGGCGATCCGTGATTTCAGGCCGGAAAAGCTCAGCTCTTTCCGGGCTTTTGCCGAGCTGTGCATCACGCGCCAGATCATCACCGCCATCAAAACCGCCACCCGCCAGAAGCATATTCCCCTGAACAGCTATGTTTCCCTGAACAAGCCGCTCTATGACGAGGAGAGCGACCGGACGCTGCTGGACGTGATCATCGAGGGCCGGGCCTCCGACCCGGAGGAGATGATTATCCACCGGGAAAACCTGGGCAGCATTCACAGCAAAATCAACGAAGTCCTGTCCGGACTCGAACAGGACGTGCTGAATGCCTATCTGGATGGAAAGAGCTACCAGGAAATCGCCGAATCCCTCGGCCGGCATGTAAAATCCATTGACAACGCGCTGCAGCGGGTGAAAAGAAAGCTGGAAAAATACCTGGAGGAAACCAACGTCCGGGATTAATCCGCGTTTTCGCCCTCCGCTTCCTCTTCCGCTGGTTCCTCTTCAGGGCCGGCGGTTTCATTTTCGTCTTCTTCCGCCTCTTCGGCAGTTTCTTCCACAGCTGCCTCTTCCGCGCCGTCCACCAGGTCCCCCAGGTGAACGGGGGAAACGCTGCGGTAGGAACCGGCGGAGATCGTATGGATATCGTTGTCCACCGTCGTGCCGGTGCCGCCCAGGCCGGAGAGGAGGACGAACACGGCGATCATTGCCGCGGAAAGGAGACTGAGGCATACCGCGGGACGGAAAAACCCGCTTTTCCTGCCGGTGGTGCCGGAGGCGGCGGCCTGCTCAAAAATCCGGTGCTTCAGCGCGTCATCCGCCCGAAGGCTGAAAAGCGCCTGCTCGGTCGCTTCGGGAAGCTGTTCGATCTTTTTCATTCCGGATTGTCTCCTTTCATTGTTTTCTGCAGCCGGCTCCTCGCGCGGCTCAGCCTGGATGAAACCGTACCCTCGGCAATCTCCAGCATCTCCGCGATCTCGGTCACGCCGTAGCCCTGGTAATAATGCAGCAGGACCACTTCCTTGAACTCCTGCGGCAGCTGGTTCACCGCTTCGGCGAGGGCCGCGCTGTCGGCTATCCGGCCGACCTCGTCCTCGGCGGGAAACAGCTCGAAGGCGGGATGGCCCAGGACCACCTTCCGGAACCACGCGCCGCGCCAGAGGTCCCGGCAGCGGTTCAGCGCCACCTTCAGAAGCCAGGCCTTTTCCTTCCCGGGAACCAGCGCGGGCTTCGTCACGATCAGCTTGACGAATACGTCCTGCGTCACGTCCTCCGCCCGCTGCCGGTCGCCGAGATAGTAATACGCGACACGGAGCACGTCCGTCGCGTAAAGCTCATACAGCCGGTCAAACGAAAGCGGTTCTTCCGCGGCGGAGGAGGCGGAGTCCTCCCGAATCCCGCCTTCCACAGTATTCAACGAAAACAGCAAGGTTCTTCTTCCCCCGTACAGTCAAAAATCATGAAAAAAGTTCCGGAACGTTCCGCCCGCCCGGCGGACGCCGGCCCGCGGACCATTATACCATAACCTGCGCCGCGCGGAAATACCATTCCCCTTAAACGGCGGCGGCTTTCCCTCCGCTTTTTTGCTCTTGACGAAACAAGGCAAAAAAAGGTAATATATGGGCAGAAAAAAACAATTTGTGACGTGCATTTCATGTTTACTGCATGACGCATATTTGATGAAGGAGAGTGTCGTTCTGTGTTAAGGAAGAAAACTTGTGTTGCGATGCTGCTTGCGGGCGGCCAGGGAAGCCGCCTGGGAATTCTGACCAAGAATGTGGCCAAGCCCGCTGTGCCCTACGGCGGCAAATACCGCATCATCGACTTTCCACTCAGCAACTGCACCAACAGCGGAATCGATACGGTCGGCGTGCTGACCCAGTACCAGCCGCTGGAACTGAACGCGTACATCGGCTCCGGCGCCCCGTGGGACCTGGATATCTCCAACGGCGGCGTCTTCGTCCTTCCGCCCTACCAGAAGGGGAAGAGCGGCGAATGGTACCGCGGCACGGCCAACGCCATTTACCAGAACATCGCCTTTATCCAGCAGTACAATCCGGATTACGTGCTGATCCTCAGCGGCGACCACATCTACAAGATGGACTATAACGCTATGCTCAATTTCCATATCCGGCACGGCGCGGACGCGACCATCGCGGTGCGGGAGGTTCCCTGGGACGAGGCTTCCCGTTTCGGCATCATGAACACCGATTCCGAGGACCGCATCATCGAGTTCGAGGAAAAGCCCAAGAAGCCGAAGAGCAACAAGGCCTCCATGGGCGTCTACATCTTCACCTGGGAAAAGCTCTACAAATACCTGACCGAGGACGAAGCGGACAAATCCAGCTCCAACGACTTCGGAAAGAACATCATTCCGAACATGCTCCGGGACAAGCAGGTCCTGGTCGCGTACGATTTCAACGGCTACTGGAAGGACGTCGGGACCATCGAAAGCCTCTGGGAGGCGAATATGGACCTGCTCGAGAACCCGATGCCGATCGACATGCACGACAAGAAATGGCGCATTTTCGCCAAGAACCCCGGAATGCCCCCGCACTATATCGCCAAGGGCGCGACGGTGGCTGACACCCTGATCACCGAAGGCTGCGAAGTCTACGGCAACGTCAACCATTCCATCCTTTTCGCGGGCGTTATTATTGAAGAAGGGGCCAACGTGGAATCCAGCGTCATTATGCCCGGCAGCGTGATCCGGCGCGGCGCCGTGGTCCGCCGTTCCATCGTCGCGGAGAACGCGACCGTCGGGGCCGGCGCGATCATCGGTGAGGAAGAAGGAAATATCGCTGTCATCGGCCAGGGCGTCACCGTTCCGGCCGGGGTCAGCGTTCCCGCCGGACAGCAGGTGGACGAAGCCTATACCTTCTGACAGAGAGCAAGAAAGGAATGAATCAAATGAAAGACGTAATGGGTTTAATCTATACAGGTGAAAATGACGCCAGGCTTCGTGAGCTGACGATTACCCGCGCGATCGCGGCCATGCCCGTCGCCGGACGGTACCGCGTGATTGACTTCCTGGTTTCCAGCCTCGTGAACAGCGGGATCAAGAATATCGGCGTGATTACGCAGAAAAACTACCACAGCCTGATGGACCACCTCGGATCCGGCAAGGAATGGGACCTCCACGGCAAGCATGACGGACTGCATATCCTGCCGCCCTTCCTGACCCGTGAGAACGTCGGACTGTATCCTGGTCTGCTCGACGCGCTCCGTTCCAACAGCAATTTCCTGATCCGCAGCAAGCAGGAAACCCTCGTGCTCAGCAACAGCGGAATCATCTACAACGCGAAGATCGACGAGCTGGTCCGCTTCTACAAGGATACCGGCGCTGACATCACCCTGCTCTACACGCCGGATCCCTCCATGCGCCGGGATGAGTACGGCACCTATATCTCCGTCGCCGAAAACGGGGACGTGACCGATATGGAAGTAGAGCCCACCCATCCGACCTGCCCGAACTGCTATATGCAGGTCCTGGTTATCAAGCGGGAGCTGCTCCGCGACCTGGTCGACAAAGCCGTTTCCCACGGCCTGCACTCCCTGGACCGCGACATCCTGCTGCAGATGATCCGGAACAAGACCGCCAAGGTCAACGCCTATGAATACAAGGGAAAGGCCTGGCAGATCGATTCCGTCCAGAGCTTCTTCCGCTTCAACATGGAAGTCCTGGATTCGAAGCTCCGCAAGGGCCTGTTCCGGGACGACATGCCGGTATACACCAAAGTCCGCGACGAGATGCCCGCGTACTACGGCGACAGCGCGACCGTCGTCAATTCCCTGGTGGCCGACGGCTGCCAGGTGGAGGGCAGGGTCGAGAACAGCGTCCTCTTCCGCGGTGTGAAGATCGCCGCCGGCGCCTTTGTCAAAAACTGTATCATCATGCAGGACGGCCAGGTGCATGAAGGCGCCTATATCGAAAACTGTATCCTCGACAAACAGGCGATTATCAAGCGGAACGCCCGGCTGATCGGACCGGAAGCCTATCCGATCGTCATCGGAAAAGACGTGATCATTTAAGGGGGATTCGACGTGAAAATTCTTTTTGCCGCCAGTGAGTCTGTTCCATTTGTCAAAACAGGCGGACTGGCTGATGTGGTCGGCGCGCTCGCACCCGTTCTCGCGAAGCAGGGGCATGACGTACGGGTGATCATTCCGTACTTCAGCACCATCGGGCATGAATATACCGCGCAGATGTCCCATGTGTGCGATTTTGAGGTGCAGCTCGGCTGGCGCAGGCAGTACTGCGGCATCGAGAAGATCGAAAAAGACGGCGTCACCTGGTATTTCATGGACAACAAGTTCTATTTCGGCCGCCCGTACATCTATGGTATGGGAGGGGACGAATATGAACGCTTCGGCTTCTTCTGCCGCGGAATCCTGAATATGCTTCCGCTGATCGATTTCCAGCCGGACGTGATCCATGCCCATGACTGGCAGAGCGGTATGGTGCCCGCGCTCCTGAAAATCCAGTACGCGCATCTTCCGTTCTATGCCAATATCAAGACCATCTTCACCATCCATAACCTGCAGTACCAGGGCATTTTCGGCATCCGGGAGGTGCAGGACGTCCTCGGCCTGGGCGACAGCCTCTGGACCGATGACAAGCTGGAATGCTTCGGCTGCGCCAATTTCATGAAAGCGGCGCTGGTTTACGCCGACTGCATCACCACCGTCAGCCCCTCCTATTCCGAGGAAATCCAGACCGCCTACTACGGCGAGCGCCTCGACGGGCTTCTCCGGGCCCGCCGGAACGACCTTTTCGGCGTGCTGAACGGCATCGATATGGACGAGTACAATCCGGCGACCGACCCGAAAATCGCCGCTTCCTTTGACGCGGACCACCTGGAAGGCAAGGCCGCCTGCAAGGCGGACCTCCAGAAGGAACTCGGCCTGAATCCGGATCCCTCCGTCCCGGTCATCGGAATGGTCGGACGCCTGAGCAACCAGAAGGGCCTGGACCTGGTGGATTACGTCATCGCGGATATCATGCGCCAGGACGTCCAGCTGGTAGTCCTGGGAATGGGCGAAGGCCGGTATTTCAACCTGTTCAGCTGGGCGGAAGGGGAGTACCGCGGCCGCGTCGCCGCCCGTTTCACCATGGACCATACCCTGGCCCACAAGATCTACGCCGGCGCCGACATGTTCCTCATGCCGAGCCAGTTTGAGCCCTGCGGCCTGAGCCAGATGATCGCCATGCGATACGGCACCGTTCCGATCGTCCGGGAAACCGGCGGGCTCCGGGATACCGTGCTGAGCTACAACGAGTTCACCGGGGACGGAAACGGCTTCACCTTCTTTAATTACAACGCGCACGACATGCTGCATACCATCGAACGCGCCATCGACTATTTCAGCAACAAAACGGACGTCTGGAAGAAGCTCCAGACCCGCGGCATGACCGGCGATTACAGCTGGGCTCATTCCGCCTGTGAGTATGTCAAACTTTACGAGTCCCTGTTCACGGAAAAGCCGGCGAAGAAAGAGCCCGAACCGGAGGAGGAAAACCCGGTCGTCGTGGAAATCGGTGAATAATCACGCAAACGGAATCAGGAGGGATGTGCTTCTTCAGCGCATCCTTCTTTTTCAGCCCGGAGGATATGGATGGAAACAGTGATGGAAACGAACCTGCAAAGGCCGGATGAAACCCTGGAGGATCTGCAGCTGGGCGGACTGAAACTGCTGCAGAAGAAGAACGGTTTCCGCTTCGGCATGGACAGCGTGCTGCTGGCGGACTTCGCCACCGTCCGGTCCACGGACCGAGTCGCAGACTTCGGTACGGGAACCGGGATCCTTCCGCTTCTGCTGGTCGGCCGGAACAAAGGGGACCATTTTGACGCCGTTGAAATCCAGGAGGAATACTGCGGGATGGCGGAGCGGACGATGCGGATGAACGGCCTGGAGGACCGGGTCCGGATCATTCACGCTGACGCCGGGGAGGCGGACCGTTTCCTTCCGCCGGGCGGAACGGACTGCGTGATCTGCAATCCGCCCTACGGGCTGCCCGGAAAATCGCTTTCCAGCCCGTTCCCGGACCGCGCGGCCGCCCGGAACCTGGACAGCGGCGCACTGGGCAGGATGTTTACCGCCGCCTTCCGGATTCTCCGGGGAAAAGGGAAGCTTTCCCTGGTTTTCCCCGCGCCGCAGATGCTGGAGGTCATGAAGCTGCTCACGGACTGCCACCTGGAACCCAAGCGGTTCCGCCTGGTCTATCCGCACGCGGACAAGCCCGCGAACCTGGTGCTGATCGAGGCGGTGAAGGATGCCCGGCCCACGCTGCAGCCCCTTCCGCCCCTGATCGTGTATAATCCGGATCAGACCTTGACAAATGAACTGAAGTCCATTTATCATATAAAACAGAACACGGTCTGATTATTCGAAGGGAGTGAACCGCCGGTGGAGCGCAGGGTGGATCTGGCCGTCATCGGCGGCGGCGCGTCCGGAATGGCCGCCGCGATTGCCGCGGGCCGCCTCGGTGATCGTGTCGCTGTATTCGAGTCCGCGCCGCGCCCTTGCCGCAAGCTCCTCGCTTCCGGAAACGGTCGCTGCAACCTGATGAATACCGGCAATCCCCGTTATTTCGGGGATGCGGCCTTTGCTTCCTCCGTCCTCAGTCATGCCGGATGCGACACCGTCCGCGGCCTGATGGATTCCCTGGGCGTTCTCCTGGTACCGGAGGAGGATGATCGCGTTTATCCCGCCACAGGGCAGTCCTCCACCGTCGCCGACGCGCTGAAAAACGGCCTGAAATCCGTTTCTGCCGGGTTCTTCCCGAATGCGGAGATCCGCCGGGTATCCCGGGTTCCGGATGGTTTTACCCTGGTCCGGGACGGGGAAAAATGCCATACCGCCCGCGTCCTCGTGGCCTGCGGCGGGCCCGCTTCGCCGCGGCTGGGCGGCACGGAATCCGGCTACGATATTTTGCGTTCCTTCGGCCATCGAATCATCGATCCGCGTCCCGCCCTGTGTCCGCTGACGACGGATCGGAAAAGTGTTTCCGGCCTGTCCGGTATCCGCGTCCGCTGCGCGGTCACGCTGGCGGATCCGTCCGGCCGCCCGATCCACCGGGAGCAGGGCGAGGTCCTGTTTACGGATTACGGGGTCAGCGGCATCTGCGTTATGCAGTGCGCCCGCTTCCTGCCGGAGGGCCCCTGCGTGCTGGAGCTGGACCTCATCTCCCGCTTTTTCCCGGAGGAGGAAGCGCTCTCGCGTGAACTTCATGCCCGCCGGGAACGGTTCGGCGACGCCTCCCCGGAGGCGCTGCTGAACGGCATCCTCCTGCCGAAGCTTTCCTACGCTGTCCTGAAACAGGCCGGTATTCCGCTTCGGGGGGAGCGCCTGAGCGACCTGGACGACCGCGCGCTGTCCTCCGTCGCTTCCGTCCTCCGGCGCTACCGCCTGAACGTCACCGGCACCCGCGGCCTGGATGCCGCCCAGGTGACCGCCGGCGGCGCCGACTGCCGCGAGTTTTGTCCGTCCACGATGGAATCCCTCCTGGTTCCCGGCCTGTATGCGTCCGGCGAGGTGCTGGACGTCGACGGGGACTGCGGCGGGTTCAACCTGCTGTTCGCGTTTTCCTCCGGCATTCTGGCCGGCGCGAACGGCCGCGATCTGAAAGGAGTGGTCATCCCGTGAGAAAAGGGGAAATCAAGAAACAGGAAATCCTGGAAACCGCCGAAATGATGTTCTGCAAAAACGGATATGAAACCACCAGCGTGCAGGATATCATCGACGTCCTGCATACGAGCAAGGGCAGCTTCTACCATCACTACGCCAGCAAGGAGATGCTGCTGGAGGCCATCTGCCGGCGCCGGGCCGGAGAAATTTCCCTGGCGGTGTCCTCCCGGCTTTCCGAGAAAGCTTCCGCGCTGGACAACCTGAATATCCTGTTCTCCGGTTTCATTCCGCTCAGCGGGGAAAAGCTGACCTTCCTGCTGATGATCCTGCCGGTTTTCAACCTTCCGGAAGGCCGCCAGATCCGCTATGGTTACTGTGAATCCCTGACCGGTTCCTTCCTGCCCGACGTCACGGGCCAGCTGATTTCCGGAACCATGAACGGGGAACTGTACTGCCCGGACGCGGATCATTCCGCCCGGACCGTCCTGCTGCTCCTGAACGACCTGTGGTGCCGTATCTGCGCCATCATGATCTCCGGCCTGGAGAACGGAAAGGAAACCGACCTTTCAGAGCTGCTGAAGATGATCGAGTCCTGCCGGACGAGCGTTGAAAAAGTCCTGACCGCGCCCTTCGGCTCCTTTGAACTGATGAACCTGAATGACCTGAAACTGCTGTACGGGCAGATTGCCCAGCACTGGAACCAGAAATAAAAAGGAGGAAAAGAACAATGTGTGCCATGATCCAGACCCCCCACATCAACTCCGACGAAAACGCCTTCGCGAAGACGGTCCTGATGCCCGGCGATCCGCTCCGCGCGAAGTATGTCGCTGAAAACTTCCTCGAGAACCCGGTCCTGGTCAACAACGTCCGCGGCGTCCAGGGCTATACGGGAACCTATGAAGGCAAAACTGTGTCCGTCATGGCCAGCGGCATGGGCTGCCCCTCCATCGGCATTTATTCCCACGAGCTCTTCACCCGCTTCGGCGTGGAAAACATCATCCGCATCGGCAGCGCCGGAGCGATTTCCCCGAAGCTGAAGATCCGGGATATCGTGGTCGCGCTGAGCGCCTTTACCGACTCCGGGTACGTCCGTTCCTTCGGATTCCAGGGAAACGTGGCGCCCTGCTGCAGCTATGACCTGCTGCGCAGGGCGATGGACAGCGCCGCAGCAATGAATCTTCGCGCCTTTGCCGGCCCGGTTTTCTCCAGCGACGCGTTCTATTCGGACGTGGACACGACCACGCCCCTGCAGCGCCTGGGCGTGCTGGCGGTAGAAATGGAAACCGCGGCGCTCTACATGAACGCCGCGCGCGCGGGCAAAAACGCCCTGACAATCTGTACGATCTCTGACAGCCTGGTCACCGGCGAGGAAACCACCGCCCAGGAGCGGCAGGAAGGTTTCACCGCCATGATGAAACTGGCGCTGTCCATCGCCTGAGGATCAGGATTCTCCGTCCGTTTCCCAGGGATCAAAGGATTCCTCCTCGGGAATGCTGGTGAGGTTCCTTCCCGCGGCGCGGGTCAGCGCCTCGAGCGCTTCCGCCCGGTCCCGGGGACGGACGGACAGCCGGAAAGTCACCGCCGTTTCAAACGCCTCGTCCGTGATGCGGACCGGGAACTTTTTCGCTTCGTGACGGACGGAATCCCAGGCGGAGTAGGGAACTTCGCAGAATTCGTGGCTCGTCAGCTCCATACGGACGACGCCCGCGGCGGAAAGGGCGGTTTTGCAGCCTTCCGTATACGCCCGCACCAGCCCGCCGGTCCCCAGCAGGGTACCGCCGAAATAGCGGACGATGACCACGCAGCAATTGACAATATTCAAAGTGCGCATCACGCTGATGATGGGGAGCCCGGCTGTACCGCCGGGCTCCCCGTCGTCGCTGTAGCGCATGGTTCCGCCGTTCGTTCCCGTGATATAGGCGTAGCAATGGTGTGTCGCGTCGCGGTAGGCGGCGCGAAGCTCCTCCAGGAAGGCCAGGGCCTCTTCCTCGCTGTCGCACGGCGAAGCGAAACAGAGGAACCGGCTCTTCTGGATTACGATTTCATCCGACGCGCGTTCGCGTACGGTCACATAGGATTCCATCATTTCAGCAGGACGCGGCAGAAGCTCTTCTTACCCTTTTTCAGCAGGATGCCGTCGCCGGAAAGCTGCTCCGCGGTCACGGCTGCGGCGGTGTCCGTCACCTTTTCGTCGTCGATGGAAACCGCGTTCTGCTCAATCTGCTTCCGGGCGTCGCTCTGGCTCTTGCACAGGCCGGACAGCACCAGCAGCGTGGATACCCGCGCGTCCTGGCTGAGCGAATCCGCGCTGACTTCCAGCGTCGGCACGTTGCCCGCGGCCGCTCCGCTTCCGCCGAAGAGGGAAGACGCGGCCTCAGCGGCCTTCCGGGCTTCCTCCTCGCCGTGAACGAGCTTCGTCACTTCAAAAGCCAGCACCTTTTTCGCCTCGTTGATTTCGGAGTCCTTCAGCGCGCCGAGGCGGCGGACCTCATCCATCGGAAGGAAGGTCAGCAGAGCCAGGCACTTCTCCACGTCCTTGTCGTCCACGTTCCGCCAGTACTGGTAGAACTGGTAGGGCGTGGTCTTGGCCGGATCCAGCCACAGGGCGCCGGCTTCTGTCTTGCCCATCTTCCGCCCGTCATGCGTCAGCAGCAGCTGGAAGGTGCACGCGAAGGCCTTTTCGCGGTTCTGGTACTTCCGGCGGATCAGGTCGGCGCCGCCGAGCATGTTGCTCCACTGGTCGTTTCCGCCCATCTCCAGGCGGCATCCGTAGCGCTGGAAGAGCTCCAGGAAGTCGTAGCTCTGCATCAGCATGTAGGTGAACTCCAGGAAGCTGAGGCCGTTTTCCGTCGCCATCCGGGCCTTGTAGCAGTCCGCCGTCAGCATCTTGTTCACCGAGAACATCGAGCCGATATCCCGCATGAAATCGATGAAGTTCAGGTGGCGCAGCCAGTCGCCGTTGTTGACGATGATGGCCTGGCCTTCGCTGAAGTCCAGGAAGCGGGACATCTGCTTTTTGATGCATTCCACATTATGGTCGATGGTTTCAACGGTCATCATCTTCCGCATATCCGTCTTTCCGGAAGGATCGCCGATCATGGCGGTTCCGCCGCCCATCAGCGCAATGGGTTGATGGCCGGCGCGCTGCATATGCGCCATGGCCATGATCGGGATATAGTGGCCGATATGCAGGCTGTCCGCCGTGGGGTCGAAGCCGACGTAAAAGGTGGTCGGCGTTTTCAGCTGTTCGTACAGTTCGTCCTCAAACGTCGTCTGGGCGATGAATCCGCGTTCCTTCAGGATGTCGAGAATGTGTTCCATGTTTTTGTCCTCCGGTTCGTTATTTCATGGCGGCAACCAGTTCATTCAGGATATCCATTCCCGTGATGATCTGATCCACCGTGCTGTTGGAAAAATTCAGCCGCAGCGTGTTTTCGTGCCCGCCGTCCACGCAGAAATGCGTGCCGGGGACGAAGGCGACCTTTCTTGCAATGGCCAGGTCCAGCAGTTTCCGGGCGTTGATGTGTTCCGGAAGCTCCGCCCAGATGAACAGGCCGCCCTGCGGGGAAGTGTGCTTCACGCCCTCCGGGAACTCGTCGAGCTTGTTCAGCATCAGACGCATTTTCTTGCCGTAGTCGGCGCAGATGGAGCGGATATGATCGGGCAGCAGGTTGTCCCGCAGGAAGCGGTCCACGATGGCCTGGTTCAGGTTGGACGTATGGACGTCCGTGGACTGTTTACCGACCGTACACTTCCGGATCACGCCGGGATCGCCGGCGATATATCCCACGCGCAGCCCCGGGGAGATAATCTTGCTGAAGCTGCCCAGGAACATGACCCAGCCGTCCTCGTCGAAATACTTGATGGCGGGAAGGGGGAGGCCGTCATACCGCAGGTCGCGGTAGGGATCGTCCTCGGCCACCACCATATGGTACCGGTTGGCCAGCTCGGCGATCTTCTGCCGCCGGTCCGCGGGCAGCGTCTTCCCGGAAGGATTCTGGAAGGTGGGGATGGTATAGAGCATCTTCGGATGGAAGCGTTTGATCTTCGCCTCCAGGTCGTCCGTCAGGATGCCGTCCCCGTCGCTTTCCACCGGGACGAGCTTCGCCTGGTACAGCTTCATGCACTGCAGGTTGCCGAGGAAAGAGGGATTTTCCACCAGCACCACGTCACCCGGATCGATCAGCGCCTTGCACAGAAGGTCCATCGCCTGCGTGGAGCCCGTCACAGGCAGGACCGCCGGAACTTCGCAGTTCAGCTGCTTGTTGACATATTCGTGCAGGCTCTCCAGGAAGGCGGGATAGCCTTCCGTCGCGCCGTACTGCAGGATCTGCTTGCCGTTTTCCCGCAGCACGTGCTCCGCGATATCCGCGCAAACCTGATCCGGCAGCGCGTCCAGGGACGGATTGCCGCCGGCAAAGGAAATCATGCCCGGCTGGGCGATCACCTTGAAGATCTCGCGGATGGCGCTGCCGGTCACCTGGTCAAAACGATGGGCGAACTGAATGTCTGACTGTTTCATTCCGGTCCCTCCTGAAAAAGGAAAATAAAAAAGCTCTTCGGAAGGCGAAGAGCCGCGGTACCACTCCCGTTCAGCGCGGATGAAACCGCGCTCTCATTTCACGCTGTAACCGGCGGACCGGACCCCGCCTACCGGCGCGCGCGCTTTCGGAGGGTGGCTCCGGGATGTACTTCTCCGCGGGCGGCTGCTTCCTCGCACCTTACGGAAGCTCTCTGAAAGCCGGGAACCGGGATACTCTTCCCTTCATTGCTGATAACCTATTATGTTCAAAACGCCGGCGCTTGTCAAGGTTTTTCGCCGTCATTCATGCCCGTTCCGCCGCGCGGGGGGATCCGGCTTGTGAAAAGGCTTGATAATCCCTGTGAAATCCCGTATAATATTATAGTCCATTTTCGGTTGCGGCGTATCTGACGCGCCGCGGTGGATGCAAGGAGGCGAAACGTATGGAATGCAAAGTGAAGAACGAATACGGCACCATCTTTATCGCTGAGGATGTCATGATGAAAGTGGTCGGTTATGCCGCTCTGGAGTGCTACGGCATCGTCGCGATGTCCGGTAAGCGCGCTACAGACGGGATTGTCGAGTGGCTCGGCCGTGAAAACCTGTCCAAGGGTGTCCAGATCCGCAACGTCGGCGATATGCTCGACGTCGATCTGTTCATTATCGTGGAGTACGGGATTTCCATTTCGGAAGTCTGCAAGACGATTGTTGAGACCGTGCGCTACAAGCTGGAAAGCATGACCGGTGTCAAAGTGCGGAAAGTCAGCATCTCGGTCGAGGGGATCCGCATCTGACCAGATCCGGCCTGATGCCCCTGTGAATGAAAGTGCATACGGAGGAATAATCCTTTGATACAGTTTAAAACGATTGACGGTTTGCTGCTTCGCGATATGGCGGTTGCCGGGACCGCCCTCCTGGAAAGGAACCGGGAGGCGGTGGACGCCCTGAACGTTTTCCCCGTTCCGGACGGCGATACCGGTACCAATATGACCCTGACCATGCAGTCCGCGACGCGCGAGATCAACAGCAAGGAATTCCTGCGCGCAGACGAGGCGGCCAACGCCCTGGCCAAGGGCGCGCTGCGGGGCGCCCGCGGAAACTCCGGCGTCATTACCAGCCAGCTTCTGCGCGGTTTCGCCAAGTCCCTGAACGGCGTCGACAAGATCACGCCCGTCCAGTTCGCCGCGGCCCTCGCCAAGGGCGCGGAAATGGCCTATAAAGCCGTCATGAAGCCGAAGGAAGGCACGATCCTGACAGTGGCCCGCGTCGTCGCGGAAGACGCGCAGAAACAGGCTTCCCGCGATCCGGAGGATTTTGACAAGCTGTTCAGCGTCATCCTCAAGAGCGGCGAGGCGATCCTGAAGAAGACCCCCGACATGCTGCCTGCTTTGAAGCAGGCGGGCGTCGTGGATTCCGGCGGACGAGGCCTCATGCTGATTTACCAGGGTTACGCCGCCGTCCTGCGCGGGGAGGATATCAGCCTGACGGAAACCGGCATGGAGAACGATTTCTCCGCCGCTTCCGACGACTGCCACGACCTGACCCGGGACCTGACCTATACCTACTGTGTGAACTTCACGCTGAGCCATTTCCGGGAAGACTGCGACGAGCATGACCTGGATTCCTTCCGCCGCCGCCTGAACCGGATCGGTGACAACGTGACCGTCTCCGGCGACCTGACCCAGGCGAAGGTCCATGTCCATACCGACAATCCCGGTTCCGCCATGGAATACGGTATCGAGCTTGCCGAGCTTTCCGAGATCCGCGTCGACAACCTCGCCGCCATGAAGCGCGAGCTCGAGGCGCAAAACGCGCCGGAGGAAGCGCCCGCGGAGCCTGAAGCCCCGGCCGAAGCCGCTCCGGAAAAGAAATACGGCTTTGTCGCGGTTTCCCTCGGTGCCGGCTTTTCCCAGTTCTTCCAGGACCTGAACGTGGACCGGATCGTGGAGGGCGGCCAGACCATGAATCCCGCGGTGGATGACCTGCTCGGCGCCGTAAACCAGGTTCCCGCCGAATGCGTGTTCATCCTTCCGAACAACGGCAACGTGATCTTCGCGGCCAACCAGGCGGCGGAGCTCAGCAAGAAGGACGTCCGCGTGATCCCGACCAAGAATGTGGCCATGGGAATCGCGGCGGCCATCGCGTTCCAGAACGACCTGCCGGTGGATGAGAACGTCCGCCGCATGGAGGAAGCCTCCCAGCATGTCAAAACCGGCACGGTGACCTATGCGATCCGGGACAGCGAATACAACGGCATCCAGATCAGGCAGGGCGATATCATCGGCCTGCACAACGGCCAGATTGAGTTCTCCGGCTCCTCGGTCCGCGATGTCGTGATGGACATGATGAAGAGCATCGTCACCGAAGACGACGAGCTGATCACCGTCTACTTCGGCGCGGACGTCAGCGAGGAGGACGCGAAGAGCCTCGCCGCGGAAATCGAGGCGGAGTACGATTTCTGCGACGTCGAATGCCATAACGGCGGCCAGCCGCTGTACTATTACCTGATTTCAGTGGAGTAAAATATGGAACTTGCGGATCTGGAAGGGATCGGCCCGGCTCGTCTGCAGGCTTTACGCGCAGTGGGAATCGTCTCATTGCGCGATTTATTGTATATGCTTCCGGTCCGGTACGAGGACCGGATGACCGTTTATCCCTGCAAAACGGACCAGCCCGGGCTGATCCTCGTGCAGGGCAGTTTCGCCGAACCCCTGAAGTCCAGTTATTTCCACGGCCTTTCCCGCGTCACCGGTTCGATCCGGGACAAAAGCGGAAAACTGTCCGTCTGCTGGTTCAACGAGCCCTGGATGGCCTCCCGGATTCCGGCGGGGACGGAAGTCCGCCTGTACGGCCGGCTGAACGTCAAAGAGGGAAGAAGAACCCTACAGAACCCGGTCGTCGTGGAGGAGCCGGGCTGGTATCCGGTATACCGTTCCGTCAAAGGCCTGCCTTCCGGCTTCCTCCGGAAGCTGATCCGCGCCGCCCTGGAAAACGTGGACGACTGCTGCCCCGAGACGCTGCCCTCCGGCTTCCGCCTCCGGCACCGCCTTTGCGAGCTGAATTTCGCGATCCGCCAGGCCCATTTCCCCACGGACCCGGAAAACCTCCGGATTGCCCGGCGCCGCCTTTCCTTTGAGCAGCTGCTGATCTACCTGGTCTATGTCTCCATGGCCGGCAGCCACCGGGATCCCGCCGACGCCTTTTCCTTCCCGCCGGATACGGCCGGCCGTTTCTGGGAAGGCATGCCGTTCAAGCCGACCGGCGCCCAGGAGCGGGTGCTGCTGGAAATCGCCGGCGACCTGCAGAAGGACCGCGCCATGGCGCGCCTGGTCCAGGGTGACGTGGGGTGCGGAAAAACCGCGCTCGCCTTCGGCGCCATCTATCTCGCGGCGGCGTCCGGTTTCCAGGCCTCCATGATGGCCCCGACGGAAATCCTGGCCCGCCAGCATTATGAAAACGCGAAAAAACTCCTGGAGCCCTCCGGCATCACCTGCCGCCTGCTGACCGGCAGTACCCGCTCGAAAGAGCGCCGGGCCATCCTGGAGGAGCTCCGTTCCGGCGCCTGCCGCGCGGTATTCGGCACCCACGCGCTGATCAGCGCGGACGTTGCCTGGCAGCGCCTGGGCCTCGTCATTACGGACGAGCAGCACCGCTTCGGCGTTAACCAGCGCAGCCGGCTGCGGGAAAAGGGGCTGGGGGAGGACGGCAAATCCCCCCACGTCCTGGTCATGTCCGCCACGCCGATTCCCCGGACCCTGGCGCTGATCCTGTACGGCGACCTGGACCTGTCCCTGGTGGACGAGCTTCCCGCGGGCCGGATTCCGGTCCGCACTCGGCTGGTTCCGGAGGAAAAACGCGCCGATATGTACGCGTTCCTCCGGCGGGAGGTCGCCAGGGGCCGCCAGGCCTATGTCGTCTGCCCGACGGTGGAGGAATCCGAGTCCCGGGACCAGGTCAAGAGCGCCAAGGCCGTTTTCGCGGACCTGAAGGAGAACGCGCTGAAGGACCTGCGCGTCGCGCTGACCTGGGGCGACCAGAAACCGGACGAGAAGGCGGCCGTGATCGACGGTTTCGTCCGCGGGGACTATGACGTGCTCGTCGCGACCACCGTCATCGAGGTCGGCGTGAACAATCCCAACGCGACGCTGATGATCATCGAGAACGCGGAGCGCTTCGGCCTCAGCCAGCTGCACCAGCTGCGCGGCCGGGTCGGCCGCGGCACGGAGGAAAGCTGGTGCTTCCTCCTGTCCGACGCCACCGAAAAACTCCGGATCCTCTGCGGCACCAACGACGGATTCGCCGTTTCCCAGCGGGACCTGGAGCTCCGCGGACCCGGGGACCTGCTCGGTACCCGCCAGTCCGGCGAAGCCCTGGGGCCCGCCATGCCGGGCGCGGATGTCCGCCTGCTGGACGAAGCGGCGGATACGGTCCGGGAACTGCGCCGGAATCCGGACGAAAAACAGACGCTCCGCGCCCTGGAAGAGGCGGCTGTATCGTTTTTTGAAGATGAGGGGCGGGGGATTGCCCTGAGCTGATTCAATCCTTTTCTTCCATAAACTCCAGCAGCACGCTGTTCTGGATATCCATTCCCCTGCGCGTCAGCCTCCAGCCTTCTTCATCCGTCATCAGGAGTCCCTGGGCGCGCAGGCGTTCCGCCGTGTCTCCGTAACAATCCTCCAAATCCGTTCCGTGGAGTTCCCGGAAGCGCCGCCGTGAAAGCCCCTTGTTCATCCGCAGGGCCAGCATGAGGGTTTCAAAGCGCGCGTCCTTTCCGGCGACGGTCTCCGCGGTCCGCGCCGCGCCGTCCCCGGTTTCCGTCATCCGGATATATTCCTCCATGCTCTCCGGGTTGTTCTCCCGGATGCAGAAAATCCCGTCCCGCCGCGGCCGGTACATGGACGCGGCGGCGACGCCCAGGCCCAGGTACGGAACCTGGTCCCAGTAGCCGATGTTATGGCGGCTCTCAAAGCCCGGCATCGCGAAATTGGAGATCTCATACTGTTTCATGCCGGCGCGGTCCAGGATCCGGATCACGTCGTCGTACATCTCCCGTTCCTCTTCGGGTTCCGGCAGGGTGAGAAGCCCTTTCTGCAATTGTTCAAAGATCGGTGTTCCTTCCTCGGGAATCAGGCCGTAGGCGCTGATATGCGTTGGTTTCAGGCTGAGGGCGGCCTCCAGCGTTTCCGTCCACTGTGCCCGTGTCTGGCCCGGCAGCCCGAACATCAGGTCCAGGCTGATGTTATCGATCCCGGCTCTCCGGGCCGATTCCACGGAGCGGACCGCGTCGGGGAAGCGGTGGATCCGGCCCAGCGTCCGCAGCAGTTCGTCCTGGTACGCCTGGACGCCGAAGGAAATCCGGTTTACCCCGCCGAGCGCGCAGGCGTCCAGCCATTCGGGCGTAACGGTTCCCGGATTTGCCTCCACGGTGAATTCTTTCACATCGGACAGGTCCAGGATGCCCCGGATTCCCCGGATCAGTTCCTCCATCCGGGAAGCGGGAAGAAGAGAAGGAGTCCCGCCGCCGATATAGACGGTTTGGACCGGCTCGTCCATCAGTGCTTTTCTTTGTTCCGCCTCCCGGAGTACCGCACGGACGTAGCGGGGCATGTCCCCTTCGCGTCCTTCAAACGATATGAAGGAACAGTACCGGCATTTCCGGGCGCAGAAGGGAATGTGAATATAGAGTTCCGTGGCGACCACTCCTTCATAAGGATGGGACCCGTGAGCGTGTCCATGGCCAGGTTGACCAGCTTCAGCTGCCTGCTGACCGCGTACCGGACCGTATAGCCGGTTCCGCCCCGGAAGTGCTTCAGGTAGCAGACGCACAGGGAGGAATGGTTGACCATGAACTGGTTCCGGGCCAGCATGCACCCGTCATAATAGGCGGGTGAAAGCTCGCAGACCGTGTCTGCCTCAAGCAGGATATCGCTGTACGTCTTTTTCTCCGCCTCGCTCCAGCGGTCCGCCTGCCCGGCGCAGGGAACCGCCAGGACCAGGGAAACATCCGGATGCCCGCGGCGGAAGCGAATCACCGCCTGGGCGGCCATCGTGTCGAAACCCAGCGCGCCGCCGCAGATAAACCGGCGGTAGCCGTCCCGGTACGCCCGGGAGACCGCGTCGTCCAGGCGCCGGATGACGCGGTCTTTCTCCGCGGCCGGAATGAGACGGTGGCCGGTAAAGCAGGCCGTGGATTCCGGAGCGTATTTCAGTTCGCTGTTCATCGGTCAGGTATCCATTTTCAGTACGGCAAGGAACGCCTCGCTGGGGACCTGGACCGTTCCGAACTGCCGCATCCGTTTTTTCCCTTCCTTCTGTTTTTCCAGCAGTTTCTTTTTCCGGGTGATATCGCCGCCGTAGCACTTGGCCAGCACGTCCTTGCGCATGGCCTTCACGGTTTCGCGGGCGATCACCTTTCCGCCGATGGCGGCCTGGATCGGGATTTCGAACATCTGGCGCGGAATGACGTCCTTCAGCTTCTCGGCGATGCCGCGCCCCCGGGCGTAGGCCTTGTCCCGGTGGACGATGATGGAAAACGCGTCGCACAGGTCGCCGTTAAGCAGGATGTCCATCTTGACCAGGTCGCTTTCCCGGTAATCCTTCAGCTCATAGTCGAAGGACGCGTATCCCCGGCTGCGGCTCTTGACCTGGTCGAAGAAGTCGAAAATGATCTCGTTCAGCGGCATGTCGTAGTTGAGTTTCACCCGGTTGCCCTCATACTGCATGTCCAGGAACACGCCTCGCTTGTCCTGGCAGAGCTCCATCAGGGTGCCCACGCTGTCCTGGGGCGTATAGATCGTCGCGTGGACGAAGGGCTCCTCCATCGAGGCGATTTCCCCGACGGGCGGCAGGTTGGTCGGGTTGTCGATCATGATCTCCGTGCCGTTGGTCTTCTTTACCCGGTAAATAACGCTCGGTGCGGTGGTGACCAGGTTCAGGTCAAACTCCCGTTCCAGCCGGGTCGTCAGGATATCCATGTGAAGAAGGCCGAGGAAGCCGCACCGGAAGCCGTATCCCAGCGCGACGGAGGTCTCCGGCTCAAAGGAGAGGGCGGCGTCGTTCATCCGCAGCTTTTCCAGCGCGTCCTTCAGGGCCGGGTAATCCGCCCCGTCCGCGGGATAGATGCCGCAGTAGACCATGGGCGTAACGTTCCGGTAGCCGGGCAGGGGAGCGGCCGCCGGGCGCGCCGCGTCCGTGATTGTGTCACCTACGCGCGTATCCCGGACGTCCTTGATCGAGGCCGCGACATAGCCGACGTCGCCGGCTTCCAGGCTTTCACCGGGAGTGTATCCCGGGGTGAAATGCCCGACCTCCACGACGTCGAACTCGCTTCCGGTCGCCATCAGGCGCATGCGCATGCCCGGCCGGATCGAGCCCTCCTTCACGCGGATAAAGCAGATCGCGCCGCGGTAGTTGTCATAGAAAGCGTCAAAGATCAGAGCCTGCAGCGGCGCGTCCGGATCTCCCTCCGGCGCGGGAATATGCTGCACGACCGCCTCGAGCACTTCGTCCACGTTCAGTCCGGTTTTCGCGGAAATGCAGGGGGCGTAGCTGGCGTCCAGGCCGATCACGTCCTCGATTTCCTGCCGGACCTCCTCCGGCCGGGCGGAAGGCAGGTCGATCTTGTTGATCACCGGGATCGTCTCCAGGTTGTGCTCCAGCGCCATATAGACATTGGCCAGCGTCTGGGCCTCGATTCCCTGGGTCGCGTCGACCACCAGCAGCGCGCCTTCGCAGGCGGCCAGGGCACGGCTCACCTCATAGGTAAAGTCCACATGGCCGGGGGTGTCGATCAGGTTCAGGATATATTCCTGCCCGTCCTTCGCCCGGTATTTCATATGGACCGCCTTGCTCTTGATCGTGATGCCGCGCTCCCGCTCCAGCTCCATGCTGTCGAGGATCTGTTCGACCATTTCGCGCTGCTCGAACACACCGGTCTTTTCCAGGATCCGGTCCGCCAGCGTGCTCTTGCCGTGGTCGATGTGCGCCACGATACAGAAGTTGCGTATTTTCCGCATATCGCTCATTTCGCGTTCCCGCCTTATTTCGTTTTATTGCCAAGTTTGTTTTCCGTCCCTTTCACCAGGCGGACGATATTGGCGTGATGCCTGCCGATACAGATCAGCGCCATCACGACCGACCATGCGATGACGAAGGGAAGCCATTTCCCCTGATAGGTCAGGGAGACCAGTATTGCGTAGGAAGTCAGGAGGAACATGCTCCCGAGGGAGATGTAGCGCAGCCACGCGATCAGCGCGATCGTCAGCGCCGCGCAGACGGCCCCCTGCCAGGGGAAGCAGAACAGCAGGACCCCCGCGCTGGTGGAGACGCCTTTTCCCCCTTTGAATCCGAAGAAAACCGGCCAGTTATGGCCGATCACGGCGAACAGCCCCGCCGCGAGGCAGGCCATCTGGTCGCCCGTAAGCAAAAGCGCGATCAGGCAGGAAATGACGCCCTTCATCGCGTCCGCGAAAAAGGTGATCAGCCCGTATTTCCAGCCCATGGTCCGCTGGACGTTGCTCGCGCCGGTGTTCCCGCTGCCGACCTGCCGCAGGTCCGGTCCGCCGGCGGCCTTCGCGACCAACAGCCCGGTGGAGATCGATCCGATCAGGTAGGCGAGCACGCAGGAAATGACGACCTCCAGCGTTTTTTCAGAAAAGACGGATGGAATCATTTCCTTTACGCCTCCTTTTTCTTTTCCCGCAGGATGAAGCGGATCGGGGTGCCGGAAAAGTCGAAGGTTTTCCGGAAATAGTTCTCCAGGTACCGTTCATAGGAGAAGGGCATGAGCTTCTCGTCGTTCACAAACAGCACAAAGGTCGGCGGCTGGACGGCGCACTGGGTCGCGTAATAGATTTTCAGTCTCCGCGTGCCCTGGATCGGGGGCTGCAGTTCGTTCGTCGCGTCGTTCAGCACGTCGTTGAGGATCCCGGTGGTAATCCGCCGGCAGGATGTTTCATATACCTTCTTCACCTGTTCCAGCACGGTGTTGACGCGCTGGCCGGACTTGGCGGAGATAAACAGGACAGGGGCGTAGGCCATGAACTTCAGGTCCTCGAGCACCTGCTTGCGGTATTTTTCGAGCGTACCGGTTTCCTTCTCCGGCAGGTCCCATTTGTTTACCGCCACGATCACGGCTTTGCCTTCCTCCCGGATCAGCCCCGCGATCTTCGTGTCCTGCTCCGTCACGCCGTCCGTCGCGTCGATCATCAGCACGGCGACGTCGCACCGCCGGATCGCGGCGATGGAGCGCAGCACGCTGAAGCGCTCGAGCGATTCCTCCTCGATGGCGCGTTTCCGCCGGATCCCGGCGGTGTCGATGATGTTGTATACCGTTCCGTCCGTGTCGGTGAACAGCGTGTCCACGGCGTCCCGGGTGGTTCCGGGAATGTCGGAAACCATCGTCCGCTCCTGGCCGAGCAGGCGGTTGGTCAGGGAGCTTTTCCCGGCGTTCGGCTTGCCGACGATCGCCAGCTGGATCGGCTTCACCTCATCTTCGTCCCCGTTTTCCTCCGCGGGAGGGAAGTAGCTGATGATCTGGTCCAGCAGGTCACCGAAGCCCAGCATGTTGGTGCTGCTGATGCCCACGGGGTCGCCGAGGCCCAGCTCGTAAAACTCGTACAGCTGGTCGTTCAGGCCCATATAGTCGATCTTGTTGACCACCAGGATCACCGGCTTCCCGGTCCGGCGCAGCAGGTTCGCCACGTCCCGGTCGTCGTCGGTCAGCCCGTCCCGGGCGTCGGTGAAAAAGCAGATCACGTCCGCGAGCTCCATGGCGGTCTCCGCCTGGGCGCGCATCTGGCTCAGCAGTTCGTCGTCGCTCTTCGGGTCGATACCGCCGGTATCGATCAGGGTGAACGCCCGCCCGAGCCATTCCGCGTCCGCGTGGACGCGGTCGCGCGTCACGCCGGGCACATCCTCCACGATGCTGATGCGCTTTCCGGCGATTTTATTGAAAAAAGTGGATTTGCCGACGTTCGGCCTTCCGACGACGGCCACCAATGGTTTATTCATTCTCTTCCTCCGTTTCCCGGAGCGCGCGGATAAACGCGTCCCCGGTATTGCCGACAACGATGACGGGTTTGCCGATGGCCCTGCGGACCTCCTCCAGCGTCGTATCGTCCAGGAAGCTGTCCGTGTTCTCCCGGAGCATGGTCTCGGAAATCAGCACCCGGTCGAATTCATGCCCCTTCACCGCGTCGATCAGGTCCCGCCCGACGATCAGGCCGGTCACCGTGATGCTCTCGCCGAAGAAGCGGTTTTTGACCGCGATCACCTCGGTCTTCACGCCCGGCGGCGCGTAGCGTTCCGCCAGCCGCTCGATAAACGGCCGGGCGGACGTGCCGGTCGGTATCAGGACGCGGATTTCTTTTCCGTCCGGGTTCGCGGCGCCGCTCTCCGGCGCGGTTTCCTCCGCGGCGGCCTCGCATTCCTCCTCCAGCTGCCGCAGCATGCCCACGCCGTTCTCGATCTGGGGATAGTCCTCATAATCGTCCCCGGACGGCAGCTCGTGTTCGCAGATGCAGTAGAACTCGTCCGACGGAAAGACGAACCGCGTGCCGAATTCCTTCAGGAACCGCTCCTGGTACTTCTCCGCGGTCCGGATGACCTCCAGCGCCTTGTCCGGATCCACCGGCTGCATTTTCACCAGTTTCTCCCGGTGGCAGGTCATGCCGATCGGCACGATCGCGAGGGACTGGGATGCGGGCCAGAGGGAGGCGAAGTCCTCGATCGTCTTTTCCAGGACCGCGCCGTCGTTGATGCCGGGGCACAGGACGATCTGGCCGTGGAAGCGGATCCCGGCTTCCTTCATCCGGATCAGCCGCTCCATGATATTTCCCGCGTGCGGGTTCCGGAGCAGGCGGACCCGGACCTCCGGATCGGTCGCGTGGACGGAGATATATACCGGCGACGCCCGCCTCCGGAGCATCCGCTCGAATTCCGCGTCGTCCACATTGGTCAGCGTGACGTAGTTGCCCATCATCAGGCTCAGCCGCCAGTCGTCGTCCTTCACGTACAGCGTGTCCCGCATGCCGCGCGGCAGCTGGTCGATAAAGCAGAACAGGCAGTGGTTCCGGCAGTGCCGGGGCTTCATGGCCTGGGTTTCGTCCAGGCTCAGGCCCAGGGGTTCCCAACGGGGCTTTCGGATCTCCACCTGCCGCGCGGTGCCTTCGGTATCCTGCACAGTCACCGCCAGGTGTCCGGAGGTCGTCAGCGCCTGGTAATCAATCTCGTCCAGTACGGCCTCGTCGTTGATCGATAGCAGGGTTTCCCCGGCCCTGATCCCGGCGCGGTCCGCGGGAGACGAAGGCGTTACCTCCAGAATCCTGATGCCCAAGAGAAAACCCTCCCGTCCATAAATATCCATGTTATATTATGAAGTTTTCCCCGTAGGTTGTCAAGGATTCGCCGTTTCCGCGGCCGCTGTTTTCCCGCGTGTTTTCCCCGGCCTGACCCGGGCGCCGTGGCGGCTTTTTCCGCTTTCCCGCGGTTGTGTTTTTCCGCCGGAAATGATATGATGCACTATGTTCAAGAAACGGGCGCGCGCCGCCCGTCCTGAAAGGTGTAGTTTTATGGCACAGGTGAACGGGGATATCGGCATCGATCTGGGTACATCCAACGTGGTGATCTATATGAAGGGCAAGGGAGTCGTCTTCCGTGAGCCCGCTGTCGTTGCCGTGGACCGGGAAACCCAGAATATCATCGCGTTCGGAACGGAAGCGTACCGCATGATCGGCCGCACGCCCTCCAGCATCAGCATTATCCGCCCCCTTGCGCAGGGGGAAATGATCGATTTCAACCTGACCAGTTCCATGCTCCGCTACTATATTACCAGCGTCACCGGCCGGCATATCCTGGCCCGCCCGCGGGCGATCATGTCCGTTCCGGCCGGCATCAAGGAAATGGAAAAGAAGGCGCTGGTCACCTCCATGTTTGACGCCGGCCTGCGGCGTACCCAGCTCCTGGACCGCACCGTCGCGGCCGCCCTCGGCGCTGAGCTGAATTTCCTGGGCGCCTACGGCAGCATGGTGGCGGATATGAGCGCCGGCGGCACGGACATGGCGGTGCTGTGCAACGGTTCCGTCTCCGTCCTCAGTTCTGTCCATGTGGGCGGCGACCATTTTGACGACGCGATTATCCGCTACCTGCGGAAAAAATATAACCTGCTCATCGGCGAAAAGACCGCGGAGCAGGTCAAGATTACGCTGGGCGGCGCGGTGCGCCGGGATCCGAAGGTGGAGATGGACGTCACCGGGCGAAACCTGATCTCCGGCCTGCCCAAGACCCTCAGCATCGAGTCCGATGAAATCTACGAGGCGCTCATCGACCATGTGAACGACCTGATCGAAAGCGTCCAGGCCGTGATCGAGCGCACTCCGCCGCAGCTCGCTTCCGACATCTTCGAGGGCGGCGTAACGCTGACCGGCGGCGCTGCGGCCCTGTACGGGCTGGCGGAAGCCATCGGCAGCGTATTGAAAATCCCCTGCAGGGTCGCGGCCGATGCAAGGGATTGTGTGGTTCTCGGATGCGCGAAGGTGCTCGCGGATCCGTCCGGAATGAGGCATCTGCTGGAATCCGCCTGAGGTCAGGATTCCTTCCTGCCCCCCGCGGTGTCGATCCCGGCCGCGCCCACCAGGCCCAGCCGCTCCGCCGCTTCCTCTCTCATTTTATATTTCAGAATCTTGCCTGCCGCGTTCATCGGGAACGAATCCACGAACTCGATGTACTGCGGCACTTTATGACGGGCCATATGGCTCTTGATGTATTCCGTCATCTCTTCCGCCGTAACGGTTCCGCCTTCCTTCCGGATGATGCACGCCATCACCGCTTCACCGTAACGGGCGTCCGGAACGCCGATGACCTGTACGTCCGCCACGTCCGGATGGGTATAGATGAATTCCTCGATCTCCTTCGGGTAAATGTTCTCGCCGCCTCGGATGATCATATCCTTCAGCCGGCCGGTGATCAGGAAAGTGCCGTCCGGGTTCCGCCGCGCCAGGTCGCCGGAATGCAGCCATCCGTCCGCGTCGATGGTGGCGCTGGTGGCGTCCGGCATTTTATAGTAGCCCTTCATGATATTGTATCCCCGGGAGCAGAACTCGCCGTCCACACCGTCCGGCAGCTCCGCGCCGGTCTCCGGGTCCACGATCTTGCACTGCACATGCGGGAAAGCGTAGCCGACGGTTTCCGTCCGCAGCTCCAGGGAGTCCGTCCAGGCGGACATGGTGCTGCCGGGGGAGGACTCCGTCTGGCCGTAGACGCTGACGATGCCGCGCATGTTCATCTCGTCCGGCTGGGCGGCGCGCTTCATCAGTTCCGGCGGGCATCCCGAGCCGGCCATGATGCCGGTGCGCATGTAGGAGAAATCCGTCTTCCGGTAATCCTCATGGTTGAACATCGCGATGAACATGGTCGGAACGCCGTGGAAACACGTGATCCGCTCCTGGTTGATGCACGCCAGGGAGTTCTTCGCGGAGAAATAGGGCAGGGGGCAGAGCGTGGTTCCGTGGGTCATGGAGGCCGTCATGGCCAGCACCATGCCGAAGCAGTGGAACATCGGCACCTGGATCATCATGCGGTCCGCGGTGGACAGGCCCATCCGGTCGCCGATACACTTGCCGTCGTTGACCACGTTGTAGTGCGTCAGCATGACGCCCTTCGGGAATCCGGTGGTGCCCGACGTGTACTGCATGTTGCATACGTCGTCCGGCTTGACCCTGGCCGCCATGGCGTTCAGTTTTTCCTCCGGCACGGAGTCCGCCCGGCGCATGGCCTCCTCGAAGGTCAGGCAGCCGCTCTGGCGGAAGCCGACGGTGATCACGTTGCGCAGGAAGGGCAGCCGCTTGCAGTGCAGCGGTTCCCCGGGAACGGAGCCGGCGATCTCCGGGCACAGCTCGTTGATGATGCTCCGGTAGTTGCTGTCCAGGGCGCTCTCGATCATCACCAGCGTATGGGTGTCGCTCTGGCGGAACAGGTAATCCGCCTCGTGGATCTTGTACGCGGTGTTGACAGTCACGAGCACCGCGCCGATCTTCGCTGTCGCCCAGAAGGTGATGTACCACGCCGGAACGTTCGTCGCCCAGACAGCCACCTTGCTGCCGGCCCGCACGCCCATGGAAATCAGCGCCCGCGCGAAGCGGTTCACGTCGTCGCGGAACTCGGAATAGGTCCGGATGTAGTCCAGCGTCGTGTATTTGAAGGCGTACTGGTCCGGAAACTCCTCGGCCATCCGGTCCAGCACCTGGCCGAAGGTCGCGTCGATCAGCTCGTCCTTCTTCCAGACATATTTGCCGGTGCCGTCATGGTTGAAGTAGAGGGATTTCTTCTTGCCCTTCGGGTTGTCGAACCGGTTCATGTAGTTCAGGAAATGGGCAAAGATGATCTCCCGGTCCGGGATATCCGGAATCCATTCCGGTTTCCATTCCAGGGAGATGAACCCGCTGTAGTCGATGGAGTACAGGGCGTTCATCATCGCCGGAACCGGAATGGTGCCTTCGCCGATCAGGTTGTAGTTCAGGTTCTCGTCCGAGTCGCGCAGGTGGACATGGCGGACGTATCCGCCCAGGTTGCGGATCGTGGTGTCCGGCGTTTCCGCGTGGTCGCGGAAGGGATGGTGCATATCCCACAGCGCGGCCAGCTGGTCGCAGGCATAGTCGTCCATCAGGGTGCGCAGCTTCGCGGTGTCCGCGAAAATGCCGACCGTCTTGATCAGCACGCACACGCCGCCCTCCAGGGCTTCCCGGGTCAGGAGGTCCAGCCTCCGGCGCATCAGTTCGTCATTTTCCTTCAGGGTGCAGACGGCGATGTAGGGGATCTTCATCGCGGATGCCGTCCGGATCAGCTCCGTCATCTCTTCGATGTTTTCCGCCGGGTCGGACAGGTCGAAGGAAGTGTCCAGGCAGGGAATCTCCAGCCCCTTGTCCCGCAGCGCGCGCATGGTTTCGTTCCGGTGGTACTTGTGGAAGGCGCCGGCGCGGTCCGTCAGCGCGGCGCAGCGGTGGAGATTGTATACCTCGATTCCCTGGAAGCGGAGCTCCGAAGCGTCCCGGACCTGCTCCTCCCAGGGAAGGTTCCGCCATCCGCGGGTTGAAAAGGAAATCTTCATGCCTCTTCCTCCTCATAGACGATCTTGTTCAGCGCGTTGAGGTAGGCCATGATGCTGGCGCCGACGATGTCGGTGGAGATTCCGCGGCCGGAATAGAGCTTGCCTTCGGAGCGCAGCTTCACGATCGTTTCGCCGACGGCTTCGCGGCCTTCGGAAATGGCCTGGATCTGGAAATCGTCCAGCTCGAAATGCCGGCCGGTGGCCTTTTCAATGGAATTGAACGCCGCGTCGATCGAGCCGTCGCCGACGGAGATGCCCTCGAGCTCCTGCTCGTGATATTTCAGTTTCATATGGGACATCGCGCCGATCTTGTTGCCGGTGTTGATCACGTAGTTGAAATCATAGTAGACCGGGGGAACCTGCATGGCTTCCGCGGCGATGATCGCGTCCAGCTCCCGCAGGGAGATCAGGTCCTTCTTCTCCGCGATCTCGGAGAAACGGTTCCATACCTTTTCCATGTCCTCGTCAGACAGGTCGTAGCCCAGCTTCTGGGCGGCCGCCAGCACAGATTCCCGGGAATCGTGCGTGCTCAGCATGATGCCGCTGTCGATTCCGTCGCCGTTTTCCGCCGGCAGCGCAGCGCCCTTCAGGCCCTTCCGGCACAGCGTCTCGATCCGCACCGTCAGGTTCCGGATCTGTTCCACGCCCACCCGGCAGGAAACGCCGAACTGGCTGCCCTTGGTATCGAGGATGCGGACGATGTTCTTCAGGGAGATCCCGTCCGTCCGGAAGGACGCGGCCTTGATCTCCCGGATGCCGCTCCGCACCGCGGCCACCGCGCAGGCGTCCGCCAGGCTCATGCCGTCGGAGCAGGAGAAACCGGTTCTGATCTCCCCGAGTTCCGGCACGTCCCGCCGCAGCGCGAGGATGAATTCCGCCACTTCCTCCGGCAGCATCGTGCCAGCGGTGTCGCACAGCGTCACCGTCTGCGCGCCCGCGGCGACAGCGGCGGACAGGATCTCGCGCAGGAATGCCCCGTCGCTCCTCGTCGCGTCCTCCGCGATGAACTCGACGTCCGGGGTGCATTCCCGGCACATCGCGATCGTTTCCTCCACAGCCTTGACCATCGCCTTCGGCTTCATATGGTACAGGTATTCCATCTGCACGGAGCTGACCGGCGCGGCCACCTGCAGCCGCGGATGGGCGGCTTCCTTCAGCGCTTCCCAGGTCGTGCGGACGCTTTCGCTGTTCAGCCCGACCGGAACGGCGATCCCGGCGCTGCGCACCGCGGAGCAGACCGATTTGATCAAAAGGCTGTCAATCTTCGTCTGGCGGATTTCGTCCAGTTCGATCATATCGGGATTCAGCCGGTCCATCAGGCGGCACAGCTCCAGTTTCTCCCGAAAACTCAGTTCGGGCAGGTCCTTCTTCTGCCGCAGTGTGCAGTCGCTGATCCGGACAGTTTCTCTGTTCGTCATTTCCGATATCCCTCCTGAAAAAAATAACCCTGAAGCAAAGCCTCAGGGACGAAACACGGTTTCGCGGTACCACCCGTCTTACTGCAGCATCGCTGTCTGCAGTCACTCTCGGACTCCAACAAGTCCACAGCCGGTTACGGGGCGCCCGGGTTCCATTACTGAGGAGATTTCCCGTTCACAGAACCAACTCAGGAAGCAGTCATTCCCGGATCTGTACCGTCTCGCAGCGACCGACGGCTCTCTGAAAGCACCACCGGAAACATTCTTTCCTTCATCGTCGATGATTCAGTTCAGCGGCAATCCTACCATACTTCCACTGCCCTGTCAACGCCGCCGCGACGCCCGCCGCTGTTCTTTTCCTGTTCCCGCGCGGTGTTTTTCCCCCGCGCCCCCCGCTTTCATTGACAAACGCTCCAAAAAAAGTATGATATAAAAGGAAGATTATTGGAATGAAGGGAAGTCAGCTATTTGACCTACACCCGTGTTATCACCCTCTCCGCGGACAATATGGACGCCTACGTATCCCTCTTCGGCCTGAACGACCAGAACATGACCCTGATCGAGCAGGAATGCGGCGTATCCGCCGCGCTGAGGGGCAACCAGCTGACGGTCCAGGGGGAGCCCGAGCGGCTGGACCTGGCGGAGCAGGTGATTCTCGAGCTTTTTGACATGATCCGCCGGAACGAGCATGTGGACCGCCTGCGGATCCGCTATATCGTCTCCATGGTCCGGGAAGGGAAAACGGACCAGATCCATGAATCGATGAACCGCGTCATCGCCGTGACGCACCGCGGAAAGCAGATCACCTGCAAGACCGTCGGCCAGGAAAAGTATGTCGATTCCATCCGGAAGAACATGCTGACCTTCGCCGTGGGCCCCGCGGGCACCGGAAAGACCTACCTGGCCATGGCGCTGGCGGTTATGGCGCTGAAGAACAAGGATGCGGAGCGGATCATCCTGACGCGCCCCGCGGTCGAGGCCGGGGAGAAGCTCGGTTTCCTGCCCGGCGACCTGACCCAGAAGGTCGACCCCTATCTCCGCCCCCTGTACGACGCCATGTACGATTTCATGGGTGCCGACGCCTACTCCCGCCTGCTCGAGCGCGGCACCGTGGAGGTCGCCCCCCTGGCCTATATGCGCGGCCGGACGCTTTCCGACGCGTTCATCATCCTGGACGAGGCGCAGAACACCACCTCCGAGCAGATGAAAATGTTCCTGACCCGCATGGGCTTCGGCTCCAAGGTGATCGTCACCGGCGACATCACGCAGACCGACCTGCCCCCCGGAAAAACCTCCGGCCTGGCGGAAGCCATCCAGCTGCTCCGCGATATCCCCGGCATCGGGATCGCCGAGCTGACCGGAAGGGACATCGTCCGCCATGAACTGGTGCAGCGGATCGTGGAAGCCTATGAAAACCGGAAAAATCCCGGGAAATAACCGTTTCCGCCGTATATGTATTCTCAGGTTCGTACCGGAAAGGATATTGTTATGACGACTGAAGCAAAGGAAACCAGCGCGGCCCCGGAAAAGGAAGGGAAGGAAACCACCCCCCTTCTTGCCCGTTTCCGCGCCTGGACGCGTTCCCCGTCATGCCGCTGTTTTCTGCTGACGGTGGGCGCCGCGGTCCTCCTCTTCCTGATCTTCTTTTTTGTCTGCACCCCCAAGAAGTATGACCTGAAGGAGGGCGCCGAGGCGCATGAAACCATCGTCGCGACCCGCGACGTGGTGGACGAGGTCCGCACCCAGGAGCGCCGCGAAACCGCCGCGGCCAAGGTGGAAGTCCAGTACAAGTACCGCAACGTGACCCAGGAGGTCATGAGTTCCCTGGAGTCGGCGTTTGACGAGCTCCGCGCCATACAGCAGTACGGCGAAAGCCTCCGGCTGAGCGGGGAGTCCCGCGGGGATCTCTTCTCCGTGGACCAGATCGAGTACGCCGCCTTTAACCTGGTGGACCAGGTGCCCATCGACGGGGAGGGCATCCGCGTCCTGATGCGCACCAGCACTTCCGATTTTGACAAGATGGTGGATAACGTGTCCCTGGCCCTGTCCACCAAGCTGAACATGGACCGGGACAACGTCAAAATCCTCCAGGAGCAGGAAACCGTCTTCATCGACGGCATGCTGAAGGACTTCGGCACTTACTATCCGGAAATCAAGGCGGACCTTCGGAACATCATCCTCCCGATCGTCCTGAAGGAATGCATCCAGCCTAACTGGCTGATCAACCAGGAGGACACGGAAGCTGCCCGGAACGAGGCGATGGAGTCGGTCAACCCCCTGGTCATCCACCAGGGAGAGCCAGTCATCACCGAGGGCGACACCATTACCTATGCCCAGATCCAGCTCCTTCAGTCCCTGAACCTGCTGAAGGACGGCACCTACGATTACTCCTCGTATTCCGGCTCCGCCCTGGCGGTGATCCTTGCCATCGTCATCCTGACCATGTGCCTGAAGATGCTGCGCCCCGATATCCTGCGGGATGTCCGGCAGTACTCGGTCGTGCTGCTGATCCTGCTCCTGTGCATGGCGCTGGCGGCGCTCGCGCATTTCCTGCCCAGCCTGTTTATTATCCCCGTGGCGCTGGGATCGATCCTCGGAACGATCCTGATCGGATACCGGATCGGCATCTCCGTCACCTGTACGCTGACGCTGCTCTACGCCTTCCTGATTGCCGGCAACAGTAAGTCCGGCTTTGACGGCGTGGCGCTGATCACTCTGATGTCCCTCGCGCAGGGTATCGTCTGCATGTGGTTCATGAAAGGCCGCCCCCAGCGTATCCGCGTCCTGATCGCCGGCCTTTTGTCCGCCGTCACCGGCGTCCTGCTGCTCCTGGCCGTCAAATGGCTGACCTCCGCTGAATCGGTGCGCCTGGTGGAATATTCCGCCTGGACCATCGGCGGCGGATTCCTGAGCGGCCTGCTGGCCGTCGCGTTCCAGCCTGCCTTTGAGACGATTTTCCGCCTGGCCACCCCCAGCCGCCTGCTGGAGCTGACCAACCCGAACCAGCCGCTGATGAAGCGCCTGATGATCGAGGCGCCCGGAACCTATCACCATTCGATCATCGTCGCCAACCTGGCCGAGGCGGCGTCGGACAGCATCGGCGCGAACCCGTACCTGGCCCGCGCCGGCGCGTATTACCACGATATCGGCAAGCTCAAGCGCCCCGGCTATTTCAAGGAAAACCAGAACGGGGACAACCCGCATGAGCGGACGGATCCCTATGTTTCCGCGGCCATCGTCACCAGCCATACGATGGACGGCGTCCTGCTGGCCCAGAAGGAACGCATGCCGCAGGAGGTCATGGACATCATCCTGCAGCACCACGGCGTCACGCCGGTCATGTATTTCTACCACAAGGCCCTGCAGCTTTCCAACGGCAGCCACGTGGATATCAACGAGTTCCGATATGCCGGCCCGAAGCCGCAGACAAAAGAGGCGGCGGTCGTCATGCTGGCCGATACGATCGAGGCCGCGGTCCGCTCCATGAAGACCCCCACGCCCAAGGCGATCGACCAGTTTATCGAACAGCTCGTCCGCGGCAAGCTGGAGGACGGGCAGCTGAGCGACAGCCCGTTGTCCCTGCGGGATATCGACAAGATCTGCGAGGCGTTCTCCGGCATTCTGAAGGGCGTCTATCACGAGCGGATCGAGTATCCGCAGGTCCGCCATTACGCCGGCCAGCCGATTCCGGAAACCGCTCCGGCGCCTGCCGAGCCCGCTCCGGCCGCGCCTGCCCCTGAAACCCAGGCCCCCGCTGAAGCACCGGCGGCTCCGGTGGACGCCGCGCCTGCCGCCCCGCCCGCTGCGGAAACCCCGGCCAGCGCCGGAGAGAAAGAGAACTGACCATGGTCATCGACTGGATTAACGATATGCCGCTCCCGGAGGACATGCTTTCCCTGATGCGTGCCGCCGCCGACAGCGCTCCGGCCTGCGAGGGGATCGGTTTTCCGTGCGCGGTTTCCGTGCGCCTCTGCTCGGATGAGGACATCGCCGTCATCAACGAACAGTGCCGGGGAATCAGCCGTTCCACGGACGTGCTGTCCTTTCCTGCGGTCTCCTGGCCCGCCGGGAAAACCGCGGGCAGCTGCCCGGCGCTGCTCCGCCGGGAATTTGATGACGAGCTCGGCGCCTGTTTCCTGGGCGATATCGTCATCGCGGTACCGCATATTTACACCCAGGCGAAGGAATACGGGCATTCCGCTTCCCGGGAAGCGGCCTACCTGCTGGTGCACGGGCTCTGCCACCTGATGGGTTATGACCATATTCGCAAGGAGGATCAGATCGTTATGCGCGCCATGGAGGAAAAGATTCTTTCATCCGTCTCCGCTGTCCGCGGGCCGGAACTGTCCGGCGCGGACAGGGAACTGCTGGACGCTGCCCGCGAAGCGATGAAGTTCAGCTACTCGCCCTATTCGCATTTCCCGGTCGGCGCCGCGCTCCGCGCCGCGGACGGCCGGATCTTTACCGGCTGCAACGTGGAGAATATCTCCTTCGGCCTGACGAACTGCGCTGAGCGCACCGCCCTCTTCAAGGCGGTCAGCGAAGGGGCCCGGGCGTTTACCGACATCGCCATCGCCGCCAATTCCACGCCCTGGCCCTGCGGCGCCTGCCGCCAGGCCCTGCAGGAATTCGCGCCGGACCTGCGTATCCTGATGACCTGGGAGGACCAGGTGATCGAGTCCAGCCTGACCCGCCTGCTGCCCGGCAGCATCGAACTGAATGAAAAGGAGCCCGAACCGTCCCATGACTGAAAAAGCGAAATTCCATTCCGGTTTTATCACCATCGTCGGCCTGCCCAACGTGGGGAAATCCTCGCTGATGAACGCCATGATCGGCGAAAAGGTCGCCATCGTCTCCAGCCGTCCGCAGACGACCCGGAGCCGGATTATGGGCGTCATCACGCATGAAAACGACCAGATGGTCTTCCTGGACACCCCCGGCATCCACCAGCCCCGGACAAAGCTGGGAGAGTATATGATGCAGTCCGTCCGCGGCGCGATGGACGGCATGGACTGTGTCCTGATGCTGGCGGACGTATCCCACGTCACGGCGAAGGACATCTCCGTCGCCGAAAGCCTTCCATCCGGAAAGGTCCCGAAAATCCTGGCCCTGAACAAGATCGACCTCGTGCGTCCCGAAGCGGTCCTGGAAGCCACGGCCCGCTTCGCGGACTTCGGTTTTGACGAAATCATTCCCGTCAGCGCGAAGACCGGCAGCGGCCTGGACGAATTGACGGATAATCTGCGGAAGCATCTTCCGGAAGGCCCGAAGTATTTCCCGGACGACATGATGACCGACCAGCCGGAGCGGATCCTCTGCGCGGAAATCATCCGGGAAAAAGCGCTGCGGCACCTCCGGGATGAGGTGCCGCACGGGATCGGTGTGGAAATCCTGGGAATCGAAAAGGTCCGGGACGACCTGACGGAAATCAACGCGACGATCTACTGCGAACGCGACGCGCACAAGGGCATTATCATCGGAAAGCACGGCGCCATGCTGCAGACGATCGGTTCCCAAGCGCGGGAAGATATCGAAAACCTGCTGGATACCCACGTCAACCTGAAGCTGTGGGTCAAGATCCGCCCGGACTGGCGCAACAACGCCGCGGACCTGAAAAACCTCGGCTACGAGGACCGTTAATCGGACCGGAGTCTATTTTATGACCTGGTAGATTCCGCACTTCAGGTACTCGGTTTCCGGGGAAGAGGGAAGAATCGGATGATCCTTTCCCTGGGTCCGGAACTCCACCTGGCGCAGCAGGACCCTCGCGTCCGACGCGGCGTCCAGGACCATCTTTCTGAACAGATCCGGCGTCACGTGCTGGCTGCAGGAACAGGTGACCAGATACCCTCCGGGCTCGACCATCTTCATGGCCCGGAGGTTGATTTCTTTATATCCGCGGATCGCGCTCTCCACCGCGGAACGGGTTTTCGTAAACGCGGGCGGATCCAGGATGATCACGTCATATTTCTTTCCCTCACGGCTTTCCTCCGCAAGCAGGTCGAAGGCGTTGGCCGTCACGAAGCGGACCCGGTCCTCCACGCCGTTCAGCCGCGCGTTCTCCGCAGCGAATTCACAGGCGTATTCGCTGATGTCCACGCCGGTCACCTCGCGCGCGCCGTAATGCGCCGCGTGCAGGGCAAAGGAACCGGTATGGGTAAAGCAGTCCAGTACCCGCTTACCCTTCACGAACGGGGCGATGGCCGCGCGGTTTTCCTTCTGGTCCAGGAAGAAACCCGTCTTCTGGCCTTCCTTCACGTCCACCAGGAAGCGCACGCCGTTCTCGGTCATTTCCACCCGGTCCGGCACCTCGCCGTACAGGAGCCCGGTGGTCATTTCCATGCCTTCCAGTTTCCGCACCGGCACATCGTTCCGTTCCCAGATCCCGGCGGGGTGCAGTTCCTCCACCAGGGCGTCCACCACGTCCTGCTTGAACCGCTCCATGCCCAGGGCCAGGCACTGGATCACGATCACGTCCCCGAAGGCGTCCGCGATCATGGCCGGCAGCCGGTCGCTCTCCGCGAAGATCAGCCGGCAGCTTTTCAGGTCCGCGAAGCTCCGGCGGTATTCCACCGCCTCGTGAACCCTGCGGAAGATCAGCGCCCGGTCGATTTCCTCGTCCTTCCAGCTCATGACCCGCAGGGCGATCTGGCTGTTCGGGTTATAGAAAGCCTTCGCCAGGAATTTTCCCTTGGCGGAATACACGCTCACGACGTCGCCGGGGGTGATAGCGCCCTCGGTTTTATCGATATCGCTGCGGAAGATCCAGGGATGCCGGCTGTATACCCGTTTTTCCCGTCCAGGGACCAGGATGGCTTTCGCGCTCATTTCGTTTCCTCCGTTTCCTTCAGGGTTTTCCGCCAGATGAGGCAGCTGTCTTTCGTTCCGTCCGGAAGCTCAAACGCGTCCGGAATCGTCTCCGTCATTTCAAATCCGAGCTTTTCAAATACACGCTGCATCCGTTTATTCCGGCCCGCCGTATCGCCGATCACCGTCTCCACGCCGAACTCATCGGCGGCCAGCCGCATGCCCCGGCGGATCGCCTCTGTTCCGATGCCCCGGTCCTTGTATCCGTCATGCTGCAGGATGATGCCGAACTCGCAGGTTTTCGTTTCCGGATCGATGCGTTTGAGCTGGAAGGATCCCACCGGCACCCCGTCCAGGAAAATCCCGTAATGCGCGTAATGCTGCTGGAAACCGCCGTAGTTCCACCGGTAGGACATGGACACCTGTTCCTCGCTGTAGACGAACGGATCCGGCGTCATCAGCGGATCCTGCCGGTACCCGCGGAAAAAGACGTGGTACTGCTCCTCCGTAAACGGGGCGAGCGTGATCTCTCTCATGCTTTCTTGACCTTTCTTTGGGCCCGGGAGTATAATCGTCTCAGGGAGGGATTTCCATATGGCCGTTCATCGTCAGTGTGTTCTGTATGACCGGGAATGTATCGGCTGCGGCGAATGCGACCGCTGCGACCTGGACCCGGATAAGATCTGCGACAATTGTATGAAGTGCGTCAACGGGGACGCGGAATACCGCTCCGTCGCGATTGACGGAATCATGCTGGAAGGGGAGGGCGCGAAGCGTCCCGGCCCGGCCGGATCCCCGGTCTCCTGACGGATTCATTATATGCCCCGGCGTGCCCAAAATCAATTCTTCCGAACGAAAGGACAAAGCCATGAAGATCACGTTTATCGGCGCCGCGCATCAGGTCACCGGCAGCTGCACCCTGGTGGAATGGCTCCCGGACCGCTTTTTTCTCGTGGACTGCGGCATGGAGCAGGGCGATAACCCCCTGGTGATGGAGCCGCTGCCCGTTCCGGCCTCCCGGGTGGAATACATCTTCCTGACCCATTCCCATATCGATCATTCCGGCAACCTGCCGCTCCTGTACCGCCAGGGGTTCCGGGGCACGATCTATTCCACCCCGGAAACGGAAAACCTGTGCAGCATCATGCTGGCTGACAGCGCCCAGATCCAGGAGTCGGAGGCCGCGTTCCAGACGAAGAAAAACCTGCGCGTCGGCCTGCCTGAGGTGGAGCCGCAGTATACCGCCGAGGACGCCGCGAACGTCATGAAGCTGTTCCGTCCCTGTGAATACGGCCGCATTTTCCAGGCGGACGAGGGGCTGGCCGTCCGCTTCACGGACGCGGGCCACCTGCTCGGATCCTCCTTCGCCGAATTCTTCCTGGAGGAAGGCGGAAAAACTGTCCGCCTGGTCTGCAGCGGGGACGTCGGAAACCTGGACCAGCCGATTATCCGCGATCCGCAGCCCGTGCGCGAGGCGGATTACCTGCTGATCGAATCCACCTACGGCACCCGGCTCCACGACCATGCCCGGGATCCGCTTCCCGTCCTGACGGACATCCTGTCCCGGACCTTCGGGCGGGGAGGCACGGTCATCATTCCGTCCTTCGCCGTCGGCCGGACCCAGGAGCTCCTTTACTTCATCCGGGAGATCAAACAGCAGGGCCTGATGCCCGTATATCCGGATTTCCCGGTGTATGTGGACAGCCCGCTGGCCAACGAGGCCACCGCGGTCTTCCTGCAGTGCGGAACGGACTGCCTCGACGAGGAGGCGCAGGCGGTCATGCGGAGCGGGGAGAACCCGATCTGGTTCGACGGCCTGCATACCGTGGTCTCCGCCGAGGAATCCAAGGCCCTTAACACGGACACCACGCCGAAGGTAATCATCGCCTCCGGCGGCATGTGCGAGGGCGGCCGCATCCGGCACCACCTGAAGCATAACCTGTGGAATGAAAAGAATACCGTAATGTTCGCCGGCTACCAGGCCGCCGGAACCCTCGGCCGGATCATTTACGACGGCGCGAAACAGGTGAAAATCCTCGGCGAAACGATCGAGGTCAAGGCCGAAGTAACCCTGCTGGACGGGATTTCCGGCCACGCGGACAAAGACGGTTTGCTGGACTGGATCAGCAAATTCGGGAAAAAGCCGTCCATGGTCTTCGTCAACCACGGGGACGACGAATCCTGCGCCGCCTTCGCCCGGGCGGTCACCGATACCTTCGGCATTCCGGCCGCCGCGCCGTATTCCGGTTCGACCTATGACCTGGCCGCCGGTGAATGGGTCCGGTTAATGGATCCTGTATACAAAAAGGAAACGAAGAAAAAAGCCGGTGAGAAGGCTACGAAACAGGAGAACCTGTATCACCAGCTGCTGCAGGAAGCGGCCGCTCTGAACGAGAAGATCCGCGGCATGGAAGGGCATTCAAACGCCGAAATCAAAAAGCTGATCAGCCGGATCCGGGATCTCATTCAGTCTTAAAATCCGGATCTCCGGGAAGATGGACATGCTCGGCGGCCATCCGGCGCCGGGCGTCTGTCATATCGGCGTAATGTTTCCGGGTCGTGTCCACGGAGGTATGGCCGAGCACATCCGCCACCAGGTAAATATCTCCGGTTTCCTGGTACAGGTTCGTGGCGTAGGTGCTGCGCAGCTTGTGCGGGCTGATCCGCGTCTTCAGCGGCGCCGCCATGGCGGCGTATTTCTTGACCAGGTTCTGCACCGCGCGCTGGGTGATCCGGCGGCGCTGCAGGCTCAGGAACAGGGCCTCCTCGTGGCCCGGAAGGGCCTCGATGCCTTTGCGTTCCTCCAGGTATTCTCCCAGGGCGTCCGCCACCTCGGGCGGGAAGTACAGCACCACCTGGTTGCCGCCCTTGCGGGTGACCAGGAAGGCGTTGTTCTCCATGTCCAGGTCGCCGATATTGAGGCCGACGCATTCGCTGACGCGGATTCCGGTGCCCAGGAACAGAGCGAGCATCGCGTAATCCCGTTTCGCGGTCAGTTTCTGGTAGCGCTGCTGCGCTTTCGTCATCTGCTCGCCGGTCTGCGCGGCGTTCAGGATCCGCTCCATTTCTTCCTTTGAGAGGCGGATAATCGGCTTCTCATGGATCTTCGGCAGGGGAACGAGCTCCGTCACGTTGGAGGAAATCCGCTGGTTCTTGAACAGGTAGTCATAGAATGACCGGATGGAACACAGCTTTCGCTTGATGGACAGCTCGTGGTTGATATACGCTTTGTTAGGTACCGAATTATCGTCCTCATTTTTCAAGTAGTACGTCAGGTATTCCGTATAGGCGGTAATATCGTTCCGGGTCAGCTTCTCCAGGTCGGCGTCCTCCAGCAGGCGGACCGGCTTCTCGGAGAAGGCGACACGCTCCGTATGCAGGAAATTGAAAAACGTACGCAGGTCGATCGCGTAGGCCAGCCGGGTAAACGTACCGGTCGTCACCGCGATAGAGCGGATAAAATCGGAACAGGCCTGCGGGAGATCGTGAAGAACCTCGCGGATCTGCAGAATTCTCTTCGCGTCCATTTCTTCTTTATAGGAAAGCGTTTTCGGATCCGCCATGCGATTATCCGCCTTTCTTCCGGTTTTCCGGGTTTTTATGGCTGTACTATTCGTAAAACTGTGGTTTAGCGAATAGTTCTAACAACAAGGATATCATATACCGGTTTCCCGGTCCTGTCAATTGTTCTTTTTCCTGATGGTCATATTGAAACAGGATCATTCGGAATGAGTGAATGAAAAACCGGATATCTGCCTGATTGAAAAAAGCAGGGTGTGTCGGGGTTTCCTCCCCCGGTCAAACACTGTCAGATCATTCCTGCTGATTCATGATTGAATGACCTGTTATAGTGATCGTCCTGAACAGCGCGGTTGAAACAGCTGTAAAATCTTAGTATAATATGGAAAAAGGCATTCGCATGGCATCAATGATCAAAGCTGTGAAATGCCGACAGGAGAATCTGCGCAATGAACGTATACCTGGCGCTGCTGCTCTTTTCCATGATGATTATCCTGTACTGGGTAATTACGGAGCTGTTTACCTTTTTCTTCCGCCTGACCGGCCTTCCGGCGGAAAAGGCGCGCTTCCAGGTCATTTCGCTGCTGACCGGGGCCGGCTTTACCACCCGGGAAAGCGAAATGATCATGTCCTCCCGCCAGCGCCGAAGGCTTGCGAAAATCACCATGCTCTTCGGTTATGTGTTCAACGTCACGATCGTCTCTGCGTTTATCAACGTGTTTCTTTCGATGAAGGAAGTATCGCAGGCCGGTTACCATTTTCTCGGCTTCCTGATTCCGCTGGGCGCGGCGGCCCTGATCTTCGTTTTCATGCGGGTGCCGAAGGTGCACGCCTGGGCCGAAAACCAGCTCCACCGCCTGGCGGACCGGGCCTTTGAGCGCAAGGAAACCTTCAACGCGGTCATGGTCATCGACAACATCGGCAACGGCACCATCGCCCAGGTCACGCTCCGGCACATTCCGGACGAATACAACGGCTACACCCTGGCGGAGACGAAGCTCCGCGCGGAAACCGGCATCATGGTCATGCTGGTGGAGCGCCGCGGCGAGGAAGCTTTCGCCGCCCAGGCGGATACCGTCTTCCTGACCGGCGACAAGCTGACCGTCTTCGGGGACTACAAAACCATCTGCAAATCCTTCCACGCCCGCGAGCACTTCGCGGACTGAAACCGGCAAGGGGACGGTTCTGCTGTCAGATAACCTGACAACAGAACCGTCCCCTTGCCTGATCGGTCAGTCTTCCTTACTTCCCTGCTCCGGGTCCGGATAGGCTTTGCGGTATTCGTCGATGGCGGCACGGGCCAGTTCGTCGCAGCGGTTGTTCTCCGGATGGTCCGCGTGACCCTTGACCTTGACGAAGGTCACGTTGTGCTTCTTCGTCTGGGCCGTCAGGATGAACCACAGGTCCTGGTTCTCCACCGGCGTCCCGTTGCTGGTTTTCCAGCCCTTCTGCTTCCAGTTGTCGATCCAGTGGTCGTTGAACGCCTGGACCAGGTAATTGCTGTCGGAATAGAGCGTCACGTCGCAGGGTTCCTTCAGGGCGCCGAGCCCGCTGATCGCGGCGAACAGCTCCATGCGGTTGTTGGTGGTCCCGGCCATGTATCCGCTGATTTCCTTGCGGTGCGGTCCGAACTCCAGGATCGCCGCCCATCCGCCGGGGCCGGGATTGCCGCTGCAGGCGCCGTCCGTGTAGATATTCACTTTTTTGCGCGCGTTCTCCATGTTTCAGGCTCCTTCAGTCCCGGCGTTATTTGGACATCTCGCGGCTCTTGTCCGCGCAGGCCTTCATCGCGTCCATGATCGCGGCGCGGAAGCCCTTCCGCTCCAGTTCCTCCACCGCCTCGATCGTCGTTCCGCCGGGCGAGCAGACCGCGTCCTTCAGGGCGGCGGGATGCGTGCCGGAGGACAGGACCATCAGCGCGCTGCCCAGCACGCTCTGGGCGGCCATCTCATAGGCGTGCACCCGCGGCAGCCCCTCCCGGACGCCCGCGTCCGCCATCGCCTCGATCATCATATAGACATAAGCCGGGCTGCTCCCGCTGATCGCCACCACGCCGTCGAACAGGCGTTCCGGAAGGATCCGGGTCTTGCCGACGGAATCGAAGATGCCCTTGGCGTACTCAAAATCTTCCTTGGAGAAGGTGGAATCGTCGCACAGGGCGGTCATTCCCTCCCCGACCAGCGCCGGCGTATTCGGCATCACGCGCAGGTAGGTGGCGCCGGTCCCGCTCAGCGCGCGGGACAGCATGTCCACCGTCCATCCGGCGGCGATGGAAACGACGGCCTTGCCGTTCAGGTCCATTTTGATCTCGTTGATCACGTCCTGGACGTAAATCGGCTTGACGGCGATGATAATCAGGTCGGCATTCTCCGCCACTTCCCGGCAGTCCTGGGCCGTATGGATCCCGGGGATATCCTCTTCCAGTTCACGCATCCGCTTGGCGCTCGCGTCATAGGCGGTAATCATGGAGGCGCGGATATAGCCGGCATCCACCACGCCGCGGAGAATCGCGGAGCCCATATTTCCGGTTCCGATCATTCCGATGGTCTGAATCATCTGTCGTCTCCCCCTCGCTGTTTTGCCAATTATAGCATGAAAAACGCTGTCTGGAAAGGTCCGGACAGCGTCGCTTGCCTGTGGAAGTCTGCTTACAGTATGTATTTTTTGATATCCGCGGGCTTGTTCTCGCCCTTCAGGTGCTGGTTCACGTAATCCGCGTCGATCACCAGCTCGAAGGGCGGCATGTTCTCGTCCCCCGCGTTGAAGGACACGTCCTCCAGCAGCTGCTCGAACACCGCGTGCAGGCGCCGGGCGCCGATGTCCTCGGCGTTGTCGTTCGCGTTGCAGGCCGCCTCGGCGATGGCGTCGATCGCGCTGTCCTCAAAGCGGAGCAGCACCCTGTCCACCTCGAGCAGCGCGCGGTACTGCTTCGTCAGCGCGTTCTCCGGCACCGTCAGGATCTGCCGGAAATCCTCCCGCGTCAGGCTCTTGAGCTGGACATGCACCGGGAAGCGTCCCTGCAATTCCGGAATCAGGTCCGTCACCTTGCTGACGTGGAACGCGCCGGCGGCGATGAACAGCATGAAATCCGTCTTGACCGCGCCGTATTTGGTGTTGACCGTGCAGCCCTCGACGATGGGCAGGATATCCCGCTGCACGCCCTCCCGGCTGACGTCCGGGCCCTGGCTGCCTTTGTTGCCGGCGATCTTGTCGATTTCGTCGATGAAGACGATGCCGTTCTGTTCCGTACGGTTGACGGCTTCCTCCTGCACCGCGTCGTTGTCGATCAGCTTGGCCGCTTCCTCGTCGATCAGGATCTTCCGGGCTTCCTTCACCTTGACGTGGCGCATGCGCGTCCGCTTGGGCATCATATTGCCCATCATGTCGCCGAGGCTGATACTGCTGCCGCCGACCTCGAGCGTCGGCGCCTCTTCCTCCACTTCGATCTCCAGCTCCATGTCCTCGATCTCGCCGCGCATCAGCTGCTGGCGGATGTCTTCCTTCTTCTTCGCCAGGGCGGTGGTTTCCTCGGATGTGGGCGCCTGCTGCTCCTTCTGGCGGCCCAGCAGGAAGTCCAGCGGGTTGGAGGCGGTGTTCTTTTTGTTTCCGTTCGTCAGGATCTCGGACAGGCGCTCTTCCGCCAGCACGCGGGCCCGGGGCATCACCCGTTCCTCGTGCTCCTTCCGGACCAGGCGCACGGCGTTCTCCGTCAGGTCGCGGATGATGCTTTCCACATCCCGGCCCACATAGCCCACCTCGGTGAACTTGGTCGCCTCGACCTTGATGAACGGAGCGTTTACCAGCTTGGCCAGCCGCCGGGCGATCTCGGTCTTGCCGACGCCCGTAGGTCCGATCATCAGGATATTCTTGGGAATGATCTCCTCGCGGAGCGCTTCGTCCACACGGCTCCTGCGGTACCGGTTCCGGAGGGCGATAGCGACGGCCTTCTTGGCGTCGTCCTGCCCGACGATAAAGCGGTCCAGCTCATGAACGATCTGCCGCGGTGTAAGCTGCTGACTCATCGGCGTCCCTCCTTCAGACGGTTTCGACAATAATATGGTCGTTGGTATAGACACAGATGCTCGCGGCGATCTTCAGCGCCTTTTCCGCGATTTCCGCCGCGGAAAGGTCCGTGTTCTGGACCAGCGCGCGGGCGGCGGCCAGAGCGTAGTTTCCGCCGGAGCCGATGGCAGCGATGCCCTCGTCCGGCTCGATCACCTCGCCGGTGCCGCTGATGATCAGCAGCTGCTCGCTGTCCGCGACGATCATCATGGAATCCAGCTGCCGCATCACCTGGTCCCCGCGCCAGTTCTGGGCCAGCGCCACGGCCGCGCGTTCGAGGTTTCCGCCGCACTGCTGCAGCTTCTCCTCAAACTTTTCGCAAAGCGTGAACGCGTCCGCGACGGATCCCGCGAAACCGACCGCGACCCGTCCGTCAAACAGGCGGCGGACCTTCCGCGCCCCGGTTTTGAATACCGTGTGTTCTCCCATGGTCACCTGGCCGTCGCCGGCGATGGCGATCTGACCGTTGCGCTGCACCGCGCAGATCGTGGTTCCCCGGAAAGGACTGCTCATTCGGTTTTTCCTCCTGTATCGTTGATGGAATCGATATACGCGAGCGCCCGCGCGGAAATCGCCTCGTAGCGCTCCTTCTTGTCCCGGATCTTTTTCCTCCCGGGCTGAACCGGCAGCGGATCGATCAGGGAGAATGTACAGTTCATCGGCTGGAAATGCCGGTTCGGCGTGGATACATAGCGTCCCATCGCCCCCAGCGCCGTGAACCCCGGCAGGGATTCCGGCTGCTTTCCCGCCATCTGGGCCGCCAGGGCGCGCCCGGCGACCAGGCCGCTGCCGGCGCTCTCGACATAGCCTTCCACGCCGGTCATCTGCCCGGCGAAATAGCACATCGGCCGGCTGATCATTTCAAAGCGTTCGTTCAGGAAGCCGGGGCTGTTCAGGAACGTGTTCCGGTGCATCACCCCGTACCGGGCGAAAACCGCGTTTTCCAGCCCCGGGATCATGCCGAACACCCGTTTCTGCTCCCCGAACTTCAGCCGGGTCTGGAACCCGACGATATTGTACATCGTGTTGCCCGCGTCGTCCTGCCGCAGCTGCACCGCGGCGAAGGGTTCCCTTCCGGTCCGCGGGTCTTTCAGGCCGACGGGCTTCATCGGGCCGAAGGCGGGGACCATGCGCCCCCGCCGCGCCATGCTCTCGATCGGCATGCAGCCCTCGAAAACGCGCGTCTCCTCAAAGCCGTGGATCTCCGCGGTTTCGGCGGACAGCAGCGCGTCGATAAAGCGGTTGTATTCCTCCTCGGTCATCGGGCAGTTCAGGTAATCGTCTCCCCGCCCCCATCGGCTCATCCGGAACATCCGGCTTTCGTCCAGGGACTCCAGGGTCACGATCGGCGCGGCGGCGTCGTAGAAGTTCAGCGTCCCGAGCCCCGGCAGCGCCGCGATGGATTCCGCCAGCGCGTCGCTCGTCAGCGGCCCGGTCGCGATGATCACCGGCCCGTCCGGGATCTCCGTCACCTCGCGGCTTTCCGTCTCTACGAGCGGATGGTTCTTCAGCGCTTCCGTCACGCCGCGGGAAAAGCCCTCCCGGTCCACGGCCAGCGCGTCGCCCGCGGGTACGCTGTGCGCGTCCGCGCACCGCATGATCAGCGAACCCATCCGGCGCATCTCTTCCTTCAGAAGTCCGACCGCGCTGGACAGCCTTGCCCCGCGGAAGCTGTTGGAACACACCAGCTCCGCGAAAAGGTCCGTATGGTGCGCGGGGGATTTCCGCTCCGGTTTCATCTCGATCAGACGGACCGGAATGCCGCTTTGGGCCAGCTGCCAGGCGGCTTCACAGCCCGCCAGGCCGGCGCCGACGACCGTGGCCCGGAGGTCACTCATCGGCTTCCTCCTCGTTCGTCCCGGCGAGGACCTTATGGCGGCAGTTCTCGTTGGCGCACAGGTGAATGACCTCACCCCGCCCGTTGTGTTTCTCAACCATATAGCTTCCGCAGACCGGGCAGCGTTCGGACACCGGCTTGTCCCAGCTGACGAAGTCGCATTCCGGATAGCCTTCGCAGCCGAAGAACTTCCGGCTCTTCCGGCTGATCTTCTCCAGCAGGCGTTTTCCGCACTTCGGGCAAGCCGCGTCAATATAGTTGACCAGGGGTTTGGTGTTCCGGCATTCCGGGAAATTCGGGCAGGCCAGGAACTTGCCGAAGCGGCCCATCTTGTAGACCATCATCGCGCCGCACTGGTCGCAGACCACATTGCTGACCTCATCCCGTACCTCGACCTTCTCGATTTCCTTTTCGGCCACTTCCAGGGTCTTCTCGAAGTCCGGCCAGAAATCGCGGAGGATCTGCTTCCAGTCCGCGTTCCCCTCTTCGATCTGGTCCAGCTTGGTTTCCATATTCGCGGTGAATTCCGTGTCCACGATTTCGCTGAAATACTTCTCCATCATGTCGGTAACCATAACGCCCAGCTCCGTGGGGTACAGGCGCTTCTTCTCCCGGGATACGTACCCGCGGGAAATGATGGTGGAGATCGTCGGCGCGTAGGTGGACGGGCGGCCGATGCCGTTTTCCTCCAGCGTCCGGACCAGGCTCGCTTCGGTGTAGCGGCTCGGCGGCTGGGTGAAATGCTGGTCGCTGGAGATCTTCAGGATGGAGACCTTCTGTCCGGTTTCCATCACCGGCAGCGTCATCTCGACGGAATCCTCGCTCTCGTCCGTGCCCTCTTCATACAGCGCGGTGAAACCGGCGAACTTCTTGTGCTCGCCGTAGAAGCGCAGGGTGATCTGCTTTCCGGTAATGTCCGCGGAAAGGGTTTCGTAGACCGCCGGCGCCATCTGGCTGGCGACGAAGCGGTTGTAGATCAGGCGGTAGAGCATGTACTGCTCCCGGCTCAGGGAGGACTTGATGGATTCCGGCGTACGGTTCACGTCCGTCGGGCGGATGGCTTCGTGGGCGTCCTGGGCGTTCTTGCGGCCCTTGAACTCGTTCTTCTCCGCCGGCAGGTACTCCGCGCCGAACTTGCCCGGAATGAATTCGCGCACCGCGTTCATCGCGTCGTCGCTGATGCGGACGCTGTCAGTACGGATATAGGTCACCAGGCCCTGGCTTCCCTCGCCTTCCAGGTCCACGCCTTCATATAGCTGCTGAACGATCTGCATCGTCCGGGAGGTGGTGAAGCTGAGCTTGCGCCCGGCTTCCTGCTGCAGGCTGGAGGTCGTGAAGGGCGGTGCCGGCATGCGGCGGCGCTCCTTCCGGCGGACGTCGGAAACGGTGAACGTGTCGCCCTCGATCTTCTTCACGATGTCGTTCGCCTGCTGCTCGTTCCCGACCTGCGCCTTCTCCCCGTCGACGGTCGCCAGGCGCGCGGAGAATTCCTGCGCCTTCTTCCCGGCGTTCACGCTGCACTGCGCGGAAATGTCCCAGTACTCCTCAGGAATGAAGGAATTGATCTCGTTTTCCCGGTCCACGACCATCCGGGTCGCCACGCTCTGTACGCGGCCGGCGGACAGGCCCTTCTTGACCTTGGCCCACAGCAGCGGGCTGATCTTATAGCCGACCAGGCGGTCCAGCGCGCGGCGCGCCTGCTGCGCGTCGATCCGGCCCATGTCCAGGCAGCGGGGATTCTTGATCGCGTTCTGGACGGCCTTCTTCGTGACCTCGTTGAACTCGATCCGGCAGGGCTTGCTTTCGTCCACGCCCAGCACATGGTACAGGTGCCAGCTGATCGCTTCCCCTTCGCGGTCAGGGTCTGTCGCGAAGTAGACCTGGGACGCGTTCCGGGCTTCCTTGCGGATCCGGCTCAGGATGTCCCCCCGGCCGCGGATCGTGATGTATTTCAGCGCGAAATCGTTATCCGGGTCCACGCCGAGCTGGCTCTTGGGCAGGTCGCACACATGCCCCTGGGACGCCTCCACCTTGTATCCCTTGCCGAGATACCGGCCGATGGTCTTCGCCTTCGCCGGGGACTCCACGATAATCAGTTTCTGTTTTGCAGCTGCCATTGTCTGGTTCCTCCGAATCCTTTGTTTACCGTCTGATCTGGTATTTCTTGCCGGGAAGCGCCTCCAGCGTTCCCCGGATCTGCATCATCGTCAGGGCGCCCAGCAGGTCCTGCGCGGGGATCCCTGTCAGGGCGGCGATCTGTTCAAACCCGGCCGGCCCGCGCTCCAGCACGCCGAGGATCCGGCGCTCTGTTTCGTTTTCCGCCTGCCCGCTGACTGAACAAACGTTATTTTGCACATCCTGTGCCGGATTGTCAAGCCATCCCATGTCGTCCAGGATGTCTTCCGCCGTCAGGAAAATCCGCGCGCCTTCCCGCAGCAGGATATGGTTTCCCTCAAACAGCGGGGAATCCGGTTCCCCGGGAAACACGAACAGTTCCTTTCCCTGGTCCAGGGCGTGGGCGACCGTCGTCATGCTGCCGCTGCGGATCTTCGCCTCGATCAGGACCAGCCCGTCGCTGATCGCGCTGGTGATCCGGTTCCGGTACGGGAAATGCCGCCCGATGGACCGCATGCCGGGGGCATACTCGCTGATCATGACCCCGCCGCCATCCAGCAGCTGTTTCTTCAGGGGCTCGTTCTCCCGCGGATACAGCTGGTCCAGCCCGCCGCCCATCACCGCGATCGTCGGGCTTCCGCCTTCCACGCATCCGGTATGCGCCTCCGTGTCGATCCCGTAGGCGAACCCGCTCGCGATCCGGATGCCCCGGCCGCTGAGCTCCCGGGCGACGCGCCGCGCCGCCTTGCGTCCGGTCCATGACGCCGCCCGGCTTCCGAACATGCCGATGACAGGGCCCTTCAGGCATTCCGGGTTCCCCTGGTAAAACAGGATGGACGCCGGGTCCCTGATCTGGGTCAGCACCTGTGGAAACGCGCTGTCCATAGAGGTCATCACTCGGATACCGTGCTCCCGGATCAACGTCTCGTACTTCCGGAAGCGTTCCTCCCCGTCGTTCCGCTGCAGGCGTTTCAGGGCGGATTCCGGAATCGTTTCGGCCGCCGCTTCGTCCTGCCGCCGGACTGCGTCCAGCACGGCGCTTCCGGACTTCCAGGCCTCCAGTGCCGCCTTCAGGCTTTCCGCCGGGACATACGCTTCCGCGAGCCAGGCCAGGCAGGCTTCCTCGGTCGGTTGATAGCTCATTGGGTCATCTCCAGTATTTCTGGTCCAGTTCGCGGTACTGGACCGCCTCGGCGATGTGGTTCGTGGAGATCTTCTCCTCGCCCGCCAGGTCCGCGATCGTCCGCGCGACCTTCAGGATCCGGTTGTATCCCCGCATGCTCATGTGCATGGCGTCCACCGCGGCGTGCAGCAGGCGCGAGGCCTCCCCGCCCAGCTCGCAGTACTGCCGCAGGGACTCGTTGTCCAGCTGCGCGTTGCAGAAGCGTCCGCTTCCGCTGTAGCGCTCCTGCTGGAGGGCGCGGGCCGCGGCGACGCGCGCCGCCACGACGGCGGAGGATTCGGAGGGCGCGGAGTGCTCGATTTCCTCTACCGGAACCGAGTCGACCTCGATCTGGATATCGATCCGGTCCAGCAGCGGGCCGGACACCCGGTCCAGGTACCGGCGGATTTCCGGCGGCGTGCACCGGCATGCCTTCCGGGAGCTTCCATAGAATCCGCAGGGACACGGGTTCATCGCCGCGACGAGCATGAAGGAGGACTGGTACAGCGCCTGCTTCCGCACCCGCGACACCGTGACCACGCCGTCCTCCAGCGGCTGGCGCAGCGCCTCCAGGGCCGCCCGGCTGAACTCCGGCAGCTCGTCCAGGAACAGCACGCCGTTATGGGCCAGGGAAACCTCCCCGGGCTTCGCGTCCTGGCCCCCGCCGATCAGCGAGGCGACGGACGCGCTGTGATGCGGCGCGCAGAACGGCCGCGTGACCATCAGCCCGCCGCCGGAGCGCAGCCGCCCGCTGATGGAGTGGATCCGCGTGGTTTCCAGCGCTTCCTCGAAGGTCAGCGGCGGCAGGATTCCCGGCAGGCATCTCGCCAGCATGGTTTTTCCGCTGCCGGGCACGCCGACCATCAGCATGTTGTGCCCGCCGGCAGCCGCCACCTCCATCGCCCGGCGCGCCGCCGCCTGTCCGCGGATCTGTGCCATGTCCACCGTATGGACGGACTCCCGTTTCAGCTCCTCATAGGATACCTGCGCCTGCGGCGCGATGTCCGTTTTTCCTTCCAGGTAATCGATCACTTCCGCCAGGTGGCAGACCGGGATAATCCGCAGGCCCTCGATGCAGGCCGCCTCCCGCGCGTTCTCCGCGGGCAGGATGATCTCGCCTACCCCGTTCTCCTTCGCGCTGATGGCCATCGGCAGCGCGCCGCTGATCGGGCGCACATAGCCGTCCAGGCTCAGTTCCCCGAACATCGCGATGTTTTCCGCGTCCTTTTCCGGCGCGGGATGCAGCGTCTCCATCCCGATCATCACACCGACCGCGATGGGCAGGTCGAAGGACGGCCCTTCCTTTTTGGTATCCGCCGGCGCCAGGTTGATCGTGATCCGCACGGGATCCTTCCGGGTCCGTCCGCAGTTGATGATCGCTGCGTTGACCCGGTCCTTGCTTTCCCGCACGGAGGTGTCCGGAAGCCCGATAATGTCCATCACCGGCATGCCGTTCTGGCAGAACACCTCCACGTACACCGGATACCCGCTGACGCCGGCCAGGCCGAAGCTCAGCGTCCGCGCAATCTTCATATGCAGTTTGTCTTCTGCGGTTTCCTGTGCCATGTCAGATGCTCCATCCTCGCGTTCAGTAGTAAATATGCAGGAAGATCTTTCCGAAGTCCAGCCAGGCGGTCGGCACCGCCAGACCGCTGGCGTAGGGGAACAGGATGATGAAGAACGCCGCGGCCAGGGCCGTCAGCACGCCGCCCGCGATGATCCGCGCGGTCCTCCCGCGCCCGTTCCATCCGTCAAAGCACAGGCAGATGAACAGGATCAGGAAAGGTACGCTGGCGAAATAGTGGTAGATATAGGTTCCCCGGGGAACCAGCACCCAGGGCAGGTACTGCGCCATCAGGCCGAGGAAGGTGAATCCGTACTTCCCTTCATAGCCTTCCGAAAGGATATGCCAGCGCGTATCCCCGCCGGGAACCAGGTAGTGCTTCTCCCGGATCCATCGGCCGATGCACAGCAGGATGGCCGCCAGGCCGCCCCACCAGACCGCCGGGTTGCCGAAGCAGAAGATGCTGTACCGGATCGCGGCGCCGGCGGCATGGTAGCTTTCCGTGGCGTAATACATCGGCTTGCCGATGACCGGCCATTCATACCAGGGGGAATAGAACGGGTGGTCCATGCCCAGGCCCGGCGTGCTGTGGTAATTCAGCATGCCCTGCTGGGACTTCCAGACCGCGGCAAGATAGTCCGCGATCCCATGAATGTGCTTATTGTAAGCCATATACGGAATATAGCTGACCAGATAGATTGCCAGGGGAACCGCGACGAAGAAAAGAAGGCACCACAGGGAAATGTAGGTCAGCCGGTAAAGCTCCGGACGGGTTCTTCCTTTCCGGTCCGCGAGATACGGCTTCAGTTCCGCCATCTCCGGCCCGCTCATCCTTCCGTATTCTGCGAGGCGTACCGCCTCCCGGCCGATCCGGATATGCCGGATTCCGTGCCAGGCGAACAGGAGCGCCAGGCCGATCCCGGCGTAGATTCCGATCCATTTGCTGGCGACGGACAGGCCCATGAACAGGCCGCTGAACGCCAGCGGGACCAGCGACCGCTTCAGCGGTTCGCGGACGATATCGGTCTGCGTATAGCGCAGCATGAAAAAGTACGCGAATATGATGAACAGCACCGGGAAGCTGTCGATCGTGGCGATCTGCGTCTGGGTCAGGTGCATGCTGTCCAGCGCCATCAGCGCGCAGGCCAGGGAAGCGATCAGCGTTTTTTTCGTCAGCTGTTTCGCCAGCAGGTAAATGCCCGGCAGCATCAGGATTCCGGCCATCGCCCCGGCGAAGCGCCATCCGAAGGGCGTCATGCCGAACAGGGCGATGCACCAGCTGATCAGCACCTTGCCCAGCGGCGGATGGCTGGTTTCATAGGGCGCCGTCCCCTTCAGGAACTCGAAGCCGGTCCGCGCGTGGTAGATTTCGTCGAAGTACGTGCTGTTCCACCATCCGGGTTCCGCCGCCTTGTTTCCGTTATCACCGGCGAAAAGCTTCGGAACGTCCTCCAGCGTGTCCGGTTCGTCCATGAGGGCGGCCGGATCGCAATACAGCTCGGAATCGTCGGCCGCGCCGGTATGCGAAACGATTTTGGCAGGAATCACGTTGCCTTCCGTGTCGCGGAACAGGACCTCGTTCAGCGTCAGGCCGATCTGCTGCGAGGTCAGGCGGATATAACGCCCGCGGAAGGCAATCACGTAGTCCGGGCTGTTGTAGTAGTCGCGGCCCTCCTGGCTGTTCTCCCAGGACTGCGTCACGTATTTCCATTTCCAGCACTGGCCCTGGTCCATCTGTGCCCAGGTTTCCTCCGACCAGTTTTCGCCGTCTTCGCTCTGGGCGAAGCTGAAGTCATACCGGCTGACCTGCGCGAAATAGAGGATCCGGACGTCCTGCCGGTTCTCCCCGAGGTCGAACACTACCTGCTCGTCAAACCCGGAGGAGGTCCAGGCCGTCTGCGGCGCGCGGGTGCTGCCCAGCGTCAGCAGGGAAACCGCGGAGAAAGCGACTGTAATCGCGGCCAGGATCACCGTATCCCTGATGTTCCAGTGCAGGGAGCGGTCCGGGCGGTAATTCAGCGGCGAGCGCTCCCTCATCAGCGTCCGGATGGGCAGGAAGTGCGGCAGCGCGCGCACCTCTGCGGGCTCCTCCCCGCGGAGCATCCGGAAACCCAGGAAGATGCCGTACAGCGCGCCGAAAACGTTCAGCACGCTCAGGATGTCCGCCAGCGCGGTGGTATCGGTATTCAGGTGGCCCATCGTGGACCCGAGCCGCATGCTGTTGTCCAGCACGATTCCCTCGTTGATGAACAGCGTCACCGTAAACAGGATCAGAAGCCTGATGATCCGGCGGTCCTTCACCGCCCAGGCGCAGATCAGCAGGAACAGTGCCGGGAACAGGTACCGCTCGTGCATCTTGACGCCGAACACGTACAGCAGGATGAACAGCAGCGCGCCCAGGTACGGCAGCATTTTCATATCGCCCCTGCGCACCCCGAAGGAGATCACGACCAGGAAGGCGAAGGCCATCGCCGCCGCGCCGCAGTAAGCCCAGCTGAAGCCGAGGGCGGCGCACAGGATGAACCAGGCCGTGAACGCGCCGGAGAGCGCCGTCTCGATCCAGGTATTCTTCCTTTCCTTCCGGAGCATGAACCAGGCCGCGCCGTACGCGGCGGAAAGAAGCGCGAAGAAGACCGGCGCCGCGAAATGGGCGCTGTTCGCGATCTTCGACCAGTTCCCGCCGACAAGGTAATACAGGTTGGCGGTGTTCACCGTGGCGTAGGGATAGGAGGAAAGCGTCTGGGAATACTGCCTGATGAGCCAGCCGAATTCCTGGCGGATGCCGAAGGGCAGGATGCCGATCACCAGCGCGAGAATGCCCGCGCCCATGCCGACCGCCATCGGGACCAGGTTCTTTTTCGGATCCTTCACCAGCGCGATCACCATGAACGCCAGGCCCAGGAAGCCCAGCATCAGCGCCTGCGGCTTGACCAGCACGCTCAGCGCGTAGACCGGGATGGCGAACGCCCATTTCCATCCGCCCTCCATGGCGAATACCGCCACCAGGACCAGCATCAGGCACAGCACGCTGTCCATCTGGCCCCAGGCCGCGCTGTTCAGCGCCGCCGCGGGATTGAAGGCGAACAGGATCAGGATCAGGTCGGTATAAAGCGTGCTCCTTCCGTGATGCTTCCGGATTACATTCCGGAGAATCACGCAGGAAAGCACGTCGCACAGCGAAGGAATCAGCCGGAAGATCACCCGCGTCCAGCCCGCGTCGGCGTGCAGCGCCGAGGACAGGGCGGAATTGATGCCCAGCACGTAGGTGTACAGCGGCGGGTAGTCGCAGAAGCTGGTCGCCTGGTAGAACTGCGCCGGCCCGTTGACGGCCATGGTGTGCCCCCAGCTCAGGAAGCAGTTGACGTCCACCATATAGCCTTCGGTAAAGTAGCTGACGATGATCCGCGCTCCGAAGGCGAGGAAAAGCAGCGGGAAGAAGAAAGGGGTGTTTTCCTCCCCGAGCTCCGGCCGTACACGCTTTCCGTCCCGGTAATAATACACAACGCCAAGGACCGCGATTGCCCAGCACAGGGCGATTACCACCAGCTTCGGCCAGGCCGGAGTTCCGGTGCCGTCATCCTCCTCGTCGGCATAGTCGTCCTCGTCGTCGGAATAATCCTGCGCGCACCACAGGTCCGCGATCACGTCGTCCGGGATGGAGTCCACGGCCCGCAGGCGGATATCGCTGAACCAGGCGGTGCCGGTGCTCTCCCCGCTGTATCCGCCCAGCCGGGCGTATACGGTCAGGCTGTACTGGTCCGGCCCGGTTTCCCCGTAATACTCGATATACTGCCATTCCCCGTGGGTGTCGTATACGCTTTCGGAAAATGCGTACAGGCCCTCGATGCTCAGGTTGGCGCCGCGGCCCTTTTCCACGCCGTCCGCGCGGATATACCCGCTCAGGCAGTAAACCGTTTCCGGTTCCACAGGTACTTCCTGGGCGTACCGGGCGTCGTTGTCGCCCATGTTTTTAATCATCACCGCGGCTGTGCCGTCCGGGCCTTCCCCTTCCGCCAGGGCGAACTTGGTATACCCGGCGGTGGTGATATACGCGTCGGTATACCATTCCGCCGGTATTCCGTCCGCGTCCGCGGACGCGAAATCGCCGTTGAGGATCAGGTTGCCGCCCTCGCCCAGGGCGGCGGAGCAGAGCAGCAGCAGGATTCCGGCCAGCAGCGCGGAAAACAGCGCGGCCCTCCTCAGGGAAAACTTCATCTCGTCTTTTCCTCCAACTGTCAGCAGTAAAACATGTTTCCGGGCTGGAACGCGTTGGGGATATGCGTAATCTCCCCGCGGCAGACCTCGACGACGTCGAACCGGACCGGCGCCCCGACCAGGCGCCGGGACATCAGGTAAGTCATCGCGCCCCGCGCGATGCGCTGCTGTTTGCGCCCGTCCACCGCCGCGATCCCGAACCCGGGCGCGCCGGTTTTCCGCGTCTTGACCTCGACGAACACCAGCGTGCCGCCGTCGCGCATGATCAGGTCGATCTCGCCGCATTTCGCGCGGAACCGCCGCTCGACGCAGGTCATGCCCTTCCGGGCGCACAGGTACTCTTCCGCCTGCTTTTCGCCCTCCAGGCCGGTCTCATACGTCTTCTTCATACGAAATTCCCGATGAAGCTCCGCCGGTGCTCAGGGCAGGGACCGTATTTCCGGATCGCTTCAATATGTTCCTTCGTGCCGTATCCCTTGTTCCGGGCAAACCCGTACTCCGGATACTTTTCGTCCATCTCCCGCATCTGCCGGTCTCTCGTCACCTTCGCCACGATGCTGGCCGCCGCGATGCTGTAGGACTTTGCGTCCCCTTTGATCAGCGGCACCTCCCGCCCCTTCAGGCCCAGGCCGGTCACCGCGTCGATCAGGAAGACGTCCGCCGGCACGCTCTCCGCCGCCAGGCGCATCGCCTTTTTCGTCGCCTGCAGGATATTGATCCCGTCGATCTCCCGGGGATCCACCTGCCCGATGCCGACGTACAATGCAGCTTCCATGATCTCGTCATACACCTTTTCCCGGCGGCTTTCGCTCAGCTTCTTGCTGTCGTCCACCCAGATCAGGAGCGGTTCCTCAGGCATGACGACGCAGGCGGTCACGACGTTGCCGGCCAGCGGCCCGCGGCCGACCTCGTCCATCCCGGCGACAACCAGGCCGCCGGCGCGGTATTCCGCCTCGAAGGCGATCAGCTCAAGCGCGTGTGTCTTCCGGTCCGTCATCCTCGTTCTCCTCCCGGGGCGTTTCCTTTTTCTTTTCTTCGGGGCGTTCCAGGGAGATCCGCCCGAGCTTTCCGCCCCGGAACTCGTCCAGTACCGTGCTGCAGCAGCGGTCGTAATCGTACCGCCCGCCCTTCAGGAGCCATCCCCGGCCGCGGCAGACCGCGTCCAGCAGCTCCGCGCCCTCCGGAATCGGTTCCTCCAGGTGGAAGCGCCCGGCCATCGTCGCGGGGCAGGCCTCCTTCAGGTCCTCCAGCAGGCTGATCGTCAGCCCGTATACGTCCACCGCCTCGTCCCGCACGGATCCGATATAGCACAGCCGCCTTGCGGCTGCCTGGTCGTCCAGGCGGGGCCAGAGCATCCCGGGGGTATCCAGGATCTCCAGGTAGGTGCCGACGCGGACCCAGCGGTTGCTGCGGGTCACGCCGGGCCGGTCTTCGGTCTTCGTCACGTTTCCGCCGTACAGCCGGTTGATCAGCGTGCTTTTCCCGACGTTCGGCACGCCGACAACCATCGCGCGGATCGTCTTGCGCACGCCCTTGCTCAGCGCCTTTTCCGCCGTCTCCCGGGTGGCGCGCTGGATCGCGTCCAGCGTGTCCCGGCTCTTCGCCTTCGTGGCGTCGGTCTGGTACGCGTCGATGCCCGCGGCGCGGAAGTATTCCACCCAGCGTTTCGTCACGGCCGGGTCCGCCAGGTCCGCCTTGTTCAGAAGCAGGATCCGCCGCTTTGACCCGATCATCCGGTTCAGCTCCGGATTCCGGCTGGAATACGGCAGCCTCGCGTCGCACAGCTCGATCACCAGGTCCACCTTTTTCAGCTGGTCCTGCAGCAGCCTGCGGGATTTGGCCATATGCCCCGGGAACCAGTTAATCGGCATTTCCAGATCGCTCATCCGTCGTCTTCTCCCTGTCTCTCCGGTCGTTTCAGAAAAATCCTTTCATTATATTAGCGAAAGAAAAAAGAACCGTCAAGCCGGACGCAAAAAAAGAAAGAAAGCGCGCGCGTCTTCCTTTCTTTCTTCGGATGAAATCCTGCTTATTCGTCCGCCGCCTCGTCGCAGAAACCGCGCAGCAGGCGGTACAGGGGCGCCAGCGATACAAAATCCTTTCGTACTTCTTTTAGAATCCGGTCTGAAAACGCCATCCGGTAATCCGGATTGATCTTGCTGATATACATGTCCTTCACCAGGTACCAGCGCTTCAGGCGCTCCGGGATCTCCGCCGGCACCTCCATCCGTTTGAAGGCGGTGCCGTCGAGCATCATTCCCCGCGCCTCCAGGTCCAGGTCGTCGATCAGCGCCATGGTCCCGTCGGGATTGGCGCGCATCCGCTTCCGGAAAAGGTCCAGCGCCTCCCGGTTCTCGCCCCAGAAGCCCATGCCCCAGCTCAGCCGCTCCGGACCGAACTCGAACCAGTACATCAGGGACTTGTCCCGCGGCTCGGCCTCCCGCCGGAACAAAAGCCACAGGTGGTCCCGGTACGGGCTCTTGTCCCGGGAAAAGCGGGTGTCCCGGTGGATATGGGACAGGGCTTTGTGCGGGCGTACCTCCATCCGCGGATCGATCTTCAGCATGTCCGGGGCCAGGTCGCTGATGAACTCATAAAATGGACTTTGGACTGTTTCGATGTACCGGTCATGGTTCGCGTGGAAGTAATCCGTGCTATTGTGGAATTTCAGGTCCAGAAAAAACTGGATTGTGTCGTCGGTAAATCCGGTAAACATGCTTCCTCCGATCGGATGGGAATTACAGGGCGATTTCGGCGGGCTTCACGCCGCTCATGCGCACGCTCTGTTCGTCCGGCTGGCTCATGCCCACATACAGGGTCATATGCGCGACCTCTTCCCGTCCGCCCTTGTCGTTGACCACGGTGTTCGTCAGCGGATCCAGGGCGATCTCCGCTTCCTTCTCCCCGCCGGCCGGCACGCTGATCCGCTTAAATCCGCACAGCCGCGGATGCGCGGGCGCCAGGGGGCTGTCGCAGCGAACGTACACCTGGACCACCGCGTCCCCGTCCGCGTCCCCTTCGTTCTTCACCTTTGCCCGGATCACGCCGCCGCTGTACTCCGCGCCGGAAACGGCCCACTTCGTATAGCTCAGCCCGAAGCCGAATGGATACAGCGGCTCCCCGGTGAAATACCGGTAGGTGCGGTTATCCATGCTGTAGTCCTCAAAGGCCGGGATCTCGCTGATATCCCGGTAGAAGGTCACCGGCAGGTGGCCGCTCGGGTTCTTTTCGCCGAAGAGCAGCTCCGCCAGGGCCGTGCCGCCCGCCTGTCCCGGATACCAGGCCAGGAGCTTGGCGTTTCCGCCCTCCACGTTCAGGGAGGAGCCGGCGGCGATCACCGTCACCAGCTTCTTCGCGCTCTTCTGCAGCACGGTCATCAGCCGCCGCTGGGATTCCGGAATCAGCAGGTCCTTTTTGTCGCCGCTGAAATACTCGTTGCCGGTGTCGCCCTCCTCGCCTTCCAGCCCGGCGTCCAGACCGACGCAGGCGATCGTGACGTCCGCGGCTTCCGCGTACATCGCCGCTTCCGCCAGCCGGTCGTCCGCCCGGGCGAGGCCGGAGGTCCGGTCCTTGAACAGGTGGCTTCCCAGGCTGTAGAGCACGCGGATCCCGTGCTGCGCGCAGTAGGCGCGGATGCCCTCCAGGAAGGTCACGTACCGGCTGCTCGTGCCGTTATAGTTGCCCTCCAGCGCGGGCACGCTGTCCGCGTTCGGCCCGATCACGGCCACGGTCTTCACCTTCGCCGGATCCAGCGGCAGCACGCCGTCGTTTTCCAGCAGCACCATGGACTTTTCCGCCGCTTCCAGCGCCGCGGCGGCGTGGGCGTCCGTATCCGTCTCCGTTACCGGGATGCTGTCCCACTCGCAGTCGTCCGCGAACAGGCCCAGCATGCACCGGGTAGTGAACAGCCGCTCACAGGCCGTGGTGATCATTTCCTCGGTCACCAGGCCCTCCTGGTACGCCTCCATCATATGCAGGTAGGTGTTGCCGCAGTTCAGGTCGCAGCCGTTGGAAATCGCCAGGGCGGCGCTTTCCGGGGCGGTCGCGGTCACCTTGTGGTTCGTGTGGAAATCCCGCACCGCCCAGCAGTCGCTGACCACGTGGCCGCGGAAGCCCCATTTTTCCCGCAGGGTCTTCTTCAGCAGGGTTTCACTGCCGCAGGCCGGCTCGCCGTTCACGCGGTTGTACGCGCCCATCACGGACTCGACCTCCGCTTCCTTCACGGTCGCCTCAAACGCGGCCAGGTAGGTTTCGGTCATGTCCTTCGGGTTCGCCACGGCGTCGAACTCGTGGCGCAGGGCCTCCGGTCCGGAATGCACGGCGAAATGCTTGCTGCACGCCGCGGTCTTCAGGTACTTCCCGTGCCCCTGCAGGCCCTCGATAAAGCGGATGCCCAGGCGCGTCGTCAGGTACGGGTCTTCGCCGTAGGTCTCATGTCCGCGGCCCCACCGGGGATCCCGGAAGATGTTGATGTTCGGGCTCCATACGGTCAGGCCCTTGTAGATATCCCGGTCCCCGTGCCGGCTCTGCCCGTTGTACTTTGCCCGGGCCTCGTCGGAGATGATGTCGCCGATTTTCTCCTGGAAATCCTCGTCGAACATCGCGGCCAGGCCGATCGCCTGGGGAAACACGGTTGCCGTGCCGGCGCGGGCCACCCCGTGCAGCACTTCGTTCCACCAGTTGTACGCGGGAATCCCGAGCCGGGGAATCGCCGGCGCGTCGTATTTCAGCTGGGATGCTTTCTCCTCCAGGGTCATCTGCGCGACCAGCTCCCGGGCCCTGCGCGCGGCTTCTTCTCTGTTTCTCATCTTTTTCTCCTGTCGTCACGGCGCTACCGGCCGGATTCAAAAAAGTACATACATTTATTAATTTGACACCTGTCTCCGGTTTTCCTTCCGGACCCGGGGCTTTCGGGGCATAAGAAAACCGCTGCTGACGCAGCGGTTTGCGGACACATATCAGACGCGCTTGACTTCCTTGATCTTCGCGGCCTTGCCCTGCCGTTCACGCAGGTAATAAAGCTTGGCGCGGCGCACCTTGCCATGGCGGATCAGATCCACATGGTCAACGCGCGGGGAATGGATCGGGAAAGTCCTTTCGACGCCAATGCCGTAGGACACCCGGCGGACAGTGAATGTCTCGCGGACGCCGCCGTTGCGCTTGGCGATCACAGTGCCTTCGAAAGCCTGCAGACGTTCGCGGTTGCCTTCAACAACCTTGACCCATACGCGGATGGTATCGCCGACGTTGATCTGGGGCATGTCGCTGCGGATCTGCTTCGCTTCGATGGAGCGGATAATTTCATTCATGATAAGTGCCTCCTTCCCTCATAGACGTTCGTGAACCGGCAGGTTGCCCGAACGGGTAACCTTGTCTTCCGGACAGAGGACCGTCCGCATAACGTCAGCATGATATCATACCGGAAAACAAAATGCAAGGAAAATCGTGTCAGATGTCGATAAATTTCCGGAATTCCGGCAGGATGCCGATCCCGTCCGGGTAATGGGCGGCGAACTGGGGAATCGCGTGGGACGGGAAGCTGTTGCCCTCTATGAAGGTCGGCCCCTTCTCGGTGATCGCCACGTCCCAGGCGATGAAGCGCATCTGGGGTACCTTCAGCGCCGCCTTCATGCACATTTCCTTCGCCTCATTCCAGTACGGGATCTGGAAACCGATGATGCTGGTATTGGTCATCGGGTGCTTGATATAGGTATTGCCCTGCTTGTCGGCGCCGACGGTCAGCAGCTTGCCGGTTTCCAGGTCGATCCGGGCCGCCATGCCGCCGCAGTCCACGTTGTCCATCACCTTGCCGTTGCCGATCCGCAGGAAAGCGTAGACAATCCCCTCCTGCTTATCGCCGAAGAGCGTCGCGATCCGGCAGGTATTGACGGAGGTCGGGCAAAGGGAGGCCATCTTCGGGTGCTGGACCACGATTTCCTCCAGGATGCCGATCCCGTCCGCCTTCAGGCGTTCCAGGAACGCTTCCGCCCCGTCCTTCCAGTCCTCTTCCGTATACTTCAGGATTCCCTGCCCGCTGGATCCTTCCAGCGGCTTGCCGATCAGTTTGTCGTTGCTCCGGCACAGGTTAAACAGCGCTTCTTTGTCCGTCTCCCCGTTGATCAAAAGCCATTTCCGCGGGATCCACTCTTTGAACAGTTCGTTGAACTGGGCCTTGTCGTCGAACAGGTGCCAGTACTCCTTCGGGTTCATCCTCCGGACGATCTCGTTGGAGATGCCCCGCGTGATCACGGTTTTGCGCTGCTCGTCGTTGAGCTTGTACATCTGCGCGATCTTGTAGTCGATGTACCCGGCGTTGTATTTCACCGCGCATTTGAGCATGTCGCACATCAGCCACAGGCGGCCTTTGCCGCTGCGCTTTTTCAGAAGGCCGGTGGTCTTCCACATGGCTTTCCAGTCCATCCGGACCAGCCGGTGCCAGAAGTATTTCAGGCGGTTCATGTCCTCGTCCCTTTCTTACACGTTGAAGCGGAACAGCGTCACGTCGCCGTCCTTCATTACGTAGTCCTTGCCTTCGCTGCGGATCAGGCCCTTTTCCCGGCACGCGGCCATGCTGCCGTTCTCGATCAGCACGTCATAGGGCACGATCTCCGCCCGGATGAAGCCCTTTTCGAAGTCCGTATGGATCTTGCCGGCGGCCTGCGGCGCCTTCGTGCCGCGGGTGATCGTCCAGGCGCGGCATTCGTCCTCGCCGACAGTCAGGAAGGAAATCAGGCCGAGCAGGCGGTAACAGGCGGTAATCAGGCGGTCCAGGCCGCTCTGGCCGATGCCGAGCTCCTCGAGGAACTCCGTCTTCTCCTCCGGGCCCATCTGCGCGATGTCCTGCTCGATGGCGGCGGAGATCACGATTATTTCGGCGTTCTCCTGCTTCGCGGTCTCCCGCACCCGGTCCAGGTGCCGGATCTCGCTCTCCGGCTTGCCCAGGTCGTCCTCGGAGATGTTCGCGGCGTAGATCACGGGCTTGGTGGTCAAAAGGAACCATCCGTCCAGGATCTCCTTCTCCTCCTCGTCCGCGGGATAGGTGCGCGCAGGCTTCCCGCTCTCCAGGTGCGCGTAGATTTTCGCGGCCAGCTCCGCCTCGGCGCCGGCCTTCTTGTCGCCGCCGCGGAAGCTTTTCTCCGCCTTCTCCTTCCGGCGCTGCACCGTGTCCATGTCGGCAAAGATCAGCTCCAGGTTGATCGTCTCGATATCGCGGACCGGATCCACGGACCCGTCCACGTGGATGATGTTCTCGTCCTCAAAGCAGCGGACCACGTGCACGATGGCGTCCACCTCGCGGATATGGCTCAGGAACTTGTTGCCCAGGCCCTCCCCGCGGCTCGCGCCCTTCACGAGGCCGGCGATGTCCACGAACTCGATGGTCGTCGGCGTCACCTTTTTGGGATGGTACATTTCCGCCAGTACGTTCAGGCGGTCGTCCGGCACCAGCACGACGCCGGTGTTCGGCTCGATCGTGCAGAACGGATAGTTCTCCGCCTGCGCCCCGGCGTTGGTAATGGCATTGAACAGGGTGCTCTTTCCGACATTCGGCAATCCGACAACTCCAAGCTTCATAGGCTGTCTACGCTCCTTCCGGTCACATCAGGTGCCATTATATAGAAGCTTCTTCCGTCAGTCAAGCTTTCCAAACGGATTGGATTATGATAATATATAAAGGATAGACTGCCCGGGAAAGGAGGACGACCGCCCATGAGAAAAGCCGCTGCCGCGCTGCTGGCGATGATGCTCGCGCTGTCCCTTTTCCTTTCCCCCGCCCTCGCCGCGGATCCCCAGGTCACCGCCGAGCCGATTCCGGAGCCGACGCTCAATCCCGAGGCCCCGAAATATGACGATACGCATCCGGAGGATCTGGTCGAGGAACAGCTCTACGCCCTTTCCGCGATCCTGATCGCCGCGGATACCGGCGAGGTGATCTTTGAGAAGGACCCGGACGAGATCCGCTATCCCGCCTCCACGACGAAAATCCTCACGGTCCTCCTCGGCATCATGATGGTCGAGGACCTGGACCAGACGGTCATCGTCTCCGATACCGCACTCATGCTGCCGGAGGATTCCTCCACCATGCACCTGATCGCCGGGGAGGAAATTCCCTTCATCGACGTCCTGTACGGCACGATGCTCCTGTCCGGCAACGACGGCGCGAACGTCATCGCCGAGACCGTCTCCGGCTCCATTCCCCGCTTTGTGGAGCTGATGAACGAGACCGCCGCCATGATCGGCTGCGAGAACACGCATTTCATGAACGCCCACGGGTACCACGACCCGAACCACTACACCACCGCGCGCGACCTGGCGAAGATCACCGCCTACGCGATGCAGAACAAAACCTTCTGCGAGATCGCCGGCGCCGTCACCCATTCCATCCCCCGCACCAACAAGCAGCGCGCGCGGACGATCACGACCAAGTCCCAGTACATGCTGACCGGCACGGACGAGAAGCCGAACAAGTATTATTATCCCTACGCCACCGGCGTGAAGACCGGCTCCCATTCCATGTCCAGCTACTGCTTCGTCGGTTCCGCGGAGAAGAACGACGTCCGCCTGATTTCCGTCGTGCTCTATACCGGGAACCGGGCCCGCTGGGCCGACACCATCAAGCTGATGAACTACGGCTTCAGCCAGTATGTCAGCATCTCCCCCGTCGACCTGTACAACATGAGCCCGATCACCATCGAGACCAGCGGCTACTCCACCTCGGACACGAACCGCGGCAAGGTCCTCCTGGTCTGCCAGCCTCCAGCGGACGGGGATTCCGCGCGCATCGTCGCCACGAAGGCGGAGGTCGACCGCATGGCCGCGAACCTGACCGAACATGTCCTGATCCAGTACACGCGCGATTTCGCCGCGCCGATCACCGCCGGCGAGCAGATCGGCACCCTGACCTGGTTCCCGGAATTCGGCGACCCGGTCGTCTATTCCCTCACCGCCTCCCGCACCGTGGACCGACGGGAAGACGCGCCCAGGTCCCTGGAGGACATCATCAACGAAACCCTCGCGGACCCGAATCCGCTGCCCCCGCTGTCCTTTGAGCTGGTCCTGATCTTCGCCTCTCCCCTCCTGGTGCTCGCCGCCTTCGTCGTGGCGGTCATCATCCTGCGGAAGAAGCGCCGGTCCCACCGCCTGCGCCCCCCGAAGACGTCCAACCGTTACGTGAAATAAGTCTTCCGGCGGTTTACACGCTCCCGGCCCTGTGCTAAAATGGTTCCAGGGTTCAAATACATAGAGAATAATATGATTTCCGGAGGTATTTTCAGATGAGCGCTCAGTGTATTGAAAAAGGCGAAGCGATCCTTGGTATTGAGTTTGGTTCCACGCGGATTAAAAGCGTGCTGATCGCCCCGGACCACCGGGTGATCGCTTCCGGCAGCCACGAATGGGAAAACGACTACCGGGACGGCATCTGGACCTACAGTGAGAGCGCCATCCTCGACGGGCTCCGCGCCAGCTACCTGGACCTGAAAAAGGACGTCGCGAAGCAGTACGGCGTTAAGCTCACCCGCGTCGCCGCCATCGGCGTCAGCGCGATGATGCACGGCTATCTCCCCTTTGACGGCGCCATGAACCTGCTGGTGCCCTTCCGCACCTGGCGGAACACGATCACCGGCCCGGCCGCGGAAAAACTGACCGAGGTCTTCTCCTTCAATATGCCGCAGCGCTGGAGCCTCAGCCACCTCTACCAGGCGATCCTGAACGGCGAGCCGCACGTGAAGGACATCCGCTTCCTGACCACCCTCGCCGGCTGGGTGCATTTCCTGCTCACCGGGAAAAAGGTGCTGGGCGTAGGCGACGCCAGCGGCATGATGCCCATCGACAGCGTCACCTGTGATTACGACGCGCGCATGGTCAGCGAGTTCGACGCCCTGGTTGCGCCCTGCGGCTATCCCTGGAAGCTGAAGCAGATCCTTCCCGAGGTCCTTTCCGCGGGTCAGGACGCCGGCAGCCTCACCGCGGACGGCGCCAGGCTCCTGGATCCGGAAGGCGACCTGCTTCCCGGCTGCCCCCTCTGCCCGCCGGAAGGCGACGCGGGCACCGGCATGACCGCCACCAACAGCGTGCGGGAGCGGACGGGCAACGTCAGCGCAGGCACCTCCATCTTCTCGATGATCGTCCTGGAGAACCCGATGAGCCGGGTCTATCCGGAAATCGATATCGTCACCACCCCCACCGGCAAACAGGTCGGCATGGTCCACTGCAACAGCTGCACCTCCGACATCAACGCCTGGGTTTCCCTCTTTCGTGAGTTCGCGAAGATCATGGGCCTGGATACCGACGCGGGCGACGTCTATACCCGCCTGTTTAAAAAGGCGATGGAAGGCGACCGCGACTGCGGCGGCATCGTCAGCTTCAACTACTTCGCCGGCGAACCGGTCACCGGCCTTTCCGAGGGCCGCCCGATGCTGATCCGCCTGCCCGACGCGAAGATGAACATGGCCAACTTCATGCGGGCGCAGATCTACGCCAGCATGGAAACCCTGAAGGCCGGCATGGAGATCATGAACCGCGAGTGCGTCGCCATCGACCGGGTCTACGGCCACGGCGGCCTGTTCAAGACCGAGGGCGTCGCCCAGAACCTGCTGGCCGCCGCGATCCACGCGCCGGTCACCGTCATGGAGACCGCCGGTGAAGGCGGCGCCTGGGGCATCGCCCTGCTGGCGGATTACCGGATCCACGCCGAGGGCGGCGAATCCCTTGAGAATTATCTCCAGAACCGCGTTTTCGCCGGCATGAAGCAGGTCACGGTCTCCCCCGATCCGGAGGACGAAGCCGGTTTCGACCGTTACATGGAGCGCTTCATGGCCTGCATCCCCGCCCAGAAGGCGGCTGTCGAAGGAATGAAATAAGAGGAGTTGATCCCCCTGCGGGCCGCGGTTTTTGACCTGGACGACACTTTGCTGCGTGACGACCTGTCCATCTCTCCCTTTACCATGGAAACCCTCCGGAAGCTCTCCGCCTCCGGATTCACGCTCGTCGCGGCCAGCGGCCGCGCGAAGATGAGCATGCTCCCCTTCGTGAAACGCATCGGTTGCGTACCCCTGTATATCGCCTGCAACGGCGCGGAAATCTGGGACACGGAAAAGGACGAACTGCTCCACAGCGAGATGTTTTCGGCGGACCTGGCGCGGGAAATCGCGTCCTTCGGCGTCGAACACGGCGTCTACGCCCAGACCTACGCCGGAGAGTACTTCTTTTACAACGAGCGCTCGCCCTACGCCGAGCGTTACGCGGCCGCCTCGGTCCTGAAGGGAAAATACGTGGGCGACCTGCGGGACTTTATCCGGGAGCCCCGGAACAAGATCCTGATGATGGCGGAGGAGGATCAGATCGCCGCCATGCTTACCGAGGCGCGGGAGCGCTTCGCCGGCCGCGCGTCCGTCACCTGCTCCAAGGCGTATTTCCTGGAATTCAATCCGCCCGGGGCCACCAAGGGCACCGCCCTGGAGTTCGTCTCGGATTACCTCGGTATTCCGCTGTCGGAATTCGTCGCCTTCGGCGACAGCCTGAACGATCTTCCGATGTTCCGGGCTGCCGGCCGCTCCGTGATCGTCGCCAACGGCCGGGAGGACGTCCGCCCGCTGTGCGACGACGTCTGCCCCGGCAATATGGAGGACGGCGTCGCCCGTTACCTGGCCGGACACTTTCTTTCAGGGGAGGAAAAGCTTTGATTCTCGCGCGGGATTTTCAGAAATCGCTCCAGCTGGAGTGCCTGGTCGCCTCCCCCCGGGAGTCCTGGGATATCCGTACCCCGGACCTGAACCGGCCCGGCATGCAGTTCTGCGGTTTTTACGAGTTCTTCGCCTTTGAGCGTCCCCAGGTCATCGGCAAGGTGGAAATGGCGTATCTGAACCGCCAGTCCCCCGAGCGCCGGCTGGAAATCCTGGACAAGTATTTTTCCTACCGGATTCCCTGCCTCGTCATCTGCCGGAACCAGACGCCGCCCCATGAGCTCCTGCTCAGTGCGGAGAAGCACCAGGTGCCGGTTTACCGCAGCGCCCAGGTCACCTCGAAGTTCACCGTGGCCGCGATCCATTACCTGAACCGCTGCCTCGCGCCCCGGATGACGCGCCACGGCGTGCTGCTGGACGTGTACGGTGTCGGCGTGCTGCTCGCCGGCAAAAGCGGCGTCGGCAAAAGCGAGGCTGCCCTGGAACTGATCAAGCGTGGTCACCAGCTGATCGCGGACGACGTGGTGGAGATCTGCCGCATCGCGGACGACCGGCTGATCGGCACCTGCCCGGAGCAGGTCCGCCACCTGATGGAAATCCGCGGCATCGGCGTCATCGACATCCAGGCGATGTACGGCATCGGCGCGGTGTCCGATTCCAAGAGCATCGACCTGATGATCGAACTGGAGGTATGGGACGAGGATAAACCCTACGACCGGATCGGCCTGGAAGAGGAAACCATCGAAATCCTCGGGGTTCCCATTCCCCACCAGGTCATCCCGATCCGCCCCGGCCGGAACCTCGCGATCATCGTGGAGGTCGCCGCCCGGAACCACAGCCTGAAGCGGACCGGTTTCAGCCCGGTCCGTGATCTGAATAACATTTTCCAGGAATAGAAGGAGGAAATCACCATGGTACGCGTGGGTATCGACGTCGGAGGCACCGGAATCCAGGTCGGCATTATCGGGGAGGACAAGTCCATCCTCGCGGAGGGATCCATCCCGACCCGCACGGATATTCCTTTTGAGGAACAGGTTCAGCATATCGTTTCCTGCGTCACGGAAACCGCCGCTTCCGCCGGCATCCCGGTGGACCAGATCGAGTCCGTCGGCGCCGGCATCCCGGGCATCGCGAACGCGGACGGCGACGTGATCAAGTGCACGAACATGGGCTGGTACCATGTGCCCTTCCGCCGGGTGTTCCAGAAATACCTGAATGTCCCGGTCCTGATTGACAACGACGCGAACGTCGCCGCCCTCGCGGAGAGCGTGGCGGGCGTCAGCGCCGGAACCTCCTCCAGCGTATTCATCACCATCGGCACCGGCATCGGCAGCGGCATCATCATCAACGGCCGGATCTGGAACGGGTTCCACGGCATCGGCGGCGAGCTGGGCCATGTGACCCTGTGCCTGGATGGCGAGCCCTGCACCTGCGGAAACCGCGGCTGCCTGGAGCGCTACTGCTCCGCCACCGCCCTGATCCGGATGGCCCGGGAGGCGGTCGCCGCGCATCCGGATTCCCAGATCCTCGCCGAGGCCGGCGGAAAGTTCGAGAAGATCGAGGCTAGATCGCTGATCGACGCCGCCCGCAAGGGCGACCCGGCGGCCACCGAGGTCTATACCCGCTACATCAGCTACCTCAGCCAGGCCATCGCCAGCGTCATCAACCTGCTCGATCCGGAAGTCATCGTTATCGGCGGCGGCGTCAGCAAGGCCGGCAGTTTCCTGATGGACGCGATCTGCAGGGAATACCCGAAATACGTCATCTACAACGACCAGCCGATGCCGCAGATCAAGATCGCGGTCCTCGGCGCCAAGGCCGGCATCATCGGCGCGGCCATGCTTTCCTGATCAATCCCGAAGGAGGTAACGGTTATGCCTGAATATCTATTCAGTCTGCGCAGGGACGGAAGTGCCCAGCTGGACGGATATGAGGGAACGAAATCCCTTGTCGTCATCCCGGACCGGTATGAGGGCCATCCTGTCACCGTGATCGCGGACAACGCGTTCTCCTGGCAGTCCTTTATCCGTACGGTCGTCATTCCGGATTCCGTCACCGTCCTGGGCGAAGCGGCGTTTTCCTGGTGTGAGTCCCTGGTTAACGTCTCCATTCCCGAATCGGTCAGAACCATCGGCGAATGGTGCTTTATCGGCTGTTCCTCCCTGAAATCCGTCGTCCTGCCTCCCTCTGTGCGGAAGATCAATTATTCCACCTTCCAGTCCTGCGTCTCGCTGGAATCCGTCGTCCTCCCGGAGGCGCTCAGGAGCATCGGGCCGGAGGCGTTTTCCGAATGCCGCAGCCTGAAGTCCGTCTCGCTCCCCAAGGGTGTCACCTCCCTCGGGGACAACGCCTTCGCGTCCTGTGACGCGCTGGAGTCGATCAATATCCCCCTGAAAATGGAGTCGATCGGCAGCAACGCCTTCTCCGGCTGTGTTTCCCTGAAGAAGTTCGATATTGTCCCGGACCATCCGGTGTTTGAGTCGGACGACGGCGTCCTGATCAGCAAAACGGACCATTATCTGCTCTTCTATCCCTTCGACCGTTCCGATCCCGAGTACCGGGTGCCGGACCGGGTGCGCGTCATCGCGGAGGAAGCCTTCGCGAACCGCCAGTGCCTGGAATCCGTCATCCTTCCGGAAACGGTTACCGCCATCGAGCAGAAGGCCTTCTACGGCTGCAAAAACCTGAAGAAGATCGTCCTTTCCCCGAACCTGACCCGGATCGGCAGCAACGCGTTCCACGCCTGCTCCATGCTGCAGTCGGTGAACCTGCCGCCGCGGCTGACCGCCGTGGAATACTCCGTGTTCTACGCCTGCCTGTCGCTGACCTCCGTCACGCTTCCGGAATCGATCCGGATCATCTCCCCCTGCGCCTTCAGCGGCTGCAGCGCCCTGGCGGAGATCAACCTTCCGGACGGCATCATCGATATCGGGGAATCTGCCTTTGAAGGATGCCGGGCGCTGGAAAGCGTCCGCCTCCCCGACTCCCTGGAGTCCCTCGGCGCCCACGCCTTCGGCTCCTGCGTCATGCTGGAGAGCGTCTCCCTCAATCCCGGTCTCCGGGCCATCGCGCCGCACACCTTCGCGCGCTGCTCGAACCTGAACAGCGTCACCATTCCCGACGGCCTGGAGGAAATCGGTATGGAAGCTTTCGAGAACTGCGAGAACCTGCTTTCCCTCCAGATTCCGGAATCCGTCACCGAAATCGCGGCGGACGCCTTCGCCGAATGCCGCCACCTGATGCTGTTCGTCTACCCGGATTCCTACGCGAAATCCTTCGCCCAGGATTACGGGATCCTGTTCTCCGAAGTGTAACACGCAGAACGAAGACCGGGGCAATCGTCCCCGGTCTTTTCGTTATGCTTTAAGAACCTTGTAAAACGATCCCAGTTATCTGAATGCTTTACCCTGTTCCATTGCCGCTTCGCAAAAGGCAATTACGCGAAAGATCCCCGTTCCTGGTCGCGTATGAATGATACTCCCTGAGGCTTTTTCATGAGCGGAATTTTCCGCTGACTGCATGAGTTTTATTACTGCTTCGCGCCGCACTCGGGGCAGAACTTGGTGCCCGCGGGGATTTCCTTTCCGCAGCTGGTGCAGAAGGCGGAGGCGTTCTGCTTCGCGCCGCATTCCGGGCAGAACTTGGATCCGGCCGGGATCGCCGCGCCGCAGGCGACGCACACCGCGCCGGCAGCGGGAGCCGCGGGAGCGGGCTGCGCGGGATTGTTCAGGCTCTGGGCGAACATCTGGCCCATGGCCGCGCCGGCGCCCATGCCGACACCCATGCCGGCCATACCGTTTCCGTCGTTGTTGGCGGCTTCACGCATGGCTTCGGCGGCCTGGTACGTCGCGTACTGGTCCAGGTTGCCGAGGACGCCCATGGAGGTGCGCTTGTCCATGGCTTTCTCGACATCTTCCGGCAGGGAGATGTTCTCGATCACGAAGCTGCACAGGGTCAGGCCCAGGGCCGCCAGCTTCGGGTTGATCGCCTTCAGGGCGTAATTAGCCAGCTCGTCATAGTTGGCCGCAAGGTCCAGCGCCGGGATCTTGCTTTCGGCGATCGCGTCGCTCAGGCCGCTGACCAGCGTGCGCTTGATCTGTCCTTCGACGCCTTCGACAGTGAAGAGCTCACTGGTGCCGAAGACTTCCTTCAGGAAGGTTTCCGGATTGGATACCTTAAAGCTGTAGATACCGAAGGCGCGCAGCCGGATCATGCCGAACTCGGCGTCCCGCATCATTACGGGATTGCTGGTTCCCCACTTCATGTCGAGGAACTGCTTGGTGTTGATGAAATAGACGTCGGATTTGAAGGGGCTGTTGAAGCCGTACTTCCAGCTCTTCAGCGCGGTCAGGATCGGCATGTTGCTGGTCTGCAGCTCATACCGGCCGGGCTCGAAGATATCGGCCAGCTGTCCTTCGTTGACGAAGATCGCCACCTGGCTCTCCCGGACGGTCAGCTGAGCGCCCATCATGATTTCCTTGCCGTTCATGTCATACTTGTGGACCATGGTCTTGCCGGAATTGTCGGACCACTCGATGACGTCGATCAGTTGTCCCTTGATCTTGTCCAGAATGCCCATACCTTTACCTCCCAAAATGAAAAATGTTTATTTCTGTTCCTGCGCGTCGGCGCAAAGCGCGTGCAGCGCAGGTAAAATCCGGATTCCCTTCATATGCAGTTCCAGGCCGAAGAAATCCTTCAGGTGATCCACGCCCCGGGCGATATGGTCCGTCATCATGGCGGTCATCGCGTCGCTGGTCACCTTGCATTCCACGCCGTGCAGCGGGCACGCCAGGACCAGGATCTGGCCGTTGGAATGGACCGTGGGCAGGATATGGATCCCGTTCAGGTCGCCGCCGAAGGAATTGCGCAGTGCCAGTTCCAGCCGGTCCTCGCCGTAATGCCAGCGGCCTTCAAGCTTGTCGGGGGATGGCGCCTGGTCCAGCTCGATCAAAAGGCAGGGCTGGTCCGGGTCCATGCGGCTGCGGAGCAGGCGCATATTCCGGTACAGGTCCTCCCGCGTGGCGATCTTCCCGCGCATGAGCTTGCGGAAGAATTCATGCCGGCATTCCTGGAGCATATCGATCTCGCGGAACTTGTCGTTGGAAAAGTCCGCGTGGATACGGTTCAGCAGGATATTCAGCTCGTTCAGGTAACGGAGGACTTCCTCCGGGGTGGTACCCGCTTCAAACAGGGGGATGTTCGGAAAGTTTTCCTGCAGGTAGGCCAGGATCTTTTCCTCTTCATCGGGAACGACTGCCAGGCAGATGCCGTCCGCGTGATGCTTTGAAAGGCTGTCCACCGTGCCGTCAAAATCGTGCCGGATATGCGGCGGTTTGAATCCCTGCCGTTCCCAGCTTTCGACCTGGTCAAATGCGGTCAGTACGTCTTCGCGGTCTGATACAAGCAGAAGCTTATACATCCAACGTCCTCCAAAAAAGTAGTGGATATTCCTGTGACCGGTGTATTATACCGCTTTTGCCTGCTTTATGCAATTCGTTTTCGCCGCTTTTCGTTTGTTTTCCGTATTTTCAGCGCTCCGACCTGTGAAAAAGGGCGAAATATGGTATAATCTTTCCGGTCTTCCATTCCAAAAAGAGGTGTCCGTTCATGCGAATCACGATGCTGTCCATCGGTTCCACGGGGGATGTGCGGCCGTATATCCTGCTCGGGCGGGAGCTTGCCTCCCGCGGGCATTCCGTGACCCTTTCGGCCTTTTCCCGCTTCCGCAGGGAGGCGGAGGAGGCCGGGCTCACCTTCTGCCCGCTCAGCGGCAGCGCGGAGAATATGATGGCCGCGATCATGGAACCGGACACCAACGGCCTGACCTATCTGCCCCGCCTCTGGAAAAGCCTGAAGAGCACTGCCCCGCGGATGCTGGAGGATATGTCCGAAGGCTGCCGCGGCGCGGACGCGATGGTCTGCAATTTCTTCGGGTCCGTGTATTATTCCGTCGCTGAAAAATATGGTATTCCCTGCATCCAGACGCAGTTTTTCCCCATGGATCCCACCGGCAAAGCGCCGATCTCCTCGGTCCGCAGCCAGCGGCTTGGCCCGGCCGTGAACAAGGCGACCTACAAGGCCGGCTATTACCTGATCGGCTCCCTGGAAAAACACATTCTCTCCTCCTGGCGGAAGGAGAACGGCGTTACCGTCCGCAAGCCCTCCACTGGCCCGGATTACCGGATCGGCGGGCATACGGTGCCGGTGATCTACGCGATCAGCCCCTGCGTGTTTCCCCGCCCGGAGGAATGGGGACCGAAGGTATACATGAGCGGTTTCTGGTTTGACGAGTCGCCCTGCGCCTGGCAGCCGCCGAAGGACCTGGTGGAATTCATGTCCGCCGGGGAGAAGCCCGTCTATATCGGCTTCGGGTCCATGAGCTCCGGGGATATGAACCGGCTGATGACGATCGTCCTGCGCGCCGTACGCGCCGCCGGCCTCCGGGCCGTGATCTCAACCGGCTGGACCGGCCGGAAGATGAAGTCGAACCGCACGGTTTATTTCGCCGACTATATCCCCCACGACTGGCTGTTTCCCCGCGTCCGCGCCGTGGTTCACCACGGCGGGGCCGGTACCGTCGCCGCCGGGCTGCGCCACGGGCGGCCGACGCTGGTTATTCCCTTTGCCGGGGACCAGCCCTTCTGGGGATATCAGGTCCACCGGATCGGCTGCGGCCCGAAGCCGATCGCGCGCAGCGCGCTGACCGTCCGGAAGCTGACGAAGGCGCTGCTGGAGCTGACCGGCCGCGGCGAATACTATGAAAAAGCCCGCGAGGTCAGCGGTATCCTTGCCTCGGAACATGGTACCGCCGCCGCCGCGGACCTGATTGAAAAAGCGATTCAGGACTGGGACGCGGAATAAGGCTTCAGCTTTCGCCAGGTTTTCGCCATGATTTCCGGAATTCCGGTCACCAGTACGATCAGTAAGACCATGATCAGCGCGTAGGCGTAGATCTCGGCATACTCGTTGAAATAGCTGCTGGTGAATACCGCCTTGCCCAGGGATTCCCGCGTCTGCACCAGGTATTCCGATGTGACGGTCACCTTCAGCCCCATTCCGGCCGCGTTGATGAACGCGGCTTTCATATATCCGGAAATCAGCGGCAGGTAGACCCGGAAAAGCACCCGGGGCGTGAAGGAGCTGTTGATCCGGTACACGTCGATCAGCTCCGGCTCGATATGGACGATACCCTCATACACGCCTTCGCTGATCAGCGGGAAAACCGCCATCGCCGAGGCGATCAGCGGCACGTATCTATACTTCGCCAGCACCATGATCATGATTACCAGCACGATCATCGGCAGGCTCCGGAGCATCATCATCAGCGGCTTCAGCAGGCTGTGCGCGCCGGGGATCAGCCCTTCCGCCAGGCCGGCCAGGATGCCCGCGGCGAAGGCCGCGGCCAGGGAAACCGACCAGTGGAGCATCGTCGTGCCGATCAGTGTCCAGGTTCTCCCTTCGCCGAGCAGGCGCAGGAAGGTCCGGCCGATCTCTCCCGCGTCGGGAAAGACCAGCCGGTCCCCTTTCAGGCTTCCGGCCGCCTGGATCAGCAGGACGGCCAGCGCGATGCCCAGGCAGAAGAGAACGGTTTCCCGCAGTGTTTTACTGCGCTTCATAGTAGAATCCGTCTTCAGGCTCCGCGCCGCCGAACTGCGCCGGGTCGATGTTCACGGTAAACCCGATGGCTTCCTTCACCTCGGAAGCGCCGATATAGCGGATGCCGCAGTTCGGGATCGCCGCCATGGCCACCTTCTCGTTCGGCAGGATTTCCAGCGCCACCGCGGCCTTCGCCACGGCATCCGGGTCCTCCGTGCACTTCGCGGCGGACTGCGCGATCAGGGCCAGGCATTCGTTCACGGCTTCCGCGTTCGCCTCAATGGTTTCGGCGCGGACGAACACGCCGGCCTGCGTGAATCCGGACCCGTTGCCCAGCAGGTCGTTGACCGGATATGAAATCACGGCCTCGTTCTTAATCTTCGCGGCGGTCACAGCCGGCTCCGCGGTCAGCACGATCGCGTCCGGATCCTGGAGCAGCAGCTGCTGGGTTTCCGCCGCGCCGGCCAGGTATTCCGCCTGCGCGGGCACGATTCCCTTCTGTTCCAGCGCGTACAGGGCAACGGAGGCGTTGATCGTGTTCTCACCGAACAGGGTGACGGTCTGGCCGTTGATATCCTCCGGCTTGAAATCCGCCCGCTGGGAAGCGAACACCAGGTTGCCCCAGGTGATCACGGCCGCCAGGCGGTAGGTGGACTTTCCGGCCTTGAACAGCTTCGCGCCGGCGTTCACCGGGGCGATGATGAAGTCCGACTCGTTCTTCGCAAATTCCGCGGCAATGGTGTCCGCCGCGATGAAGGAGAACAGTTCCGGTTTTTCTTCCGCCAGCGTGGCGACGGAAACCGCCGGCGCGCCGTTGGGCGCGGTCAGGGTCAGCTGCGCGTCCTCCGCGCAGGCGATACCGCAGGCCATCATCAGAAGCATCAGGACAGCAATCAGTTTTTTCATTTTGTTTCACCTTTCCTTTTCTTACATTTCCGCCGGGGCGAGCGCGCTCTTGACCGTGATGCCGGGAATGTTGCCCAGCTTGCCGGTCATCGCGCCGATCCGGCTGTTTTCACCCTCAATGATCACACCGATCACGGCGGTGTGCTCCGTTTTGCTCGGAACCCCGATCCGTCCCCGGATCATATCCCCGAACTGGGAAAGCACCCGGTTGACTTCCTGGGCGGATTCCATCTGCCGGACGACGATTCCGACAAAGCCCAGTCTTGTTTCCATTCCTTTTCTTCTCCTTTCCGGACAGAAAAACGCGCAGCAAAGCATTCCCTAAGCCGCGCGCGCAGAACAGACCATATGTTTTTCCCCCTTCCCATCTTGCGCCTTGATTGTTTCTCAGCGCTCAATCAGGTGTATTTTCATCCGTCCCGCTCTCCGCCTCATCCGCGGATTCGGTTTTGATCAGGACGGGTGATTCCCTCTTACTGCATTTTCTCCATCATGACCTCGATCGCCTTTTTCAGCTGCGGGTCGTTCTCGGTATCCGCGAAATCGTAGTCGCCGGTATCTCCTTCCGGAAGCAGGACTTCCACATCCGGGATGATGACGATCTTATGGACCTCGGTGCCCTTGGGTGTGCGGTAGGAAGCGATGGTCAGCTGGAATCCCGCGCCGTTGCTGCCCACGCCCGCCACCGCCTGGACGATGCCCTTGCCGTAGCTGACGGTGCCGACGACCGTGGCGTCCGCGCAGTCACGCAGCGCGCCGGCCAGGATTTCGGATGCGCTGGCGCTGTTCTCGTTCATCAGAACCACCAGCGGGATGTCGATTTTCCCGTTATACGTCGGATATTCGTGTTCCTCCGATCCGTCCCGATAGACCAGGTAGCAGAGTTCGCCTTCGTCCAGGAACAGGTCGGCGATATGCTGCGCCGCGGTCACCCACCCGCCGGGGTTGTCCCGCAGGTCGATGACAAGTCCCTTCGCGCCGTCGGAAATGAGCTTGTTCACCGCGTTCTCAAATTCCTTGTCGCATCCGGTGTCAAACTGGTACAGCGTGATGTAGCCGATCTGGTTGTCGAGCATCTTGCTCTCCACCTGGTTCACGTTGACTTCCCGCCGGGTGATGGTAAAGGTGATCTCCTCGCCGTTGCGGATGAAGGTAACGTCCACGTCCGTTCCCTCGATGCCCCGCATGATATCCACCGCGTCCTGCAGGTTGTCGGCGTTCACGTACAGGTCCTCCCCGACGCGGTAGAGGATATCCCCCTTCTGGACGCCGACTTCCTGGGCCGGGCTGCCCTCAAACACGCGGATAATCGTACAGATCTGGGTGGTGTAGTTCGCGCTGATCAGCACGCCGATGCCGACGTATTTGCCCTCGTCTTCTTCCCACATCTCCGCGTATTCCTTGGGAGAGTAGTAATAACTGTACGGATCGTCCAGGCCGTTCATCAGCCCCTTGGCGGCGTATTCCAGCATCTTGTCCGTGTCCGGTTCGATATAGAAGGATTCGGTCGCGTAATCCATCAGCTCCGCGAGCTCGGAGAACTGCGCGAGCCGGTCATATTCCTCCCGGCTGATGGTCACGGTATCCCCGGAAGTGCTGATGGCGGTGCCGGAATTCACCGGCTGGGACGCGCTGTCGGCCCGGAACATGCTTTCCATCTGGTTCAGGCTCAGCATCGCGCAGCCGGAAAGCAGGCACGCCGCCAGCAGGAGGGATACAATGAGCAGGATCTTCTTCTTCATTTCGGTTTCCTCTCTTCGTCAGGGATTATTCTTCCTGTTCCGGATCGTACGGAAGCAGGCTGATCAGCTGAAACACGGCGGCGTCCCGGAAATTCCGGAGATCCAGGCCTGTTTCCCTGCGGATTTTTTCCAGCCGGTAATTCAGGGTGTTCCGGTGGATGAACAGCTGGCGGGCGGTGGTGGAAAGGTTCAGGTCATTCCGGAAATAGACCCGGATGGTTTCCAGCATTTCCTCCGTCAGGATCCTTCGGGCGCCGGGGGTGATGATCTCCCGCTTCAGTTCGGCGCGGCGCTGCGGCGGAACCGCCTCAATCAGCCGTTCCAGCGTCTGGCGCCGGTAAACGAACACATATCCTTCGCGGGAGTGCTTAAAGCCGGTGCGGACCGCCTCTTCCGCCTGGGCCAGGGATTCCGGAAGGCCGTTAAGGCTGTCGGCCGGATTCCCGATCCCGGCGCAGATCTGGACGCCGGTCTCGCCGAGCACCGTCTCGGTCACCGCGGCGGCAAACTCGGCGTTGTCTTCCTCCCCGCTCTCCCCGCAGCCCCGGATCATCGCGACGATCCCGCTGCCGGCGGCGGTCAGCGCATCGCCTTTTTCCAGGGGGATCAGGGGTTCGAGCTGGTCCCTGCGCAGCGGGTTCCCGTCCCCGGGAACCGCGGCGAAAACGATCACCTGGCGGCGGATTCCGTCGCGGATTCCGCCCTGTCCGGTATAGTCTCCCCGCAGGACCGCCTGCCATGGGTCTTCCGCTTTCTTCGCGCTTTGCGGAGTGCTTCCCGCCGTGAAGGTGTTGAGAAGTTCCATTCCGTCCGGCGAGCTTTCACAGCTCAGGACCCGGTCCCCCTGCCGGAGAAAGAGCTTTCCCCGGTATTCCGCCAGGGGCTCTCCGCCCTTGAGGAACCTTTCCTTCAGGGGTTCGGGAATCTCACTGAAACGAAGCAGGTGAACGGTAACGGATACAGGTTCCATCGGCATCCCCTTCCTTCGTTTCTTCTGAAAATCATACCACATTCCGGCAGGAAAAAAAAGGGTGAAATGGAAAGGAGTTCCGCTTTCTTGATTCCCCTTTCCGGTTCGGTTATAATGGGCGCGGAAAGAAAGGAGGCGGGCCGATGAAAAAGCGAACCGGGGCTTTGCTTCTTTTCCTGCTGGTCTTTTCGTTCATCACAAATGCTTTCGCGGCGTCCTCCTTTACGGACACCCGCTTCCAGGGCGTTTTCACCACGGAGAACATGGACGCGATCAGGGAGGAATACGAACTGGAGGACGGGTGGTTCTGGACCACCCGCGGAAACGAGATCCAGACCTACCACGGTTTCTTTGAAAAGCCCGGCTGGACGGACACCTCCGTCAACAAGCTGCGGAAAAAGGCGTATATTCCCGGCTGGTACGGCTGCCGCTGGAATACGGATAAGGTGTTCGCCATCGCCCCGTCCCAGGGCGGATGGGGCGAATGCTTCGGCTTCGCCCAGTTCATCGGCTACCTGCTCTCCGGGGACCGCAATCCCCACCGGGAATGGGATTTCTATTATTCCCTGGAAAAGGCGGGCGGGTTCCGCGTGGGCGATATCGTCCGCGTGGATTACCGGGCGAATAAGAAGCAGTACCGCCACAGCGCCGTCGTCTACGCCGTCAGCGAGAACGAAGTCCTCTTCCTCCAGGTTTCCGGCGGAAACTACAACCGGATTTCGGTCGGGATGGGCTTCACGGACGGCAACCATACCGACGAAAAAGACCCGGAGGTAATCTCCGGGATCCCGTCGTTTAAAATCTGTCGCTCCCCGCTGAGCAAAGCCCTTCCGGAGGAGGACGGCGATTAACCTTATTCCCTTTTCAGTTCACTCCCGCGTGCCGCTTTTCCGGCACGCCGTTTTTCATGTTTTCCCGGCCGGGTTGTCCGCCCGCGGCCCGTCAGCGGGAATAGCTCCCGGTCATGACCTCGTTCTGATACGCTTCCTTCTTCGGCATTCCGGGATATTTTTCCGCGGTCTCGGCTGCCTCCCGGTTGTCGTACGGAACGGAAAGGATCGTGATACGCAGGGGCGCCGGGCCGTCCTCGCCCTCCAGCAGCAGCGCGTGCGCCCGCGGCAGGCTCAGGTTGTTGCCGACGCTGCCGGTGTTCAGTGCGTATCCGCCCTCCAGCGGCCGGATGAAAGGCCGATGGCTGTCCGCGCAGATCAGGCCGTTCGCCTCCGGCCGGCCGTCATGGAATTTAAACCCTTCCCGGAGTTTCTCATCCGGGTCGAAGCTCAGGTACAGGGGATCCAGGAAACGCCCGTGAACCAGGCGGAAACGGATGCCGCTGATCTCCAGTTCGTCCTCCAGGGGAAGGGAGTTCAGCCAGTCGATCCGCTCCTGCCCGAGCTGGCGGATATACCAGGCGTTATAGTCCGGGAACTGCGTCAGCACGCGGTCCCAGTTTCCGGCAATCCAGTGCCTGCAGTGGGTCCTGGCCCAGTCGCAGGTCTGATCGCTTTCCGGGCCCTTTCCGACGGCGTCTCCCAGGAACCAGATATCGTCCGGACTAATCCGGTCGATCTCCTGTTCCATGGCCTTTGTCGCCGTCATGTTTCCGTGCAGGTCCGCCAGGACAACGATCTTCTTCATATCAGCATCTCCTTATTCCGGGGTATCCGACAGGCTCTGACCTTTTGCAGGGTATTCTTTATTGGATTCGATGTCCGTCCCCGGGAATCCTGTAAACCGCCGGGACAGAAAAACGCTCCCGGACGTGCCGGGAGCGCGGTGAACTGTTGGAAATTACTTGTTCAGGATGGTCTTCTCCGTTTCCTTGTCGAAGAAGTGCAGGTGGTTGGTGTCGAAGGCGATGCGGATCTTGTTGCCGGCCTTGCTGGTGGTCCGGGGATCCACGCGGGCGATGATGTTGCCGTCCTTGCCGGTGGTGCTCAGGTACAGGTAGGTTTCAGAGCCCATCAGTTCGGTCACTTCGACGTCCACGTCGATGGTGGCGGTGGCGAACTCAGCCAGCTTCTGCTCGTCGTCGTGGATGTTCTCGGGACGGATGCCCATCACGACGTCCTTGCCGATGTAGCTCTCGTCGGTGAACTTCGCGATCTTCTTCTCGGGGATGACGATCTTGTTGTCGCCGAACAGGGCCACGACGTCCTGTCCCTCACGGTCGAGGCGGACATTGAAGAAGTTCATCTGGGGGCTGCCGATGAAGCCGGCGACGAACTCGTTGGCCGGATAGTCATACAGGTTCTGGGGGGTATCCACCTGCTGCACGACGCCGTCCTTCATAACCACGATACGGCTGGCCATGGTCATAGCTTCTGTCTGGTCGTGGGTAACGTAGATGAAGGTGGTCTGCAGGCGCTGATGCAGCTTGGTAATTTCGGTACGCATGGCGACGCGCAGCTTGGCGTCCAGGTTGGACAGCGGTTCGTCGAACAGGAAGACCTTCGGTTCACGCACGATGGCGCGGCCCAGGGCAACACGCTGGCGCTGGCCGCCGGACAGAGCCTTCGGCTTCCGGTTCAGCAGGTGGGCGATGTCCAGGATCTTCGCAGCTTCTTCCACGCGGCGCTTGATCTCATCCTTGGGGGTCTTCCGCAGCTTCAGACCGAAGGCCATGTTGTCATACACGGTCATATGCGGATACAGCGCGTAGTTCTGGAACACCATGGCGATGTCGCGATCCTTGGGAGCGACGTCGTTCACCAGCTTGTCGCCGATGTACAGCTCGCCGTCGGAAATCTCTTCCAGACCGGCGACCATGCGCAGGGTGGTGGACTTTCCGCAGCCGGAGGGGCCGACCAGAACGATGAATTCCTTATCGGCGATTTCCAGAGTGAAGTCGCTGACGGCGGTCACGTTGCCGGAATAGATCTTGTAGATGTGCTGCAGGGATACACTGGCCATTTTGAATCCTCCTCGTTTCATACAGGGCCGAAGCCCCTTGATGGGTGTATTATAGCCTGAAAGAAGAAAAAAAGAAAGATGCAATTTTGACTAATTTGTTGAACCCCGTTTGTGCACTCTGCACAAATCCTAAGGCGGCTTCCGTTTCCCGGGAAACGTGAAAAAAAGAACACAGACCGCTGCGGAGCGGCCTGTGCCATATGGAGGATAGGGAGGTCTGACACCTGAAGTGTCAGGGAAAAGGGTTGCTTTCCGGGAAGGCAGGTGGTTTCCTTCCCTTCCTGCGGGTTCATCATACCGCGTTCATGTGTTCATCAGGTGAACATCGCCTGACAGATTCGGAAATCTTATGCTCCGGGAGAAGGCAGGGGCGTCACGTCCGGCTCCGGTCCGGGGGTCTCCGCGGGTTCCGGCGGCTCCGGCGTTTCGCTTTCGGCAGGCGCCGCGCTCTCCTCCGGCGCCGGGCTTTCCGCGGGCTCCGCGCTTTCCTCCGGCGGCGCCTCCGTC
>JAILIE010000039.1 GCA_024695415.1 Clostridiales bacterium | reverse complement strand
AAAAAAGCACAGGGCAAATATACAGTAACAGGAGGTTTGGCGCTATGTGGTACAATCCGCCGGACGGGCAGCGAAGGGAAAGCTTTCACATGGGGAACTGTGTGGACGCGTATGATTTTCTGGGCGCGCATCCCGTGGAGGAGAACGGGGAGCTGAAATGGCATTTCTCCGTCTGGGCACCCAATGCCCGGCGCGTATCCCTCGTGGGGGAATTCTGCGGCTGGGACCGGGAAGCCTTTCCCATGGCCAAGCAATACGACGGCATCTGGGAGCTGCGCCTGCCGGACAGCCTGTTCCGTCCGGAACGTGACCCGGCAAAATACGCCGATCCCGCGGCCGTGGAGCTCCTCCGCACATATAAATACGAAATCCTCTGTGCCAACGGGGAATGGCACATGCGGGCCGACCCCTACGGCTTTGAAATGGAACTGCGGCCCAGCAACGGCAGCAAGCTGCGGAACCTGTCGGAATACCGCTGGAACGACGGGGAGTGGATGGAGGGCCGGAAAGAAAAAGTCCCCTGCCGTGAGCCCATGAACATCTATGAAATGCACCTGGGCACATGGCGCCGGGGAGAGAACGGGCGCATCCTGAATTACGCCGAGATCGCCGACCAGCTGGTCCCCTATCTGCAGGACATGGGATACACGCATGTGGAATTCATGCCGGTGATGGAGCATCCTTTTGACGGCTCCTGGGGCTACCAGGTGATCGGGTATTACGCGCCCACCTCCCGCTACGGGACGCCCGACCAGCTCCGGTATCTCGTGGACCGGCTGCACCAGGCGGGCATCGGGGTCATCCTGGACTGGGTACCCGCCCACTTCCCGAAGGACGAGGCGGGTCTGCGCCTGTTCGACGGCACGCCATGCTATGAGCACGCGGATTCCCGCCGCGCTGAAATGCCGCAGTGGGGAACGCTGCTGTTCGACTACGCGCGGGGCGAGGCGGTCAGCTTCCTGATGTCCAACGCGCTTTTCTGGCTCCGGGAATACCACGCCGACGGCCTGCGGTTTGACGCGGTCAGCTGTATGCTGTACCTGGATTTCGGCAAGGAGCCGGGCCAGTGGGTGCCGAACCAGTTCGGCGGGCACGAAAACCTGGACGCGGTTCGCTTCCTGCAGAACCTGAATGAGGCCGTCAACCGGATCTGTCCCGGCGCGATCACTGTGGCGGAGGAGTCCACCGCCTTCCCCCGGGTCACCCATCCCGTCAGCGACGGCGGCCTGGGCTTCAGTTTCAAATGGAACATGGGCTGGATGAACGATATCCTGTCCTATATCGACATGGATCCGATCTACCGGCAGTACCATCATGACAAAATCACTTTCTCGCTGATGTACGCGTTCAGCGAGGACTATGTGCTGCCCTTCTCCCACGACGAAGTCGTCCACTGCAAGCGCTCCATGATCGACAAACAGCCCGGTGACCTGTGGCAGAAGTTCGCCGGCCTGCGCGCGCTGTACGGGTATTACATGGCGCACCCCGGCAAGAAGCTGCTGTTTATGGGCGGCGAATTCGGCCAGTTTGTGGAATGGAGGGACTATGAACAGCTGGACTGGTTCCTGCTCGGATATGAAAGGCACCCCGACCTGCAGAGATTCGTCCGGGCGCTGAATCATCTGTACAGCAGCGAACCAGCCATGCACAAGATTGACGACAGCTGGAACGGCTTCAAATGGCTGAACGTGAATGACAAGGAGCGCAGCGCGGTAGCCGTGATGCGTTCCGACGACGAGGGCAGCTCCATCGCCTGCGCGGTGAACTTCACGCCCCAGCCTTATCTGGATTACCGGATCGGACTTCCCTTCGACTGTGAACTGACGGAAGTCCTCAACTCGGACAGGGTGGAATTCGGCGGCAGCAATCTCTATAACGGAACGGTTCTCCACGCGGAGGAAATCCCCCTGGAGGAGCAGCCCTTCTCCTGTGAAATCGTCCTTCCGCCGCTCGCCGCGGTCTTCTTCAGGGTACAGAAAAAGTAAAACGCCCGTACCGCCCGGTTTCCGGTTATTCCGCCGGGCGGCCGCCGTCCCGGGGCGGCGGCGAGGGATAGCTGATCTCGTCGCCCCAGGACCGGATCCTGTCAAAAAAGCCATCCACGGAGATCAGGCCGTAAAACCAAAGGAATGCACGGTCCCTTTCACTGATCTCTTCCAGATTCATCCACAGGACTTCCTTCAGGGGCGGATCTCCGGCCGTTTCCTCCGGATCATATCCCGTCACCGGCTCCTGGTCGTCCGGGATACGGACCTCAAAGGAATACTCCGCGGATCCGCCGGATTTATGCTGGACCGCCAGCGGCCGGACGATGGTGCCGTCCAGGCCGCATTCCTCTTTCAGCTCCCGCAGGACCGCCTGCTCCGGCGTTTCGCCTTCCTCGATTCCGCCGCCCGGAACGGTATGGAATTCACGCCCGAAACAGAAAACCCTTTCCATCAGGATTTTCCCGCCGCGGATCACGATGGCGACGCTGCGGCTGCGGTAATGAACGTACCGGCTTTCCTTCCCGCTCACGCGCCTTCCCCTCCGCCTGTCACGAAATCCCTGACGATTCGCATAACGATCCGCATCTCCCGGATATCCGCGTCCACGTCGCCGGTTTCCAGCGAGTGGTTCGCGTCCCGGGTTTCATACAGCGGAATTCCCAGTTTCCCGCAGCCTTCCTCGATGGCCTTCGTGTCCGCCCAGGGATCCGCGGTGCCGTGAAAGGCGATGGAGCGGCTCGAAGCGAATTGGAACACGGCTTCCACCGGGGTAAAAAGGACCTGGCGGCATTTCAGGCCATGGCGCCTCGCGTACGCGGCGCAGACCACCGTCCCGACGCTTTTCCCGATCAGCAGGATATCCGCATACTCGCTCCAGTCGATATCCTGCAGCATCTCTTCCGCCTGTTCCAGCGCCATATGCGCGCATTGCTGCATTTTCTCCGGGCTGCCTTTGACGTTGTCCGGAAATCCGGAATACCGGACCGGGACAATCTCCCAGCCCATCCCCCGGAGCATTTTCCAGCTGTAATACAGAAGCGGCTTGTCACAGGTATATCCGATTCCCGGGAATAAGCATGCGATCTTTTTCATCTATAGCCTCCGTCGCGGCCGATTATTCTTTTCCCTGCGAATGATTATACCAGAAGACGGGCGGCAAAAAAAGCGGGAGGCGCCCGGACCGGGCACATCCGGCCGTTTCCGCGGAAAACAGTGATATTTCCGGGCGGATGGGATATAATGCCCGTATCAGACAGCCTTGACGGCAGGGAGGAACCCATGAAGAAAAATTACCGGAAGACGCTGCTGGCCTGCTACCTGGGCTTTATCACCCAGGCGATCACCGCCAACTTCGCGCCGCTCCTGTTTCTGAAGTTCCACACGGATTATTCGATCTCCCTGGGACAGATCGCGCTGATCCCGACCGCCTTTTTCCTGACCCAGCTGCTGGTCGACGTGCTCTGCGCGCGGTTCGTGGATTCCATCGGCTACCGGCGCAGCATCGTGGTTTCCGAAATCACCTCCGGTCTCGGGCTGGCCGGTCTCGCTTTCCTGCCGGACCTTCTGCCCGATCCCTTTGCCGGCGTCATGATCTGCGTCGTCCTCTACGCGATCGGAAGCGGGCTCATCGAAGTGCTGGTCAGCCCGATCGTCGAGGCCTGCCCGTTCGATCATAAGGACGCGGTCATGAGCATGCTGCACTCCTTCTACTGCTGGGGATCGGTGGGCGTTATCCTGCTGTCCACGCTTTTCTTCGCGGTGGCCGGAATTGAGCACTGGAAGTGGCTGGCCTGCATCTGGGCCCTGGTGCCGCTGTACAACATATACAACTTCGCCACCTGCCCCATCGAGCGGCTCACCGAGGAAGGCAAGGGCATGACAGTCCGGGACCTGTCCCGGCTTCCGATTTTCTGGCTGGCCATCCTGCTGATGGTCTGTGCCGGGGCGTCCGAGCTGTCTATGGCCCAGTGGGCATCCGCCTTCACGGAGGCCGCCCTCGGTTTCTCCAAGACGGTGGGCGACCTTGTGGGACCCTGCCTGTTCGCGGTCACCATGGGAATCTGCCGGGTCATCTACGGGAAGTTCGGGCCGAAGCTGGACCTGAATAAGTTTATGATCGGTTCGGGCGTCATGTGCCTGTGCTGCTACCTGCTGGCCAGCCTGTCGAAAACCCCCGTCCTGGGCCTGGTCGGCTGCGTATGCTGCGGTTTCTCCGTCGGCATCATGTGGCCGGGTACCATCAGCATCACATCCCCCCGCATTCCAAAGGGCGGAACCGCCCTCTTTGCCATGCTGGCCATGGCGGGCGACCTCGGCGGTGCCTTCGGGCCAAGCCTGGTCGGAAACATCACGCAGCAGGCGGGGGACAATCTCCAGTCCGGCATGCTGGTCGGCAGCGTATTCCCGCTGGTGCTGATCGTCGCGCTGATCCTGCTGGGCCGCGTGGCGAAAAAGAACGCGTAAGGGCGGACCGCTTTGCCGGCCCTGAAAGGACACAAGATGAAATATATCCTGCAGGTTTTCGCCGGACCCTGGCATACGGCGTTTCATGAACCGGAGGAGATTATCCGGACCATCAGCCGGATCGCCTCCCGGATCCCGGTGGACCGGGTGATTATCGGATGGCAGACGGATCCGGCCGTATACCGGACGGTCGGCGCCTTTCTCCGTGCTTCCGGCATCCGGATGCTGCTCTGGCTTCCGGTCTTCGCCGAGGTGGGAATGATCTCGGAGCCGGATGAGGCGGCGGACATATTCGGAAACCGGATCCCCTCGCCCGTTCAGGACGACGGGGCGGACTTCCTCTTCTGCTGTCCGTCCTCCGGCCGCAACCTTCAGATCGTGAAGGATATCTGGGAAAAGCACTTCTCCGGCTGCGGCTTTGACGGGGTGTTCCTGGACCGGATCCGGAGCCAGTCCTTCGTTTCCGGGGTTTCCGGCGTGCTGAGCTGCGGATGCGCGCGCTGCGCGGAAGCCTTCGGAAAAAGAGGGGTCGATCTCCGCGCGGTCCGGAACCGGTATGAAATGAAAAAAGATTCCTTCTTCGATATGGTTTCCTTCCCTGCCGACGGGTACTTTGTGACTGCGGATGAGACCGCGCGGCGGTTTTTTGACGTGAAGGCAGAGATCATCGCCGGCGCGGTGACGGAGCTTTGCGATTATTTCAAAGGCAAAGGACTGATCGTCGGCCTCGACCTTTTCGCGCCGCTTGTCAGCCGTTTTGTCGGCCAGGATTACGCCCTGATCACGCAGCGCGCCGACTTTATCAAGCCGATGCTGTACCGGAGAACGGACGCTCCGGCCGGGATCGGTTACGAATACGCGCTGTATGAAAAAAACGCGCCCGGCGCGGCCGGGCGGATCGGGATTTCCATGGACAAAGCGTTCCTGGACTCACAGCTGGACGCGATCAGCCGCGTTTCATGTGAAAAATTCCCGGGAATCGAGATCAACTACCGGGCGGATGTCGTCCGGACAGACCCCGCCTATATCGCGGAATCCCTTTCCGCGGTCCGGGATCATGGGTTTGAGGGCGCCGTCCTCTGCTGGAACATGATGGAAGCCCCACCGGAGCATATCGACGCCGTCGCCGCGATCGGCTCCTGACCCCGGCGCCTCTCACCGCCCGCCGCCTGCCGCGCCGGATCGGACGTCCTCCCAGCCGAAGCATCGGCGGTAGTTACCTTCCGGAAGCGCGGCCGCCCTGTTCCACGGCCGGTCGAAGACCATAACCCGGAGGTCCGGCAGATGGTCGAAAAACCGGAAAGCCAGGGGGGAGTCCTCCACGGCGCAGTCGAATCGCATTTTGTAATAATCCTCGATCTTCAGGCTGAAACTGCTGTCCTTCACGAAATTTTCCCGGCCGTATTTATCCAGGCAGTACAGCGGAACGTCCCGCAGGGCGTGCCGGTCCAGCCACAGGCGGGACGGTTCGTAGGAAGCGTACGGCCGGCCGGTAATCACCGACACTTCGTGGCCCGCGCGGATCCATTCGTTGATCACTTCTGATGCGCCGGGCGTCTCTTCGAAGGACAGGAGAACCTCCGGCTCGTGGCCTTTAACCAGCAGCTGATCATACTGTTCATCCGTCAGGTTAAAGGCTTTCTGCAGATTGAAATGCCGCATCTCCTCATAGGGCGTGTTGATTCCGAACAGATCAGAAGCAAGGCGGGCGAAAGCCCTTCCGGTCTCACACAGGCAGTCGTCAAAATCGACATAAATATTCACAGGCTCTTCCCCTTTTTTTGTGCGGTGATTTCCGGCGGAGGCCGGTTTTTCAGTCCTGCCCCACCGGATCAGAACGCTTTCCGGTACACCAGCATTCCGTTGCCGTACGGGTCGTCCTCCGCGCCGTATTCCCGGCGGACAAACTGATATCCGTTCTTCTCCAGCACCTTCGCGGACGCCTCGTTTCCGTACACCACGCGCCCGTAAATCTCCCGGATTCCGAACCGGGCGGCCACAAAGGCGGATATCGCGTCCAGCAGTTCCGTGGCGTATCCCCTGCCGCGGTATTTCTGCCCGATACAGTATCCGATTTCCGCCTCGGCGGGTTTTCCCTCCACTTCGCTGATCCCGGTGTCGCCGATCAGCTCGCCGGTTTCCTTCAGCTCCACGCCCAGCACATAAGGCAGCTGCCCCTTGTCGACGCAATCCGCGTAAAAGCGGATCGCGTCCAGCGCCTCCTCCCGGTCGGCATAGCATTCATTGGGAAACCATTTCCGGACCGCGTCGTCCAGGTGGTTTTCGTACAGCGGCAGGGCGTCCCCGTCCCTGAATTTCCGGATCTTAAGGCGCTCCGTCTCAAACATTGTCTCCATACTGTTCCTCCCGCGCTTTCCGCGCGCGTTCCCGGTTCATACGCCGAAGCGGTATTCCTTTTCGTCCCTGTCGTTCGCTTTCAGCTGAAAGGTTCGGATCACCCTGTCCGCGGTCTCGTCCGGGGACAGATGCGTGTTGTCGATCTTCAGGTGGTTCTCAAACCAGGTTTCGCCTTCATCCGAGTTCAGCCGGTATTTTTCCGCGTCCGCAATCAGGTTGGCTCTGCTCCACGCCACGTCCCGCTTGGACGCTTTCCGTTCCATGCGGTGGGGCGTCTCATTCCTTTGGAGCCTGGTATCCATGTCCGCGTAAAGCTCCACGAACAGGAAACTGCCCCCGTTCCGCTCAAAAAGGTCCTTCAGGCCGGTCAGGTATTCCTTTTCCGCCGGTTCGTCAAACGCGCAGACATAGGTGAAAATCATGTCCACATTATGCTTTACCGCCAGCTCGAACGCCTTCTCCCGGAAATACGCGTTGAATTCCCGCTGGGCCGGCGTGTTGAATCCGAAGATCCGGTCCGACACCTCGATGCTGTCGTGATTCATCATCATATTGTAGCGAAGCTTGTCCCGGAGGCTCTCCGCGACCGTCATTTTCCCGACGGCCTGGGGGCCGCATACCACAATCAGGTTGGCCATTTTTCTCCCCTTCTCCCTTTGTCAGCGCCGTTCCTCCGGATCGCTGAACCGCGCCTGGATCCGCTGATAGGCGATGACCAGCGCGATCGTGATTCCCACCGTGCCCAGGATACTCCACAGGAAGCCCGCGCTGTTCTGCTTCAGGAACAGGAGCGGCAGACCCAGCAGTTCGAACGCCGCCGCGTACGCGAACCACAGCGTGCCCACCGCGTGGTTGTACTTGCGGACGTCGCGGACCTTCGGCGGTTCCACCCCGGCAAAGAAGCCGGCCGCCTTGTCCGCTTTCCAGGTCCATATGCCGATGCCCGCAAGGAGCAGGCTGACAGCGCTCCATATCACAAAGCCGATCATCATTTTCCCGCGCTCCTTATGTGTCCCGCTGCTGATTGAGGGTCAGCCCGGCCCTTTCCAGGACGATCACCAGAACGGGGATCAGCACCAGCTGCAGGATAATCCCGGGAATGGCGTTGGTAACGGCGCCGGCCGCGAACAGCGCCCAGGTGAAGCTGTTCCCGGACAGGCCGGCCAGGATCATGCGCACAGCTCCCCAGACGACGCGCCCGGCAATCATGGAAACGACCAGCGTAATATAGATATTCCGCTTTTTCCGCGGCAGCACACGGTACAGGAGTCCGGCCACGCCGCCGTAGACGGCCAGCTCGAAGGCCATCGCCACCGCGCCCGGGAACATGGCGGGCATCCCGAAGATCACCGACCGCAGCAGCGGGGCGACGAAGCCTACCAGCATTCCCCACGGCCAGCCGCACATAAACCCGCAGAGCAGCGCGGGAATATGCATCGGGCACAGCATCGCGCCGATCTGCGGTATCTGGCCGGTCACAAACGGCAGTACCATGGCGAGCGCCAGGAACAGCGCCGCGTAGGTCATCCTGCGGACCTGAAGTGTACTCATTTGCTTTCCCCTCCGTGGCGGATGGCCGGATCCGCCGTTTTCATATATTCAGTCAGGGCGGTGTATTCCCGCAGGTACGCGCCGCGCTTTTCCTCGCTGGTCGCGGCGTAGGACTGATGACGGGAAAAGATATCGATTGCCTCCGTGAGGGGAATCCACCGGGGCTCCAGGCCGCGGCGCTGTTCCGCCCCGGTCAGGCGCATCTGCCCCTCTCCCGCCGCCTCACAGGCAAAGTAATGGCTGATATAGCGGTATTCCTCATAGTATTCGTGCATCGTCAGGAACTGCCGCACCGGCCGCACGATCAGCCCGGTTTCCTCCTCCGTTTCCCGCACGCAGCATTCCTCCGGCGTTTCCCCGTCTTCCAGGCCGCCGCCGGGAATCAGCCACCATCCGGATACGGTTTCATGGGAAAGCAGGATCATCCCGTCCCGGATGATCACTGCCCGGCTGCCCGCCCGGGCTTTGGTAAAGGTTTCAAACCTGTTGTCGCCGAGTATTTCGATTTCCGTGATTCCGCTGTTCTCCATTTTTCCCCTCAAAGCCGCCGTCTGTCTTATCCGATCCGGCTGATCTTTTCCTGCCGCGTCTCGTGCGGTTCCTTGGTATCGGTCGCGGTCCCCAGCGCGATCGCGATCACGAAATCGTGTCCTTCAGGGCACTGCAGTTTCTTTCTCAGTTCCTCCGCCCGGCTGCCTTCAAACGCGGGCTTCGGCAGGCCGAGGATGACGCTTCCGACGCCCAGTCCTTCCGCGGCGAGGGCGATGTTCCCGACGGCGATGCCACAGTCCACCTGCGTCCAGGAATTGTCCTTCTCCCCGAAGAGGAAGATCACGGTCGGCGCGTGATAGAACATCTGGAAATCCGGATCCGCGAAGCGCGGGCTGCCGCCCCTTCCCATCACCTTCGCCGCCTCGTCATGCACCTCCTGGATCAGTTCCGCGTCCTGTACGACGGAAAAGTGCCAGGGCTGCCTGTTCCGGGCGCTCGGGGATTCCAGCGCCGCGCGGAGTATGGCTGAAAGGGTCTCCTCCGGAATCTGCTCCGCCCGGTACGCCCGGTGGGATCTCCGGTTTGAAATGGCCTGCAGTACGTCCATGGTCATATCCTCCTTCTGTGGTTGGGTAAAATCATCAGTATTGCCGGGAGCGCGCTGTTCTTTACGGTCATCATACCATAACCCGGTCCCCCGGGACAACGGCCGCGGCCTGCCTTTCCATTTCCAGGAGCCGGGCCTTCCGTTCCAGCCCTCCGGCATAGCCCGTCAGGCGCCCGTCCGCGCCGATCACCCGGTGGCAGGGAACGATCAGGGCGATCGGGTTGTGTCCCGCCGCGCCGCCGACCGCCCGGGCGGATGCCCGGGGCAGCCGCCGCGCGACTTCCCCGTAGGTCATGGTCTCTCCGAAGGGAATCGTCCGCAGGATTTCCCATACAGCCTTCCGGAAAGCGGTGCCGCGCATGCCCAGCTCCGGTGTGAAGCCCGGGTCTCGTCCGCTGAAATAGATATCCAGCCAGCGGCGGGTCTGTCCGAAAACCGGAAGGCCTTTCCCCGCGTGCTCCGGCGTTTCCCCGGCCTGTTCCGGCCCGTCAAACCGCAGGGCGGTCAGCGCTTTCCCATCGCTTTCCATCGTCATCCCGCCCAGCGGGGAGTCGTAATGGGACAGATAATCCACGAAGCACCTCCGGCGCGTACACTTTTTCCTGATCCCGCAGTCGGATGGTATCACGTTTCGCCGCGCGGCGCAACGGTCCCGGCCCCGGCCCCGCCTTGTTTCTTCTGTGAACCGGCTGCGAAAACGATCTGTACATCCGCATCTGAACGTGCTATACTTTTTCGCGAAAGGCAAAGGAGTCTCGCGGATTCCTTTGCCTCTTTTCTTTGGGAGGATACCGGTATGCATGAGGAATGCGGTGTTTTCGGAATCTGGTCCCCGGTGAAGAAGGCCGTCCCCCGGGATGTGTATCTCGGGCTGTACGCGCTGCAGCACCGGGGACAGGAAAGCTGCGGAATCGCGGTCTCCCGCGACGGCGTGTTCCGCCACTTCAAGGGGGACGGCCTGGTCGGCGAAGTCTTTGACCGGCAGGCCCTGGACCGCCTGGGGGACGGAAACGTCGCGGTCGGGCATGTGCGTTACTCCACGACCGGCGGAAAAAACCACAACAACATCCAGCCCATCGTCATCAGCCATATGAAGGGAAACATGGCGCTGTGCCATAACGGCAACCTGGTGAACGCCCGGGCGCTGCGCGCGCGCCATGAGCTCAGTGGCGGTATCTTCCACGGCACGGCGGACACGGAAACCATCGTCTATACCATCGTGTCCGAGCGCCTGAAGGTTTCCGCCACGGAAGAGGCGGTTTTCCGGACCATGCAGCAGCTGCAGGGCGCTTACTCCTGCCTGTTGATGACAGCCACCAAGCTGATCGCCTTCCGGGATCCGAACGGTTTCCGGCCCCTGTGCTTCGGGCAGATGCCGGACGGGACCTGGGTGGTCTCGTCGGAATCCTGCGCGCTGGACGCCGTCGGGGCAAAACTGGTCCGGGATATCCTTCCCGGGGAGATCGTGATCTTCGGGAAGGAGGGCATGACCACCGACCGCCGCCTGTGCGGCAGGCCCCGTTCGATCTGCGTTTTCGAGTATATCTATTTTGCCCGGCCGGATTCCGTGATCGAGGGCGTCTCGGTCCACCTGGCCCGGCTGCGGGCCGGCCGTTTCCTGGCGCAGGAGGATCCGGTGGACGCGGACGTGGTCATCGGCGTGCCGGATTCCGGCATCGACGCGGCGCTGGGCTACGCCCGGGAAAGCGGTATCCCCTACGGCGTCGGTTTCCTGAAAAACAAGTATATCGGGCGCAGCTTCATCGCGCCCAGCCAGGATATGCGTGAAACCGCCGTAAAGATCAAGCTGAACGTAATCGCGGAAACCGTCCGCGGCAAGCGGGTGGTGCTGATCGACGATTCCATCGTCCGCGGGACCACCAGCGAACGAATCGTCCGCCTCCTTCGGGAAGCCGGCGCGAAGGAAGTGCATATGCGGGTTTCCTCCCCGCCGTTCCGCTGCCCCTGCTTCTTCGGCACGGATGTGGATTCCCGGGAGAACCTGATCGCCTGCCGGCTTCATTCCGTATCGGAGATCGCGGAGGAGATCGGCGCGGATTCCCTGGCATACCTGACGGTGGAAGCCGCCCACCGCCTGGCGGGCGATGAGGATCGCGGTTTCTGCGACGGCTGTTTCACCGGCCGGTATCCGATCGATATCCCCGAGGACCAGGGAAAGAGCCGGTTTGAACAGCCGATCCCCGGCGCGGCGGACGCTCCGTGAAATCCCTGCGTCGGGAGAGAGCTGAACAGGAGGTGCCTTCATGGCTGCGTTTGACAGGGTGTTATCCGGTATTCCGGCCTTTGACCGGGCGGTGGACAATATCCGGATGGGCGACAATGTCGTCTGGCGCGTTTCCGACCTGGACGAGTTCCGGCGCTTTGCCGGTCCCTTCGTGGAACAGGCGAAGAAAGACGGCCGGAATATCATCTACTTCCGCTTTGCCAGCCATCCGGAACTGGTGCCGGAATGCCCGGAGGTGAAGCGGGTCTGCGTACCGCTGTCCCACCGGTTTGAAACCTTTACGGTGGAGATCCACCGGGTGATCGAGCGGGAGGGAAAGGACGCCTTCTATGTGTTCGACTGCCTGTCGGAGTTGCAGGCCGCCTGGGCCACCGACCTGATGATGGGCAACTTTTTCCGGGTCACCTGCCCGTTCCTGTTCATCCTGGACACGGTCGCGTTCTTCCCGGTGATCCGCGGAAGGCATTCCTTCACCGCGATCACGAAGATCATGAACACCACCCAGCTGTTCCTGGACGTTTATTCCGACCCGGACCGCGACGTCGTCTATATCCGCCCGCAGAAAGTCTGGAACCGGAATTCCGATACGATGTTCCTTCCGCACCTGTACCATCCGGACGCGGGCACCATCCAGCCGATTCAGGACGGGGTGCGGACCAGCCGCTTCTACCAGGTGATGGACGGCTTCCAGCGGACGCTGGAGGAGCAGTATGTGGACTCCTGGGACCGGTTCTTCAACCAGGCGAAGGTGCTGCATGAGAACGGGATCCCCGTGGAGGAGCAGTGCGGCCGCATGTGCAATATCATGATGACCCGGGATGAACGGCTCCGGGTCCTGGTAAAGAAGCATTTCCGTCCTGAGGATTATTTCCGGGTGCGGGACCATATGGTGGGCACCGGCATGGTCGGCGGGAAAACCTGCGGCATGCTGCTGGCCCGGGCGGTCATCCGGAACCTGGCGCCGGATATCAGCGCGGTCCTGGAACCGCACGATTCCTTTTATGTCGGCTCGGACGTGTTCTATACCTACATTGTGGACAACGGGTTCTGGGACCTGCGGGTCCGGCAGCGCACGGAGGAGGGGTACTTCGCCCTGGCGGGCGAACTGGCCGCCCGCCTGAAGTCCGGAACCTTCTCCCGGGACACGCAGGAACAGTTCATGCATATCCTGGAGTATTACGGCCAGGATCCCTATATCGTCCGCTCCAGCAGCATCCTGGAGGACGGTTTCGACAACGCGTTCGCCGGGAAATACGAATCCGTATTCTGCGCCAATCGGGGAACGCCGGAGGAGCGGCTGGAGGAGTTTGAAAACGCGGTCCGGACAGTGTACGCCAGCTCCGCGGGGCTGTCCGCGCTGGATTACCGCAAGCGCCGCGGCCTGGACCGCCGGGATGAGCAGATGGCGCTGCTGGTGATGCGGGTTTCCGGCTCCGCCTACGGATCCTGGTACATGCCCTGCGCCGCCGGCGTCGGTTATTCCCTCAGCCCCTACAAATTCCTGAACGACATCGATTCCTCCGCGGGCATGCTGCGCCTGGTCATGGGGCTGGGCACGTCCGCCGTGGACCGGACGGAGGGTTCCTATCCCCGGCTGGTCAGCCTGGACAAGCCGGAAGCTACCAATTTCACCACGATCGCGGAAAAGCACCAGTTTTCCCAGCGCCGGGCGGAGGCGGTGGACCTGAAGGCCCGGTGCCTGAGCCGCGTCCCCCTGGAGGAGCTGGAGCCGGTACTCCCCGCGTACCTGAAAAACCAGGTGCTGGAGCACGACGCGGGCGCGGAGGCGTCCCTCCGGGAACGGGGAATCTGGCGGAACGTCTGCTTCATCTCCTGCCTGGGGCTGGTCCGGAACCGCGAAATGATGGAGCGGATGCGGCGGATGATGCACCTGATCCAGCAGGAATACGGGGAGCCGGTGGATATCGAGTTCACGATCAACGTGGCCGAAAACCGGGATTACATGATCAACCTGCTGCAGTGCAGGCCGCTCCAGGTTTTCCAGGATACCGGCGGCGTCACGGTTCCGGAGGACGTACCGGAAGGGGAAATCCTCCTGGAAACCCGCGGCGCGTCCATGGGCCTTTCCCGGAAGGTCCGGCTGGACATGGTCGCGTATGTGGATCCGATGAAGTATTATCTCCTGCCCTATAACGAAAAAACGCGGATCGCGTCCCTGATCGGGCAGATCAACTGGAAGTACCGGGACCAGGGAAAGCATATGCTGCTGATGGTTCCCGGGCGCATCGGCACCTCCTCTCCCGAGCTCGGCGTTCCGACCGCGTTTTCGGATATCAGCGGCTTTGACGCGGTCTGTGAGATGGCGGAGGACCGGGCGGGATACAATCCGGAGCTCTCCTACGGCAGCCATATTTTCCAGGACCTGGTGGAAGCGCAGATCCTTTACATGGCGTTATTCCCCGGGGAGCGGACCCGCTGTTTCCATCCGGAGCTCCTGCGCGCCGTCCCGGATATCATCCGGGAGATTCCCGGCGGCGCGGAACAGGATGTCGTCTGCCTGGCGGATGTCAGCGGCGCGGAATGCGAGCTGTACCACGACCTGGCGAACGAGCATATTCTCCTTCGTATGAAAAACCGCCCCTGAGGGCGGTGGTCCGCTGCCGGAAACCGGTCAGCCATTATTCCTTTTCCAGACTCCCCTGAATACTTCCCGCTTCTGTCCCTGGTAGTCGCCGACGCCTTCAAAAGCCGGTACAAACCCGCATTTAAGCAGGACGCGGCGGGACGCTTCGTTCTCCTTCAGGCAGATGCCCTGGACCTCTCCGATCCCGACGGCCTCCGCCATAACCGGCAGGAAAGCCCGGACCGCTTCCGTGGCGTACCCTTTCCCGGTATGCCTTTTCGCGATATGGTATCCGATTTCCCAGGTACCGCCTCCGAGCGGAACCATCTGGACATAGCCGATGTTTTCACCGGCCTTTGTCAGCACGGGATAGGCCAGGGGGCCTTCGGTCCCGCCGTACTGCGACATCAGGAAGCTGACGGTTTCCCGCGCGTCCTCCACGGTCTCAAAAACTTCATCCGGCACAAACCGCCGGTTATCCCCGTCCAGCGAGTTTTCGTGGACGGCCTGCGCCATATCCGGCGTAAACTCCGTAATAACCAGCCTTTCTGTCTCTATCCGCATCCGGACGCCTCCCCTTCATTTCTTCAGGATGAATGCTAATATGTTTCCCGCGTTTTTTCAAGACCCTGTCATTGACGCTTGACCGCAGGGACAGGATGATCATACAATAGGCATACAGAACGCTGCTTTCACCCGGGCGGAACAAAGGAGAACAGAACATGGATTACAGTCCTTATTCACAGGATATTCTGCGCGATGGTGAACATCTCTTTTATACAGACGGCCGCGGGGGTCTGTATTCATATGAAGGCCCCGGCGGAGCGGTCAGAGTTCCGGAAGGCGTGGATTGTATCGCCCCGGAAGCATTTGCCCTCTGCACCCATGTAACGTCCGTCATTCTGCCCGAAGGGGTCTGGAACATCTGCCGGCGGGCTTTTTACCGGAGCGGAATCCGGACCGTTTCCCTGCCCGAAAGCCTGAAAGAAATCGGAGAGTTCGCTTTTGCCGGTACGCCCCTGGAGCACGTCCGAATCCCGGACCAGGTAAAAACAATTGAAACGCAGGCTTTCCGGGACGCAGCACACCTGGAGTTCGTCCGGCTGCCGGAGGGGCTTATCAGCCTGGAGCCGGAAGTCTTTTCGGGCTGCGTTTCCCTGAAGGAAGCCCTCCTGCCCGAAAGCCTGAAGTACATCCAGGGCGGCGCCTTTGCGAGCTGTTCCGGCCTTGAGCATATCACGCTTCCGGAAAGCCTTGTTGCTGTATGGACAAAGGCGTTCTCCGGCTGCACATCCCTCCGGGAAATCTCCCTCGGCGACAGTGTGGAAACCATCGGCGACGACGCCTTCACAAACTGCACGGCACTTGAAACAATACGGATCCCGGAGGGACTGAAAATGCCCTGCGGCGATGCGTTCAGGAACTGCAGCCGCATCGTGCTCACCGGTCCCGGCGGGAAAACCGGGCTGGTCGTGAGCGATAATCCGCCAACGTACTATGATCCTGGAATGAAAACGCTGACCGTCCCGGAAGGAGCCCAAAAACTGCCGGATGATCCGCTGTATCAGATCAGCAGCCTTGAGGTGATGGATCTCCCCCGAAGCCTTGTCCGTTATTCATGGTATTCCCTGCTGCATGCGGCTTCGCTCCGGCAGATCGTGACGGACCGGGACGCGCAGGCGGCTGAAATAGCGCTGATGCTGGATCTGGAATCCGTGGACAGGGACGGCCGGAAGTTTACCTTCACCGCACCCGAAAGAACCGGAAAATGGATCGTGGACGAGGACGAGGAGAACGGCGGCCTCCGGCTGCTGGGCTGTAAAGGAGAGATCGGCCGGGTCAGTTCCGCGCGCTATACCACAGTCATCCTTCCGGGCAGCATAGACGGCAGGCCGGTCACCCGCATCGGTCCTTGCGCGTTTGAGGGCTTCAAATCCGCAAGCGCATTCTATGTACCCGATTCGGTCCGCCGAATCGAAGGCCGGGCATTCGGCCGCAACCAGTTCTGTATTGAAGAAATGGACAGACTCTTCCTGCGCCTGCCGGAAGGCGTAATCATAGAGGAAGACGCTTTTCAGGAGACCAGGTACTTTGTCCGGGATAAAGGCGGCGATGCCGGACGTCAGGAAGACACACCCGTTCTGAGAGTCCCCGGACCGGGAGACCGCTCCGCCGCGGAAGAGTCGGCAGACGATCCGGCCAACGGCACCGGGAACAATTTCAGCGAGGCGCTGATGCCGAATATCTGGCAGTATTTCGACCGGCTGAGCCGGGAGGAGCGGGTCCGCGAACTGACGCATTTCTTCCGGGTGAACGGGGCGATTGACGGCGTCGGATGGGCAACGGTGAAAATCGTGCTGGACGGCGAATCCGCCCGGTTCCGCATCAGCGATATCGGGTACAGCCCTGCCGATTTCAGGATGTTCGCCAAAGGCATCCGGGACGGACAGTACGCGTCCTTCGGCTGGTCTGCCGAACCCGGATCGTTCCTGTGGACCATTCAGCGCCGCGGAGGAATCTTTTTTGTCACGGTTCCGGTCCTCGGAAAGGGCATCTTTATTCCGCGCACAGCGTTCCTGGGCGGCATCCGCCGTCTGTCGGACGACTGGTAATCCGGATCACCGGTTTTTTTCTTCGCGCTTTTCTGGTATAATCGGATCAGGAAAAGCAACCACCGCGATCCGTCCGGTCCCGGGAGCTCCCGGATGAAAGGGAAAACCGATGACGCCGAATCAGAGATCCTGGTCCCGGGAAAGGGACCGGCTGGCTTCCGCCCTGGATTTGCTGGGCTGGCCGGAGGAACTGGCCGATCTGCTGGCGAAACAGCTCGGAAGCCCGCAGGCCGTCCGCCGGATGGCGTCCTGGGTGGCGCAGGCGCGTCCGGAAAGCCTGGAGATGATCGTGGACGAAATGCTGGCGATCCGCGACGAGATCGACTCCTGGCGTTCCGTAAAGGAAAGCCGGGAAGCGCAGGCCGGATACAGCGCCTGGCTCAGCAGCACAGCGCGCCTTGGAAATGAAGAGGAGGACGATGGGTCTTGACTTAAAGTCAACTCTAAGCTTTATACTGGATTCATCAATCCGAACGGAGGAAACGGCCATGGAATTCTACGATGTGAAGTTCACGGAGGAAAGGGCGCTTTTCGGGATTCAGGACGCGGTCATCAGGGGCTGCGTGTTTGAAAGCGGTGAATCGCCGGCCAAGGAATGCCGGAACCTGACCGTTTCCGAGAGCCTTTTCCGGTACAAATATCCCTTCTGGTACGGCAAAAACATCCGCCTGGACCAGGTCACCTTCTTTGACATGGCCCGGGCCGGGGTCTGGTATACCGACCATTTCTCCATGAGCAATTCCATTGTGGAAGGGCCCAAGAATTTCCGCCGCTGCCATGACATCACCCTGGACAACGTCATGCTGTCCAACGCGCTGGAAACGCTGTGGAACTGCAGCCAGGTCCGCCTTTCCCATGTGAAGGCCAAGGGGCCATATTTCGCCATGAACTGCCGCGACATGGTGGTGGACGACCTGGACCTGATCGGCGATTACAGCTTTGACGGCGCCGTAAACGTGGAAATCAGCAATTCCCACCTGGCCAGCAAGGACGCCTTCTGGAACACGGAGAACGTCGTCGTCCGGAACTCCTTTGTCACGGGCGAATACCTGGGCTGGAACGCGAAGAACCTGACGCTGGTCGACTGTACCATTGAAAGCCTGCAGGGCATGTGCTATGTGGACAACCTGGTGATGAAAAACTGCCGGCTGATCAATACGACGCTCGCCTTCGAGTATGCCGATGTGGACGCGGATATCCGCGGCACGGTGGACAGCGTTTTCAATCCCGGAAAGGGCACCATCCGGGCGGACCGGATCAATCACCTGGTGATCCAGAAGGACCGGATCAATCCGGAGCTGACGAAGATCGTCTGCGATGATATCCGGGAGACGCTGGACAGCCCCGACACTTTATGGTAAAGAGGTTCGGACAATGGATTTTCGTTTTGACGATATCACCGACCGGCGCGGAACCGGTTCGCTGAAATGGGACGTGGCGGAAAACGAGCTGCCGATGTGGGTGGCGGACATGGATTTCCCGGCCGCCCCGTGTATCCGCCGGGCGATTGAGAAGCGGGCGGCCCACGGTGTTTTCGGCTACGGGATTCTTCCGGATGCGTGGTACGGCGCCTACCGGCGGTGGTGGGGAGAACATCACGGCCTGGAAATCCGCGATGAGGAACTGATCTTCGTCACCGGCGTCATCCCCGCCCTTTCCACGGCCGTGCGCAAATTCACCACGCCCGCTGAGAAAATCGTCATCCAGACACCGGTATACAACATCTTTTTCAATTCCATCATCAACAACGGCCGCCGCGTGCTGGAAAATCCGCTGATTTATGAGAACGGGAAATTCCGCATGGACTTTGAGGACCTGGAGACGAAGCTCTCCGATCCGCTCACCACGATGATGATCCTGTGCAACCCGCAGAATCCGGCGGGAAGGATCTGGAGCCGGGAGGAACTGGCACGCCTCGGCAGCCTGTGCCGGAAGCACCACGTGCTGGTCTTCTCCGACGAGATCCACTGCGACCTGACCGCGCCCGGCCGGGCGTACGTTCCCTTCGCCTCGGTGGACGAAACCTGCCGGATGAACAGCATTACCGCCCTGGCGCCGACCAAGGCCTTCAATATCGCGGGAATCAATTCCGCCGCGGTTTTTGTACCGGAAGAAGGGCTCCGGCAGCGCATGGACCGCGCGCTGAACACGGACGAGGTGGCGGAGCCGAACGCGTTCGCCGTGGACGCGACGCTGGCGGCCTTCTCCGACGAGGGCTGGGAGTGGCTCTCCGCCCTGCGGGACTATGTGGAAGGAAACAAACAGGCGGTTTACGCCTTTGTCCGGAATGAACTGCCGGACGTCTGCGCCGTTCCCCAGGACGCCACCTACCTGATGTGGCTGGATGTCAGCCGGTATACGGCGGATTCCAGGGCCCTGCAGCGGTTCATCCGGGAAAAGACGGGTTTGTTCGTCTCCGCCGGCGATATGTACGGTGGAATCGGAAACCGCTTCCTGCGCCTGAACGTCGCCTGTCCCCGGAGCGTGCTGGAAGATGGGCTGGATCGGCTTCGCCGCGGCCTGGAACAGTGGCGAAGCGCGTGACCGGAACCACGGAAAACGGCGCCCGGACCTGAAGCCGGGCGCCGTTTTCGCATGCTTCTGCTTACAGCTTCCGAACCGCGTCGAATCCGGCTTCCAGGTCGGCCAGGATGTCGTCGATATGCTCGGTGCCGATGGACAGGCGGATGGTGTTGGGCCGGATACCCTGGTCCTCCAGTTCCTCCGCGGACAGCTGGGAATGGGTCGTGGACGCCGGATGGATCACCAGGCTCTTCACGTCCGCCACGTTGGCCAGCAGGGAGAAAATCTGCAGGTGGTCGATGAACGCCCAGGCTTCCTTCTGTCCGCCTTTGATCTCAAAGGTGAAGATGGACGCCCCGCCGTTCGGGAAATACCGCTGGTATACCGCGTGGTCCGGATGGTCCGGCAGGGAGGGATGGTTCACCTTCTCCACCAGCGGATGATTCCGCAGGTATTCCACCACCTTCGCCGTGTTCTCCGCGTGCCGGTCGAGCCGGAGGGAGAGCGTCTCCACGCCCTGCAGCAGCAGGAACGCGTTGAACGGGGAGATGGACGCGCCGGTATCCCGCAGCAGGATTGCCCGAATGTAGGTCACGAAGGCGGCGGGGCCCACGACGTCATAGAAGGAGACTCCGTGATAGCTCGGGTTCGGCGCGGCGATGCCCGGATACTTCCCGCTCGCCTTCCAGTCGAACTTCCCGGCTTCCACAATCACGCCGCCCAGCGTCGTGCCGTGGCCGCCGAGGAACTTGGTCGCGGAATGCACCACGATATCCGCCCCGTGCTCGATCGGACGGATCCAGTAAGGCGTTCCGAAGGTGTTGTCAATCACCAGCGGCAGGCCGTGTCTGTGGGCAATTTTCGCGATCGCGTCGATATCCGGGATATCGCTGTTCGGGTTGCCGAGGGTTTCCAGGTAGATCGCCCGTGTATTCTCTTTGATCGCGCCTTCAACCTCCGCCAGGTTGTGCGCGTCCACAAAGGTGGTTTCCACGCCGTATTGCGGAAGCGTATGCTCCAGCAGGTTGAAGCTGCCGCCGTAGATCGTCTTCTGTGCTACGATGTGCCCGCCGTTCGCGGCCAGCGCCTCAATTGTATAGGTGATGGCCGCCGCGCCGGAGGCCACGGCCAGCGCCGCGGTGCCGCCCTCCAGGGCCGCCACGCGTTTTTCCAGCACGTCCTGGGTGCTGTTGGTCAGCCGGCCGTAGATGTTGCCGGGATCCGCCAGACCGAAGCGGTCAGCGGCGTGCCGGCTGTTCCGGAAAACATAGGAAGTGGTCTGGTAAATCGGCACCGCTCGGGCGTCCGTCGCGGGATCCGGCTGTTCCTGTCCGACATGAAGCTGCAGGGTTTCAAATTTGTAATTACTCATGGTTTTGCTCCTTCTTTCTTTTCGTTTGATATTCTGATCGTTTCACCCGTCGGCACCGGACAGAAAAAGCCCGGCAGCTTTTACGCTCCCGGGCAGAATGGCTCAGTTTACCGGATTACCGCGGTATATTCAGGCGCAAACACTCGCATGCCGGCGCCCCGGCCATCTTTCCTGCCCGGGAGTTCAGCATTCGACACATCTGCTTCTTCTCTGCGGTGAACATGTTCGCGCCTCCCTTCTCTTGTCGTGTGGTTCCCCCGGAACCTGGCGGTATCGTATCATCATTGGCCTACTATGTCAATAGGTTATTTGTATCTTCACTGTTTTTTGGCGGATTCCCCGTTTTCCTGCCGGCGGCGGTAATCCTCCAGCGCGGACTGGATCGCTTCCTCCGCCAGGACCGAACAGTGGATCTTATGGGCGGGAAGCCCGTCCAGCGCTTCCGTCACCGCCTTGTTGGTCAGGTTCTTTACCTCGGAAAGCGGCTTCCCCTTGATCATCTCCGTCGCCATGGAACTGGAGGCGATCGCGCTGCCGCATCCGAAGGTTTCGAATTTCACGTCCTGAACGATATCGTCCTCAATCTTCAGGTACATCTTCATAATGTCCCCGCACTTCGCGTTGCCGACCTCTCCGATCGCGTTCGCGTCCTCGATCACCCCGACGTTCCGGGGATGCAGGAAATGATCCATCACTTTTTCACTGTACAGTGCCATTTTTCTGTCCTCCCGAATCAAAGAATATAGGCGGTTTTCCCGCTCTGCAGGTCACGCCATACCGGCGAGAAACTCCGCAGGTAGGCGACCACGTCCTTCACGGCGGCGATCATGTAGTCCACGTCCTCCCGGGTGTTCTCCCGCCCCAGCGTCAGCCGCAGCGAGCCATGGGCCACGTCGTGCACCCGGCCGATGGCCAGCAGCACGTGGCTCGGATCCAGGGAGCCGGACGTGCAGGCGCTTCCGGAGGAGGCGCTGATGCCCTTTTCGTCCAGCAGGAGCAGCAGGGATTCTCCCTCAATGCCTTCAAAGCAGAAGCTGACGTTGCCCGGCAGGCGCTTCTCCGCGTCCCCGTTCAGGGCGGAATGCGGGATCTCCTTCAGGCCGGCGATCAGCCGGTCCCGGAGCTCCTTCAGCCGCGCGTTCTCCGCCTCCCGCTCCGCGGCGGTTTCCTTCAGGGCCGCCGCCATGCCGACGATGCCGGGCAGGTTCTCCGTTCCGCCCCGCTTCCCTCTTTCCTGGGCGCCGCCGTTAATCAGCGGGATCAGCGGAACACCCTTTCGGGCATAGAGGAATCCGACGCCCTTCGGCCCGTGGAATTTGTGGGCGGACGCGGACAGGTAGTCGATATTCTCCGCCTGCACGTCGATGGGCACGGGGCCCGCCGCCTGCACCGCGTCCGTATGGAAGAGCACGCCGTGTTTCCGGCAGATCTCCCCGATTTCCCGGATCGGCTGGATCGTTCCGATCTCGTTGTTGGCGTACATGACGGTCACCAGGCAGGTTTCCGGACGGATGGCCGCCTCCGCCTCCTCAGGCCGGATGACGCCGTTTTCATGCACGTCCAGCAGCGTAACCTCAAATCCTTCCGCCTTCAGCTGGTCCAGGGTATGCAGCACCGCGTGGTGCTCAAAGGCCGTCGAAATGATGTGGTTCTTTCCCCTCTTCTTTCCAGCCAGGGCCGCGGAGCGGATCGCCTGGTTGTCCGCCTCGCTTCCGCCGGAGGTGAAGCAGATTTCCCGCGGCTCCGCGTGGATCACGGAAGCGATTTCCTCCCGCGCTTTCTCCAGCATTTCCTTCGCTTCCTGCCCGATCCGGTACAGGCTGGAAGGGTTTCCGTATTCCTCGCGCATACAGCGCGTCATGGCTTCAATAGCCGCCTCGCTCATGGCGGTGGTCGCGGCGTGGTCCGCGTAGATCTTCATTCCGGCAGCTCCTTTACGTTGGCTTGCGTTCGCAGCGGGGCCATTATAACTCCTATTCACCCCGCATGTCAATGGGTAATTGTGGCGTCATGAAATCCGGACGCTCGGCGGGGTGACTGCCCCCTCTTGTTTTCCATCTTTTTCCATTTTCCCCGTTTTTCCCCGTTTTTTCTGGACATATCCCCTCTCCGGCTGATATACTGAAGGATACAGAAGGAATATTTTTCCAGCCGATTTGCCCCGGATCCCTGAAACCCGCCGCTTAAAGGATGGATGCGTATGGATAAATATATCTACTCCGCGGAACGCAGAGCCGCCCTGGAGGGCCTGCGCCAGGCCTTTGCCGTTTATCAGTTTGTCGATAAACGGGTGGTGACGCTGCTGCTTTCCGACGGTTTCCTGGATATGTTCGGCTATACGGACCGGGAGCAGGCCGTATACGATATGGACAACGACATGTACGGAACCGCGCATCCGGACGACGTGACCCGGATCGCGAACGCCGCGTTCCGCTTCGCGACCGAGGGCGGCCGGTATGAGGTCATCTACCGGACCCGGACCAAAACCAGCGCGGAATACCGGGTGATCCACTCCTGCGGCGAGCATGTCACAACGGAAACTGGCGTCCGCCTTGCCCATATCTGGTACACGGACCGGGGACCCTATACCGAAGGGGATTCCCTGGCCGGCGCCGCGGCCAACCATGCCCTGATCAACGCCCTGCACGAGGAGAGTATCCTGAAGGAAACCCGCTACGACTTCCTGACCGGCCTTCCCTCCCTGAATTACTTCTTCGAACTGGCGGACGCCGGAAAGACCGCCCTTGCCCGGGCAGGGGAAACCGCGGTCCTTCTCTATATCGACCTCAACGGCATGAAATATTTCAACCATAAATATGGTTTCAGGGATGGCGACCGCCTGCTGAAAGACTTTTCCCGGCTGCTGGTGGACGCCTTCAGCAACGAAAACTGCTGCCATATCGGCGCGGACCGTTTCGCGGTCTATACAAAGGAGGCCGGACTGGAGGACAGGCTCCGGCAGCTGTTCGCGGATGCCGCGCGGATCAACGAAGGCCGTTCCCTGCCTGTCCGGGTCGGAATCTATTCCTCCGCGATCGAGGACGTCCCGGTCAGTACCGCCTACGACCGGGCCAAGCTGACCTGTGACACGGTCCGCAAGTCGGACGTTTCCGGGTTCGTCTGGTACAACCGGGACCTGCGCGCGGAATCAAAGCGGCGCCAGTATATCACGACGAGCATCGATCAGGCTGTTTCCGAAGGATGGATCCAGGTGTATTACCAGCCCATCATCCGGGCGGTGAACACCCAGATCTGTGACGAGGAAGCGCTTGCCCGCTGGATCGATCCGACGCATGGATTCCTCTCCCCCGCGGAGTTCATTCCCATCCTGGAGGACGCCGGCCTGATTTACAAGCTGGACCTGTGCGTGCTGGAGCAGGTGCTGGAAAAGATCCTCTTTCAGGAGAAGAACGGGATCCGCGTCGTACCGCATTCAATCAATCTCTCCCGTTCCGACTTCAATGCCTGCGATATCGTGGAGGAGATCCGCCGCCGGGTGGATGAAGCCGGCGTGCCCCGCGACAAGATCTCCGTCGAAATCACGGAGAGCATGATCGGCAGCGATTTTGATTTCATGAAAGAACAGATCGCCCGCTTCCAGGCGCTCGGATTTCCGGTCTGGATGGACGACTTCGGCAGCGGTTATTCCTCGCTGGACGTGCTGCAGAGCATCCGCTTCGACCTGATTAAGTTCGACATGAGCTTCATGCGCAAGCTGGACGAGGGCGACAGCGGCAAGATCATCCTGACCGAGCTGATGAAGATGGCCACCTCCCTCGGCCTCGACACAGTCTGCGAAGGCGTGGAGACCGCGGAGCAGGCCCGCTTCCTGCAGGAAATCGGCTGTTCCCGGCTGCAGGGCTTCTACTATAGCAAGCCCAACCCGATGAAGCAGCTGCTGAATTGGTATCAGACCGGCGGCCGTTTCCAGTATGAAAACCCGGAGGAATCCGGATATTACGACTCCATCGGCCGCGTGAACCTGTTCGACCTGGACATCATCGCGCGCGGAGAGGAGCAGGCCTTCCATAACCTGTTCAACACGCTTCCCATGGGCATCATCGAAATCCGCGGCCGCTCCGCCCGCTTTGTCCGCAGCAATGAATCATACCGTGCTTTCATCCGCCGGTTCTTCCATCTGGAACTGTCCGATATGAGCCAGGATTTCGTGGAGTTTGACGCGTCCTTTATGTCCAACGTCCTCCATACGTGCTGCGAACAGGGGATCCGGACGTTCTATGACGAAAAAATGCCGGACGGCTCGATGGTGCACTCCTTCGCCCGCCGGATCGATACCAACCCGGTGAACGGGGATATCTCCGTAGCGGTGGTCGTCCTGTCGGTCACCAGCGCGGATGAGGGCGCTTCCTACGCGGAAATCGCCCGTGCCCTGGCGGCGGACTATTTCAACCTGTATTATGTCGACCTGGATACGGATGAGTATATCGAATACTCCTCCCGGAACGGCGGCGAGGTGCTGGCCATGGTGCGCCACGGATCGGATTTCTTCAATTCCGCGCGGCGGGATACGATGACCCGGGTTTGCGCGGAAGACCGGGCGTTCTTCCTGAATGAATTCACCAAGGATAACATCCTCGGGAAGCTGGACGAGCAACATGCCTTCATGGTCACCTACCGCCTGATGGATACCGGAGAGCCGTTCTATGCCAGCATGAAAATCATGCGGATGGATCCGGACCGGAAGCACCTGATCATCGGCGTCAGCAACGTCGACACCCAGATGCGGCAGAAGGCGAAAATGGACCGGATCTCCCGCGAACGGGATACCCTGGCCCGGGTCATGGCGCTTTCCGAGGATTACCTGACTCTCTATATGGTCAATCCGGAAACCGACAGCTACGTTGAGTTCAGCGCCACCAGCGAATACAGAAGCCTGGGGCTGGCCCAGGAGGGAAAAGATTTCTTCCGGGTAGCTGCCGAGAACGTCCGCCTCGTCCTGCATCCGGACGACCTGCCGGGCTTCCTGCAGTCGTTCAGCCGGGAGAAGGTGCTGCAGGCGGTCCGTGAAACCGGATCCTTCCGGATCAATTACCGCCTGATGCTCGGCGGCGAATCCCGGCCTGTCACCATGAAAATAACCCCGTTCCGCGAAGGGGACGGGGAAAGGCTCCTGGTCGGCATCCGGGCGTGGAAGCTCCGGAAATAGCCGTGAGATCAGCGGGGATAGCTTTCCAGCAGTTCCACGATGCACTTCAGGTCCGGCGCGTCCATATAGTTGTATTCTCCGCCGCCGTCCCCGTAGATGCCGTGCTGGACCAGCCGCAACCCGGCCGCTTCCGCGCGGGCGATCTGCTCCTTCGAATCGCGGACCTGGAACGCGAGATGATGCATTCCCTCCCCGTGTTCGTTCAGGAAGTTCCGCCAGGTGGAAGGTTCCTCATTGGGCTGGATCAGTTCCAGCTGCAGGCCCGGCCCCACGTCGAAGAAGGCCAGCAGGGAGTTCGCCTTCGGCGCGGGTTTCCCCTCAAATTCGGTCTGCGTGATTTCGTAATCTCCGCAGGGCTGCGTTTCCGGCACGTCCACGCCGAGGAACGCGGCCCATTTTCTTTTGGTTTCCTCGATATCCTTCACAATAAACCCGACCTGCGCCACCAGGTTCGTACCCACGACTCCGGCCATTTTCATATCCTCCTTTTCAGGTTTCCGCTCCGGGAATGGATTTCGGATCCGTTTTTTTCATTGTACAGTTTAAAGTCCGCTTTAAGTCAACTGTTTCTTCCGATATGCCTGTTTTATCTCCCGCGCGCGGCCGGAAAGCCCGAAAAGTTACTCTCATGTAATTTATTACGAAATTTTTACAAAATTGTTGACATCCCATGTAACTAATGTTATATTTGTCGTGCCAAATCATGTAACTATTCCATCTCAAACGGGAAAAAGGCACTCATTTTCATGAAAGGACTCCCTCCGGAGCGCGTGGCACATGCGAAAATGAACTACAGTTTTATTGTGCCCAGCATGCTGGTGCTGCTGGTGATCATGGGTTACTACTTTTTTCGTCCCCGGCTTCCGATCCGCCTGAACCGTTCCTTCCTGGCGATCCTGGTGATCGATATCTTCACGGAGCTGTTCGAGTGTATCTCCTACCGTCTGAATGAAACCTGGCCGGCCCATGACCCGCGGCTCCTCGGCGCCTTTAACCTGTTGTTCTATTTCTTTTTCTTTTCGCGCTCCTACATGTTCTTCGTCTTCACGATCAGCGTGCTCGACGCCCGCTCGATCGGACGTTCCGAATTGCACCGGTATGTGCCGGCTCCGTTCTTCGGGTTTGCCCTGACGGTGCTGGTCAATCCGCTGACCGGATGGCTGTTCACCATCGAAAACGGCTGCCGGAACGGCCCGCTTTACTGGCTGATCTATGCCTGCGGCGGTTCCTATGCCCTGTTCTCCCTGATGGCGGTATACCGCCACCGCAGGGAACTGACCGCCCATGAGGTGATCAGCCTGACCGCCATCCAGCTGGTGCTTCTGGTCGGGCTTTTCGTCCGGTTCCTGGTGCCGACCTTCGTGGTCATGAACACCTTCTGCCTGATGGTAATCATCATCATCTTCATTTCCTTCCTCAATCCGGACCTGTATCTGTCCGAGCGAGGATATGTCTACAACCTCCCCGCCTTCCAGGCGCTCCTGTCCGAGTGCTACCGCCGCTGCCGCCCCTGCCGGATCCTGGGTTTCGCGCTCCAGAACTACAATGAGCACCGGGAGATTTTCGGCGGAAAGCAGATGGATGACGCCCTGACCCGGATCAACCGCTGGCTGACGGATTCCTTTCCCGAGCTGAGCGCGTACTACCTGCGCAACGGCTGTTTCGCGCTGGTCGGCCAGAACTGCCCGGACCTGTTTGCTATCCGGAAAAAGCTGCGGGAGCGCTTTGCCGGCGCGTGGAAAACCGGCGTGGGCGAGCTGCGCCTGAACGTATCCTTTGTCGAAGCGGACATGGAAGTGCTGGACTGCCCCGCCGACCGGATGGTCAACACCCTGATGATCTCCCTGGATGATCTCAGCCGGGTATCCGAACCGGACGCCAGCCTTTCCCTTTCGGACTCCATTGAGGAAATCAACCAGAAGCTGATCATCCGCCGCTGCCTGGAGAGAGCCCTGGAACAGGATGAGCTGGAGGTCTTCCTCCAGCCCCTGGTGGACTGCGCCACCGGAAAGCGGATCGCCGCGGAGGCCCTGGTCCGCCTCCGGGACGAAGAGGGAAAGCTGATCCGTCCCGACCTGTTTATCACGATGGCGGAGCAGGAAGGGCATATCGTTCAGCTCGGCGAGCAGGTGCTGAGCAAGGTTTGCCGATTCATCCGGGATAACGACATGGACGCCATCGGCGTCCGGTGGATCAACGTAAACCTGTCCCCGGTGCAGTTCATGGCCCGGGACATTCCCGCCCGCTTCGCCGCCATCCTGAAGGAATACGGCGTCAGCGAGGAAATGATCCACCTGGAGATCACCGAGCAGTCGATGATCGATTTCTCCCTCCTGCGGGACCAGATTACCGGCCTGCACGAAAACGGCTTTGAGTTCTCCCTGGATGACTACGGCAGCGGCTATTCCAACCTCTCCCGCGTCCGCCAGTATCCGTTCACCAATATCAAGATCGACATGGAAGTGGTCCGGAATTACTGCCGCGACCGGGACCTGCTGCTCCCGGCGCTGGTCCAGGCTTTCAAAAAAATGAACCTCAGCATCACGGCTGAGGGAATTGAGACCGCGGAGATGGCCGGCGCGCTGAAGGAAATCGGCTGCGACTACCTCCAGGGATATTACTTCTCCCGCCCGGTCCCGATGACGGAATTCCTGGCGCAGGCGGTCTGACCGCCGGCGCCTTTTTTCCGTCACGCTTCACGAATCACCGCCCGGCGCACCGGCGCTGACAGCAGGGTGACCGCGGCGATCTTGACCGCGTCCCCCGGCAGGAAGGGCAGCACGCACAGGCTCAGCGCGCCGGCGGCGTTATTTCCGGTCTGCGCCATGAACCATATGGTTCCGATCAGATACAGCAGCGCGGTTCCCGCGGCCATCATCGCCGGCAGCATCCAGCCGGCGCTTTTCTTTGCCGCCGCCTTCTCCGCCCCGATCCCGGTCAGGAAAGCGCAGGGCAGGTAGCCCAGCAGGTAACCCCCGGTCACGCCGGCCAGCTTCTGGAATCCGCCGGTGAACCCGGAGAACACCGGAACCCCGACGGCCCCGATGGCCAGGTACAGGGCAGCTGCGATCACGCCCCGCTTCTTTCCGAGGACCGCCCCGGCAAGATACACCGCAAACGTGGCCAGGGACAGCGGCACCGGTCCGGCGCTGACGCTCAGCGGGCCGGCCACGCAAATCAGCGCCGCCGATACCGCGGTCAGCGTCATATCCTTCGTTTTCATTTTCGCGCCTCCGTCCACCGGAGACTGACCTCCCCGAATCCCAGGGTGGATACGCCCTCCTCCGTCCGGATGACCAGGCGGCCCTGGTCGTCGATATCCAGCGCCTCGGCGGGATACTGCTTTCCGCTTTCCATTACGAGCACCTCCCGGCCGATCACGTTGGACCGTCTCCGGCTTTCCGCCAGGAATTCCCCGGTCTCCAGCTGCCCGTACATTTCCTCCAGGCGGTTACAAACCTCCGCGATCAGCCGGTTCCTCTCCGGCGCCGCTCCGGTCTCGTTCCCGATGGACGTCGCGATCTGTTTCAGCTCGTCCGGGAATTCCGTCCGGGCGGTGTTGATCCCGATGCCGACCACAACCCAGTCCAGCTTCCCGGCCTCCATGCCCAGGCCCGCCTCACTGAGGATGCCGCAGGTTTTCCGGCCGCCGATATACAGGTCGTTCACCCATTTGATCTTCACTTCCGTGTCCGCCAGGCTTTCAATGGCCCGCGCCGCCGCCACCGCGGCCAGCGACGTCAAAAGCGGCGCGCGTTCCGGCGCGCAGTCCGGCCGCAGGATTACGGACATATATACGCCGCAGCGGCCCGGGGAGAAAAAGGAACGGCCCATCCGTCCCCGGCCGCCGCTCTGGGAATCCGCGGCCACCAGGAACCCGTGGGGCGCGCCGGCAGCCGCCAGCGCCTTGGCCCGGTTGTTCGTGGAATCCAGGCGGTCATGGATTTCCATTTCCCGGCCGATCTCCCTTGTGGTAAGCGCGCGGCGGATTTCCGCCTCCGCCAGCTTTTCCGGCACGGAGACCAGCCGGTATCCGCGGTTGGTCACCGCCTCGATTTCATATCCGTCCCGCCGCAGGAGCGCCATGGCCTTCCACACCGCGTTCCGGCTGACACCCAGCCGTTCCGCCATCCGCTCGCCGGATACTTCCTCCCCGCCTTCCAGCATTTCCAGCAACTGCTCCCGGATCGCCACGCTGACACGCTCCTTTCCGCTCTCCTCCGGATTTCCGGTGACCATCATAGCACAGGCCGCCCCGATCGTCAACCTGATTCCTTTTTGCTGGGTGACAATCCGTTCCGATGCTTGCCCCACCGCCGCCCGCGTGATAAAATAATGGATTGTGTGATAGATCTTTCTTTGATCGGAGGTCGTTCTGATGTGCAGTGAAGACCGGCAGTTTGATCCGGATCTCCGGGAAATCACCGAGGACGGAGACGGTTTTTCCGTGACCTGGATCCGGGAGGACGGCCGCCCGGTCGATTTCACCGATCCGGAGTCCCTTGGCGAACTCGAGGATATCGACCTGGAGGGCCTGGACATTCCGGACCTGAAGCGGATCCTGGGCGACCTGGCGATCCTGTACGCGCGCCTCGAGGGGATGGAGCCCGACGACGAGGACAGCGACGAATACGACGAGTGGCAGGAAAACCTGGAGCTTGTGGACGACCTCATGGACGGGATTCATGAGCGGATCGACGACCTGACCGAATAATTCCCCGTGACCCTGTGAATGCCGGAGGAGAAACCCATGAAGCAAAAGAAGGCCATTATCCGGGACCTGACCGTGGGCAGCGTACCGCGCACCCTGATCAGCTTTTCCCTGCCCCTGTTCCTCTCCGGCCTTCTGCAGATGGTCTACAATATGGTGGATATGATCGTGGTCGGCCAATTCAAGGGTACGGACGGGCTTTCCGCGGTGTCGATCGGCGGCGAGGTGCTGATGCTGATCACCTTCGTGGGCATGGGCTTTTCCAATGCCGGCCAGATCCTGATCTCCCGCTACGTCGGCGCCAAACGCGGTGACCAGGTAGGCCAGATGGTCGGCACGCTCTTCACCCTGCTGGAAGGCCTTGCCGTGATCATCATGGTCGTTTTCCTGTTCCTGTACAAACCCATCATCGGCTGGCTGAACACCCCAGAAGAGATTGTGGACTATACCCGGGATTACACGCTTGTCTGCGTGCTCGGCACGGTCTTTATCTACGGCTATAACCTGGTGTCCGCAATCCTGCGCGGCATGGGCGACTCCCGGCATCCGTTCATGTTCATCGCCATGGCCTCAGTGCTGAACGTGATCCTGGACCTCCTGTTCGTCGGCCCGCTGGACATGGGTCCCCGCGGCGCGGCGCTGGCCACGGTCATCGGCCAGGCGGTCAGCTTTATCTTCGCGCTGGGGCTCCTGTACCGGAACCGCGAGCAGATCCGTTTCGATTTCCGGCCGGAGCATTTCCGGATTTATCCCGGCGTGATCCGCCCGCTGCTGGCCCTCGGTATCCCGATGGTCATCCAGAGCGCGGCGATTACCTTCTCCATGCTCTTTGTCAACTCTTACGTAAATACCTACGGCACCGTCGCGGTCGCGGTTACCGGCGTCGCCCGGAAACTGGAAAGTATGATCAGCGTGGTTTCCCAGTCCATTTCCTCCGCCGGCGGCGCGATGATTTCCCAGGCGCTGGGCGCGAAGAAAACCAGCCGCGTGCCGAAAATCGTGTTCCACGCCCTGTGGATCGTGGCGATCCCCTCCGCCGTCTTCGCGCTCATCACCTGGCTGAAGCCGGAGTGGCTCTTCGGCCTCTTCTCCAGTGACGAAGAAGTCCTGAAAATGGCGATCACCTATATTCCCGTGGCCATGGTGCAGTACCTGGGCTGCACGCTCCGCCCCGCGAACTTCGCCCTGATCAACGGTTCCGGCAATTCCCGGCTGAATCTGCTGGTCGCCCTGCTGGACGGCATTTTCACCCGCATCGGCCTGTCCCTGCTGCTGGGCGTGGTCTTTGCCTGGGGCATCCAGGGCTTCTGGTACGGCAACGCGCTCTCGGGTCTCGTTCCCTTCCTGATCGGCACGGCCTACCTTATTTCCGGCCGCTGGAAAAACGATATGCACCGGAACCGCCCCGCCACCCCGGAATGATCCGTTGAATTTCCCGGAAAGGAATGCATTTTGCATTCCTTTTTTTCGTCGGGTTATGGTACAATACCCCTGAAAGCAAACCCCTTCGCACAATTGCATTCCTGTCCCGTCCCGACCCTGAACCCATCCGGTATTCACCGGACTACGAGGAGGATCCTTCCATGAAAACACTGTTTATTGAATGCGCCATGGGCGCCGCGGGCGACATGCTGACCGCCGCGCTGCTGGAACTGGTCCCGGACCGTCAGGCCTTCCTGGACCGGATGAACGCGCTGGGGCTTCCCGGCGTCCGGGTGGAGGCGGAGCTGTCGGTCAAGTGCGGCATCACCGGCACCCATATCCGTGTCACCGTGCACGGGGATGAGGAGGAGTCCGCCGACGTCCACGGGCATCATCATGACCATGAGCACCATCACGACCACGACCACGATCATGACCATGATCATGACCACGAACACGGGCACAGTCATGAGCATCCCCACGATCATGAACTCCCGCACGATCATGAGCACCATCACGATCATGAGCATTCCCATCATCACGCGTCCATGGCGGATATCACCGGGATCATCGACGCCCTGGACCTGCCGGAAAAGGTGAAGGCGGACGCGAAGGCGGTATACGGCATTGTCGCGGACGCGGAAAGCCGGGTCCACGGCCGGCCGGTTTCGGAAGTCCATTTCCATGAGGTCGGCGCAATGGACGCGGTGGCCGACGTGGTCGGCGTCTGCCTGCTGATGCACGAGATCGCCCCGGACCGCGTCGTCGTCTCCCCCGTGCATACCGGCGCGGGCCATGTCCACTGCGCCCACGGCATCCTGCCGGTCCCGGCGCCGGCCACGGCACTGATTCTATCCGGTGTTCCCACCTATGGCGGATCGGTGCAGGGCGAACTCTGCACGCCCACCGGTGCGGCGCTTCTGAAGCACTTCGCTTCCCGCTTCGGGGACCGTCCGGTCATGGCCGTGCACGCCATCGGCTACGGCATGGGAAAGAAGGATTTTGAGCGGGCAAACTGTGTCCGTGTCTTCCTGGGGGAAAGCGAAGGAGCCCCGGAGGAGATCACCAAACTGGAATGTAATCTGGACGATATGACCGGGGAAGAGATCGGCTTCGCCATGGACCGCCTCTTTGCCGCCGGCGCCCGGGACGTCTTCACCCAGCCGATCGGCATGAAAAAAAGCCGTCCCGGTATCCTGCTGAGCGTCGTCTGTATGCCGGAGGACGCCGACCGCCTGGCGCAGGTCATGATGACGCATACCTCCACCCTCGGCATCCGCCGGCTGGACATGAGCCGCTATGTGCTGTCCCGTGAAATCCGGACGGTGCACACGCCGTACGGTGACGTGCGCGTCAAGGCCGCGTCCGGCATGGGCGCGGAAAAAGCCAAGCCGGAATACGAGGACCTGGCGGCCCTCGCCGAAAAGCACGGCGTTCCGCTCCAAACAATCCGGCAGGCCGTTTCGGAAAAGGAATAACGCTCTTCAGGAAGGGAGTTCCATATGGCAGACGATATCACCGGCTTCGGTCCCGGCGTCTCTTCTTCGAACAATGACGATCTCTGGTCGCAGCTCCTCGGCGCGGCGCAGAAACAGGCCTCCCCCGCCTCCTGGGAGCGGGGCGATATGGTGCTGGATAACTACCGCGTCGAGTCCGACCCGATCCACGGCGGCATGGGGTCCGTCTGGCGCGTGCGCCACACCGGCTGGAATGTGGACCTGGCGATGAAGCGTCCCCAGCCCCGGTTGCTCCGGGACGAAAAATCCAGGGAGCAATTCATTCATGAGTGCCGCAACTGGATCCTGCTGGGGCTCCATCCGAATATCGTCTCCTGCTACTATGTCCGCGACGTGGAGGGCGTTCCGACGATCTTCGCCGAGTGGATGGACAACGGCAGCCTGAAGGACCGGATTGACGACAAAACCCTGTACGACGGATCAGGCGCGGACAAACAAAAGCGGATCCTGGACGTCGCGATCCAGTCCGCCCGCGGCCTGCGCTACGCCCACCGTTCCGGGCTGATTCACCAGGATATCAAGCCGGCCAACCTGATGCTGACGGACGGCTGGCAGGTCAAGGTCGGGGACTTCGGCCTGGCCAACCCGCGGGGCGAACTGACCGTGCTCACCGGCGAAGCGACACTGGACGATCCGGACCTGAGCGTGGCATCCGGCGGCTATACCCCCGCCTACTGCTCCATGGAACAGATGGACGGCAAGCGCCTGACCCGGCGCACGGACATCTACTCCTGGGCCCTTACGGTCCTGGAAATGTACCTGGGCAGCCGTCTGTGGCAGAACGGCGTGGTGGGCGGCGTCGCCTTCCGGGATTACCTGGAGGAAAGCGACGGCGTCCCCCTGCCGGACGGGATGGAGGATCTCCTGGCGCGCTGCCTGGAGCAGGACCCCGAAAACCGCCCGCGGGATTTCGGTATCATAGAGGAAGAACTGAAAAAGATCTGGCGCGCCGCCTTCGGATCGGACTATCCCCGCCCGCAGCCAAAAGCCGCGGCGGACACCGCGGAGAGCCTGAACAACATGGCGCTCAGCTGGCTGGACCTCGGCCGGGAGGACCTGGCGGAAGACTGCTGGGACCGCGCGGTGCGAAAGAACAGCCGCTGCCTGGACGCGGTATACAATTCCGCGCTGCACGCTTTCCGTTCCGGCCGGATGGACGACGCCGCGGCCGTCTCCGCGGTCCGGGCGTTTACCATCTCCGACCCGGACGATCCGAAAGCCTGGGTTGCCCTGGCCCGGGTCCAGTCCGAGTGTGGGGACGAGGGGCTGCCGGCAACGCTTGACCAAGTGGAAAGCCGTTTCCCGGATGAGTACAGCGAGGACCTGGCCTCCATGCGGGAAAGCGCTGACGCGCAGCGCATGGAGGAAGTGTACCGTTATTCCGGTTCCGAGCACGACGGTCCGGTAGAAATCACCCCGGACGGACGGTTCCTGCTGGTCCATCAGCCGATGGAAGGCGGCGGGCACCGGGGAACGGAATGCGTCCGCTTCCTGGACGCCGGTTCCCATGAGGAGATCAGTACGATGATCCGGGCGGAGGAAGCCGGCCCGCCGGCGGAAGTCCACGTCCGCGCCTCGGTAAATCCCATCGCCTGCTTCGGCACTTACCGCGGCGATCCCAACGTGTACAAGTGGCGGACCTCCGACGGAAAGCAGGTCCAGGCCATGGTCATGCGCAAGCTTCCCCGGGAGCAGATCGTCGTCTGGGACATCGACGCCCGCGGTGAATGGGCCATCATCGCCTCCAACCACGGCCGGATCGTGCTGATGCAGACCGATACCAAAGAAACGAAATACCTCGAGCAGATCCAGGGGCAGTACATGGTCGGCATCGCCCGCGGCGCCGGAAAGTGCCTTGTCTGCCTGCCGGGGCAGGATTTGATCCGCGTGGAGGGCGTCCGGGATGATTTCCGCCTGGAAATCACGGCGGACAGCCCGGCCCTGGCCCTCTTCGTCCGGGAAGACCGGGATATCCTGGTCATCCGCGGCGGTATTTCCCCCACGCTCTGCCTGTTCGACGCGGCCGCCGGGGACATGCGCTGGGAGGTCCCCTTCCCCTGGATGGAGGAATGGCAGGGGCGCCAGTGCCAGCATTCCGTCAGCTGTGACGGGAACCGGGTTCTCCTCCGCACCAACAGCGGATGGGTCCTGTTCTCGGTTCCGGACCACCGCTGGCTCTGCACCATCGGGGAGGAACAGCTGCACTGCAGCATCAATCTCATCCTCCGCGCCTATCTGACAGGTTCCGGTGACCGGGTATATTTCTCAGACTTCATGTCCCGGCTGACCGGCTACAGCGTTCCGGAATTCAGCCGGCGCAGCCCCTGGGTCCTGAGCACGATACGCACCACCCTCGACTCCCTGGAGGAACAGGGCAAATTCGACGCCCTCCGCGTCCAGGCGGAAGCCGCGGTGAACGAAGGCTTCGTCGCCGACGCCCTGGCCCTCGTCGCGGAAGCCTGCGCTGTAAGCGGCGGCAAGTTCCGCACGGATCCGGACCTGCTGGCCGTCATCCGGCGCCTTTCACCCCGCTGCCGCATAGAACAGCCCGGTCAGCCCTTCATTCTCAAAACCTGGCCCGTCTTCAGCAAAGAGGTCCATTCCATCAGTCCCAGCCCGGACGGCCGCTGGATCGCCGCGCTTTCCGGCGCCGGGGAGCTGGCCGTCCTGGAGACCGAAACCGGCCGCGTGGTCTACCGGGATCCTGCCCGCCGCCACGCGTTCCGGAAAAAGCTGCAGTGGCAGGGCAGCTGCTTCTGGTCCATCGTCACCGGAAAAGCGGGAGATCCGGACAAAAAAGCAAACCTCGGAGGGGGCGGCGGACAGATCGGCATCCGCTTTATGGGCCAGGACCTGCTCTCCTCCTCCGGCGGAGAAGTGCTCTGCTTCGACATGGACCGGCTGACCCCGGATCCGAAGGAAAATGAACGCGTCTTCGCGGACTGCCCCTCCCCCTGCCCGGATGACGGGGTGACGGACTTCCTCGCCCTGCCGGACGGCAGCTGCGTCTATCGTCTCGACAGCGGAGCGGTCTGCCGCTATGACCGGAAATCCTTCCCTGAAACCATTCTGGAAACAGAATCCGACGTTCAGATTTCCGGCGCCGCAGTCTCCCCGGACGGACAGTACGCCATCCAGACCGCGGGCGACATCCTGAACTTTGGCCAGCCTGACTCATGCTCCGGGAAGTCGGTCATTTACCGTACGGATTCCGGCGAGGTGGTCTTCCGCGACGATTCCGCCTGTATCTCCCCGGTCTGCGCCTTCACCGGCGACGGCCGCCGGGCGGTCATCGGCCAGGTGGTCGTGGATATGAACAAAATGCTGGATACAATCATTCCCTGCGATGCGGACTGCTTCCCGGATTTCCTGGACAACCGGTTCCTGGTCACCCTTGGCACGGACAAGCTGCTGAACGTGTTTGACATGGATACCGCCGTTTCCGTCCGGGAGGCCTCCGTGGATGAAAAGCCGCTTTCCGTGGCCTGCAGCCCGGACCGGAACACCCTCTATGTCGGCAGCGTGAAGGGAACGATCTCCGTCTGGTTCTGGAACCATACCTATGTTCCGGTGGAAGAAGGTCTCCCGGATGCTGAAAAGGGAACCGACCCTGAAACCGCCGGAGAGGGTCCGGACGCCGGCGATCTCTGGGCCAGCCTGCTCGGCGCGGCCCGGACCGAGGCGGAAAAGCAGCCGGATCAGCCGCCTGAAAAAGAGACGCCGAAACCCTCTGCCCCGGCTCCCGACGATCCCTGGGCGCAGCTGCTCAGCGCCGCGGCCGCGGAGATTAACCGCCAGTCAGGACCGAAGGCCGCTCCCCCGACCCGGGACAATCCCTTCGCGAAAGGCGCCACGCTGCTGGATACCTACCTTGTGGAATCCGAACCGATGCACGGCGGCATGGGTTCCGTCTGGCGCGTTCGCCATTCCGGCTGGAACGTGGACCTGGCCATGAAGCGTCCCCAGCCGAAGATGTTCGCGGACGAGTCGTCCAAACAGGGCTTCATCGACGAATGCCGGAACTGGATCGACCTCGGCCTGCATCCGAACATCGTGTCCTGCTATTATGTCCGTGAGATCGACGGTGTCCCGGCCATCTTTTCTGAATGGATGGAAAACGGGGACCTGAAGCATCATATCGACGATGGCACATTGTATGACGGAAATGAAAAGGAAATACAGAAGCGCCTGCTGGACATTGCGATCCAGTATGCCCGCGGCCTGCGTTACGCGCATGAGCAGGGCCTGATCCACCAGGACGTGAAACCGGCGAACCTGCTTTTGACGAACGACTGGCAGGCGAAGGCCGCGGACTTCGGCCTGGCGAACGCCCGGGCCCAGCTCACCGTGCTGGAGGGCGACGTAACTCAGCAGGATCCGGGACAGAGCCTGAACGCCGCGGCGGGCGGTTATACCCCCGCCTACTGCTCGATGGAACAGATGGACGGGAAGGCGCTGACCCGCAGAACCGATATCTACAGCTGGGCAGTGTCCGTGATGGAGATGTATTACGGTTCCCGCCCGTGGACGAACGGCGTGGTCGCCGGCGCCGGCTGCCGGGAGTATCTGGCGGACCCGGACGGCCGGGTGGCGGTCCCGGAGGAACTTCGGGCCCTGCTGGCGGAATGCATGGAGCAGGATCCGGAGGACCGCCCCCATGACTTCGCCGTCGTGGGGGAAAAGCTGCTGTCCATCTACCGGCATGTCACCGGCGATGACTATCCCCGGCCCGAACCGACGGCGGCCCCCGATACCGCCGACTCCCTGAACAACCGCGCCCTGAGCTTCCTGGACCTGGGGATGCCGGAAAAAGCGGAGATGTACTGGAAGGAAGCATTGGAGAAGGAACCCGACCACCCCGCTGCCGTCTATAACCTGAGCCTTTACCAGTGGCGGAACGGACAACTCGATTTCAGGGATATGGAACGACGCTGCGCGGCGCTGGCGGAATCCGCCAGTGTGAAAACGGATCCCGGCCAGGCGGAGCGTCTGAAAGCGCAGGCGATGGCGGAAGCCCGGAACGACGGACCGGTATCTTCCTGGCGCTGCGGAATCAGGGAGATTCACGATACCCGCAACGTCTTTCCCCGGGTCCTGATGAGTCCGGACAAAAACGTATTTTATGCCGGCCTGGACGCCATCTACCGCTGCCGCGTCGGTTCCCCTGATCCGGAATACGTCAACGCGGATGCGCTGGGGGATACCACGGTGGACCAGATGGCCCTGACCCCGGATGGGAAAACCATTGTATTCTGCAAAAACGCGCTGGTAAAAACCGACGCATCCGGTCAGCAGTATATCGCCAACATGGAGGAACTGAACCGGTTGTTTGTCGTCTCCGCGGAAACCGGGAAGGTTCTTCGCGTCCTGCCGATGAATTCGGAAAACTTCAACGCAATGCTCCTGTCCCCCGACAATCAGCATGTTTATACCGCTCACTACAACAACGGCCATGGGGAGGACGCCCTGTACAAGCGGGATCTGGAAACCGGATCCAGGCTGATTTCATATGATATCAGCGGGAAAGAGGCGAAGCACGGCCCCTTCCGCTGCCTCTGCCTGAGTCCGGACGGACAGCTTTTGGTGGGAATCACTTCCTGCCTGCTGATGGTGTGGGAGGAAGCCACCGGACACCAGCTCCGATCGGTTGAAACCGATTTCGATTACGCAAGACGGTCTCTTTGCTTCACCGGGGACGGAAAAAGCGTCTGCACCTGCGGACAATCAGGGTTTAACGACTGGAGCGGTTTCACCGTTTGGGATCTGGAAACGCTGGAATCCCGGCAGATACCCACCGCCGCGCAGTTGCAAAGGATCAACCCTGCCGGTAAAGGAAGCCGATTCCTGTCCGGTGACGACCAGAACCGGATCATGCTTTGGGATTCCACCAGTTTTCAGTGCCTCCGGGTGTTTGAGGGGCATCAGGCGAAATTAATGCGGATCGACGCCTCCCCTGGACTGGAGCGCATTGTCTCCGCAGATCTGGACCGGAATATCCTGGTATGGGATGTCGGCGGAAGCGGAAAAAGCGCGCCATGGGAAGTCAGTCGGATCTGTGACTATCAGCGAATCGTCTCCCAACAGGCGGAGATGGATGCCCTGAAGGACAGAATCCAGTCTGCTGTATCCGAAAGCCGCGTCAGCGCCGCACTATCCCTGTTGGCGGACGGCGAGCGCCGGTTTAATCGGTTTGAGTTGCTGCCTTTGCGCAGGGAACTCACCCGCCGCTGTGTCCGGAAATCCCCTGCCGCATACTATGAAATCACTACTTTCCCGATTCCCGAGGACCTGATGATGAAAAAGGGATGGAAGTTCCCCGGCCGGGACCTGGCATTCCATCCGCAGGGAGGAACCGCCTGGTTCCGCATCCTGAATGATCCGGAAATCCGGATTTGGCAGGATACCGGCGGCCATATCGGTACTCTGGCGCTGCCGGCCCGGGATTACAGCTATGATATATCCTCCATCCTGCGCTTCTCCCATTCCGGAAAACTGCTGGCGGCAGGCGGCGACTCCCCTGTCCTGCTCTATGATCCCCAATCCCGCCATCTTCTCCGGGAACTGAAGTCCGAAACAAACCATTTCACCGCCATGGCTTTCAGTCCGGACGATTCGCTGCTGGCCACCGGAGGGCAGGAAGCCAACCTGGTCGTCTGGGATACCGCGTCCGGCCGCGCAATCACGGAAATCCATACCAAACCATCGTGGACGCATGATCTGTGCTTCCTCCCGGACGGAAAGCATATCGCGATGACCGACCAGCATGGACTGCACCTGTTTGACCTTTCCTCCGGAGAAAAAATCCTCACCTATGAATCCAGAATCCTGGAGCGCGGATGCTTCCTGCCGGGAACGGATCCGGATATCCTGCATATTTCCTGCGACGACGGCATGCTTCTTTGGAATGTGAAAACCTGGGAAAGCGCCGGCAGGATCCGGACCTGCCCGATGGAAGGCGAGTACTGGAATCACCGGTTCTGCGCCAGCCCGGACGGAAGCGTCCTGGTTTCCGCCGTTGACAAAACGGTGTCCCTCTGGTCTGTCCGGGAGAACATCCGGCTGCTGGAGATCCAGGTTCCCACCGCCGTCCAGCAGGTTTCCTTCTCGCCGGACGGGTGCATTCTCGCTGCGCTCTGTGAAAAAACCGCCCATTTCTGGTCCATCCAATGGAACCTGGAATCCCCCGGCTGACCCCTGCGGAATGCTGTCCTGCCCCAGTGAACCGATCCTGAGGAGGAGATCCATATGACAGATAAAAGTAATCACGACGACCTTTGGGAACAGCTGCTGGACGCGGCACAGACAGAAGCGGCGAAAGAGCAAGAGATGACAAAGCCCAGGGATGAACCAGAGGATCCCTGGGCGCAGCTACTCAGCGCGGCGGAGAAGCATATCGCCGGACAGGAAGAAAAAAATATCCCTGTTTCGGACGCGCCCTTCGCGAAAGGGGCTATGCTGCTGGGAACCTATCGGATCGAAAGCGACCCGATGCACGGCGGCATGGGCGACGTGTGGCGGGTCCGCCATACCGGGTGGAATGTAGACCTGGCGATGAAGCGTCCGCAGGAAAAGATATTCTCAAGCGAATCCTCCAAACAGGGCTTTATCGACGAGTGCCGGAACTGGATCAATCTGGGCCTGCATCCGAACATCGTATCCTGCTACTATGTCCGTGAGATCGACGGTGTCCCGGCGATCTTCTCCGAATGGATGGAAAACGGGGATCTGAAGCAACATATCGATAACGGAACCCTGTATGACGGGAGCGAAGAAGAAGTCCGGAAGCGCCTGCTGGACATCGCTATCCAGTATGCCCGCGGGCTGTATTACGCGCATGAGCAGGGCTTGATCCACCAGGACGTGAAACCGGCGAACCTGCTCCTGACAAAAGACTGGCAGGCGAAGGCCGCGGACTTCGGCCTGGCGGGCACCTGGGCCCAACTCACCGTCCTCGAGGGTGACCCGACGGAACGGGACTCCGGGCAGAGCCTGAACGCGGCGGCAGGCGGATACACCCCGGCTTACTGCTCCCCGGAGCAGATGGCGGGAAACAACCTGACCCGGCGGACGGATATCTGGTCCTGGGCGGTCTCCGTGCTGGAGATGTATTACGGTTCCCGTCCGTGGACAAACGGCGTGGTTGCCGGGGCCGGCTGCCGGGAATACTTCTCCGGGTGCCGGATCCGGATGCCGGAATCCCTGCAGGAGCTGCTGGCGCGATGCCTGGAAGTGGATCCGGACTTCCGGCCGCATGATTTCGGGATCATCGAAGCGGAACTGACAAAAATCTGGCGGGAAAGCTTTGGGGAAGATTCCCTCCGTCCGGCGCCGAAGGCCGCCGCGGACAACGCGGACTCCCTGAACAACCGCGCGCTGACCTACCTGGACCTGAATATGCCGGAAAAGGCGGAGGAATGCTGGGCCGCCGCGCTGGAAAAGGAGCCCGGCCATCCGGAGGCCACCTATAACCAGGGGCTGTATGAATGGCGCGGCGGACGGATCCGCTACCCGGAGATGGCGCGCAGGTGCGCCTCCCTCGCCGCTTCCGGAAGCCCGGACAGCGCGGATGCCATCGTCCGTTTTCAGGAGCAGGCTGAACGGGAAAACGAAGACCGCGCGCCGATCGCTATCTGGCGGATCGATCATCAGAGCGAAAACACCTATGTCCCGCTCGGAACCCACCCGAAGGTCGCCTTCAGCCCGGACGGACGTCTCGTCTACAGTGCCTTCGATACCCTGTCCTGCCATCAGGCGGAGCCGCTGAAGGAACTGTACAGTAATCCGGAGGCAATCGGCAATACCATGGCGGACCGGATGCGGATCACGCCGGACGGGAAATACCTGGTGTACCGCAAAATGAATCCGGATTCCGCCCGGTATAACGGGCGGAAAGCCCGCGGCGTTCCGGGTGAAGCCGGGGACGAGAGCTGGCTCTGGGTGGCGGACGCGGCAACCGGCGCCGTCGTCCGGCGCATCCATGCCCATCCGATGAAGATGATGGCCTTCTGTTTGCTGCCGGAAGGAAATGAATGCGTTACGGTCGGTACGGACGGTACGCAGATCCAGGTCTACCGGTGGGATCTGGAAACAGGCACGCGTACGGCGGTTCTCGAGGAACCGGAGCATGATCATCTGTGGGATGCCCAGATCGCCTGTGCCAGCCCGGACGGTCGGCTGCTCTGCGTCCTGTTTTCCTTCCGGGTCGCGCTCTGGGACCTGGAAACCGGCCGCGTGCTGCGCGTGGAGAAACGCCTGCTGGAATGCTGGGACGCATGTTTCTTCCCGGACGGCAAACGGATCCTGAGCTGCCGGCGCCGGTTCAGGGAACTCGAGATATGGGACCTGGAAACCCTGGATTTTGTTTCCTTCCCGGTCCCGGCGGAAACGTACCATGTCTGGATCAATCCGGAAGGGACCCAAATCCTGACCGATGACGATGACCGTCGGCTGACGCTGCGGGACGCGGAGAGCCTCCGCGTGCTGCGGGTGTTCCAGTGGCACGAGGGCCAGATCCGCGGTTTCGACGTCACACCGGACGTGCGCCGGATCGTATCGGTGGACTGGTTTGAAAACGTCGTTCTCTGGGACGCGGTGAAGCCGGTACGCCTGGCGCCCTGGGAAGTCAGCCGGATCCGGCAGACCGACGCGGTGCTCCGCCGTCAGCAGGCGGAGGACCGGCTTCGCGCGGAAATTGAAAAAGCGCTGGAAACCGGTCAGAACGGTTCAGCGCTGTCCCTTCTGAAAAAAGCCGAAAGCGAGTATGATCCTTACCGGTTCTTTGCTCTGCGCAGGGAGCTGACGCGGCGCTGCGGGCGAAAAGATCTGGAGGGGCTGTATGAATTCAATTCCTATCAGCCGGAAGCCTGGAAGCTGAAAAGCGATATGTACCGGAACGGAAGCGTCCGTTTCCGTCCGTCAGGCAGAACCGTCGCGATCCGCTATGAATCTTCTCCGTTGCTGGAATTCCGCGAGGATACCGGCCGTATCATCCGCACCCTCCAAATGCCGGACTCTTTTGACCGTCACCAGGTTCTCCGCGAGATGGACTTCTCCCCGGATGGAAAGTATCTGGCCGCGGACGGGCAGGATTCTGTCCTCCTGCTGGACTTAGGCAGCGAAGATGAGCCCCGGCAGTTATACAGAGAAAACAAAAAACGCGGCATATTCGTGAATCCGGTCTTCAGTCCGGACGGCAGGATGCTGGCGGCAAACTGCGGCACAACCCGGGGATTCGGCATGTCATATACTGTCGCCCATGTCTGGAATACGAGCACCGGGGAACTGGTTCTGAATAAGGATGATGAAAACCACGAGATTAAGGACCTCTGGTTCCTGGCGGACGGAAAGCGCCTGGCTGTCCTGAAGTTCAGGCGGCTGGAAATCTGGTCCCTCCCCGGCGGAGAAGTAGAAAAGGACATCACGCTGGATGTAACCTGCATGTATATCCGATTGTCTGCCGACGGAAAAACCCTGTATCTGTTTACAGGCGGTCTGGAAAGGCGGATTCTCTTCCTGGATACAGAAACCTGGACCTTTACCGATCCTCCGTTTTATTTCGCGGACGCGAAGGCCTCCGACGACAACCTTTATTTCCGATTCAGCCCGGACGATACCCTTCTTGCCGTGGCGGTGGAAAAGGAAATCCGGATCTGGTCATTCCGGGACCGGAAGCTGGTCCGCACCCTTTCCATGACGGATTGGGTTGCTGACCTGGCCTTCAGCCCGGACAGCTGCATCATGGGCGCGACCTGCCATAACTTCGCCCATTTCTGGGCGCTGCAGTGGAACCTGGCCGTCCCGGATTCTTCCGGGGCGTAAAGCGCTTAGCGTTCTCCTATCTCATACACATCTGCCTCAATACCCGGAGCGCGTCCTCTTCGCCGAACAGGCAGTGGCCGCGCTCCGCCATTTCAGTCATCATCCGGGGAAGCAGGCTTTCCGGGGAGGCATGCGGGTTTTGATTGTGCAGGATATGCGCATAGGCCGGCGGAACGGACGGATCATTGAACAGTGCCTCATATTCCCGCAGTTTCCGGTCCGCGAACTCTTTTTCCTCCTGGCTGAGCGGACCGTCGATATCCTCCGTGAACCGGCGGCTGTAAAACCGGACCCTGTCCCCTTCCGGATCCATACTGGATACCGGCGGCACATACCAGTCATACGCGGTGCGGATCAGCCCGAACTTTCCGTCCGCGCCCATGAAGGCCAGGTACTTCCAGTTCCGGCTGACGCTCAGTTTGACGATTTCCGTCGCCGCGCCGAAAACACCGAAGCTTCTGTCGATCGCCGGATGGTAATACATCACCTGTCCGGAGGAGACATAGGCAAAGCTGCGGTTGCTTGGCAGCATCACAGCGTTCAATACCTTCCTGATCCGCTCCGCGTCATCGGTCTGCCCGCTTCGCAGGATCGTTCTCCGCCTTTCCAGGTCATAGTATGCAAAGCCCTGCCTCCCGCCACTGACCACCATTTTGGTAAAATCGGTACTGACGGAGATATCATGGATATCGTCGTACACAATATTGTCCAGCTGTTCAAAGCTGTACTGGCGGCCGGCGAACTGCAGCAGGGAAACCCGGTTGTAGTTCCAGTTGGCAAACAGGAGCCGCCGGTTCTCCGGACCGATCCACATCCGGCTGATCGGATCCAGGTCCAGGCAAAAATGGAAGATTTCCTCGCTGCCGGTCCACATGCGGAATTCACAGTTCATATCGCAGCCGGCCACCGTCGTTCCGTCCGGGCTGATGGCCAGGGCGGCCATATGATCCCGGAAGCCCTCATAGCGTCCGAGCGTTTCCCCGGTGAGCGCGTCGATCTTTTCAAAATCATTCCGGTCATGGCGTCCGCGAAGCAGGAATGTTCCGTCCGGACTGAGCCGGCTGAATGTCGCCCGGACATTGCCCGGCCGATGGTCCGCCAGGAGCTCGCCGGTCTGCAGGTCATACAGGCGGCCGCCGCACAGAAGCCGCCTGGAATCATCGCTGAAGCTGACGTCGTCAAAAGGTATCGCTTCCGGAATCGTCATCAGGCGGAACTGCCCCTTCACCTCAAAAGGAAAGCCATGGCTGCCCAGTTGTTCACTGACGCTCATCCAGTCCGGCCGGTAGATACAGTGGCTGAAGTCCGGATCTTCCGTCGTAATGCCTGCCAGGGCGATGGCAGCGTCCGCAAACTCCCCGCGCTCCATCATTGTGCGGATTTCTTTTTTCTTTTTGTCAAACTTCTGTTCCTGCCGGATGATATCCGGCAGTTCCCGGATGCGGGACAGCTCCCAGCGGCAGGTGTAACTGCCGCTGCGCATCGCTTCCTCCGCCTCCTGTTTCAGCGCAGGCGTCCCATGCCGGGGCAGCCTTTCCCGGACAAAGCCGTAGGCTTCCGGCCCGATCTCCAGGTCCAGCCGGATCCGGTGCTGCATGCCCTCCCCGGTGGCAAGGTATACCAGGCCGATATTGTTCTCCGCTTCTCCCGGGTTGATCTTCCCCTGCCGCATGGCAAACAGGGAACTGTTGAACACCGTCTGGATGTTGGAAGGATCCGCAATCAGGGCCTGTCGCCAGAACGCTTCCGCCTTTTCCGGCATTCCCAGGTCCAGGTAGCTCAGCGCCCGGTTGTTCAGACTGTCCGCGGTATCCGGCGCCGCTTCCGGTTCCGGGCGGAAATAGTCCTCTCCGAAGGAATCCCGCCAGATTTCTTTCAGCTCTGTTTCCACAATGCCAAAGTCATGCGGCCGGTTGTCCGCGTCCATCTCCATGCACCGCGCAAGCAAATCCTGAAGTCTTTCCGGGATGGATATCCGGCAGTCCGAGGCTGCCATATAGTCCCGGCAGCCTGCCCCGGCCACGACGCCGTTGGCCCAGGGCCGGCTGCCGTAATACATTTCCATCACGGAAACTGCCCAGCTGTAGATATCGGTCCGGCGGGTCAGCGTCTTCCCGTCCAGCTGTTCCATGGAGCAGTATGCCGGGGTGTATCCGCCCGCTGCGGCATTCAGGCTCTGTCCCGGATCTCGCTGTGTTGCGTCGCCCTCCAGGACCGTGAGCTGCGCCCGGGCGTTCGCCAGGCCGAAGTCCGCGGCTTTCGCCTGCCAATCATTCGTCAGGAGCAGGTTTGCCGGTTTCACGTCCTGGTGGATCAGGCCCTGCTCATGCGCGTAGCGCAGACCGCGGGCATACTGGATCACGATGTCCAGCAGGCGTTTCCGGACTTCTTCTTCATTTCCGTCGTACAGGGTTCCGCTTTGGATATGATGTTCCAGGTCCCCGTTCTCCATCCATTCGGAAAAGATCGTCGGAACGCCGTCGATCTCACGGACGTAGTAGCAGGACACGATATTCGGGTGCAGGCCCAGGTTGATCCAGTGCCGGCACTCGTCGATAAAACCCTGTTTGGCGCTCTCGGTGGCAAACAGTTCCGGTTTCGGCCGTTTCATGGCCAGGTCCACGTTCCAGAGTGTATGGTGAACCCGCCAGACATCCCCCATGCCGCCGTTTCCGATCGTGTCGCTTTCGATCCGGTAGGTATCCAGCAGCATGGATCCCTTCGCGAAAGGCGCGTCTGAACCAGCCGGCGAATTTCCCTGGTCCGCAATATGCTTCTCCGCCGCGCCCAGCAGCTGCGCCCATGGATCCTCTGATTCTTCCTTCGGTCCGGTCGCTTCCTGCTCTTTTGCTGCCTCCGTCTGCGCCGCGCCCAGCAGCTGCGCCCAGAGGTCGTCGTTATCCGTTCCCCCTGTGCCGGGGCCATGCTTCCTTATATTCTCTGCCATGCGTTTCCCCTTTTCGTTCTCTATGACTCCTTCAGGTTATTTTCAGACCGGGTATCCCTTTCTTTTCTTTCAGGCGTTTTGTTCCGGCAATTCGTAATTCCATTCGATCCAGCACATGCATTGTTTGTCCCTCCGACGTATGGCGAAACAATCGTCGTTGACGGGGCTGATTTCCCCGTATTCCGCCGGATCAAACACGTATTCCGCGGTGGTATCCTGCTGGGTATCAAAAATCCGCACGGTTTTGCTCCGGCCCTGGAAAAGGATGAAGCGGTCGTCCGTCAGGAAATCGCAGTTGAGGTATGAATCACTTACAATTCGGATTTTCTTCAGGCTGATCCCTTCCCGCAGGGGGATCAGCTGGATATCATTGCTGTCTCCGCACACCAGCAGCCGGGAGCCGGTGTGGTCCGGATGGATACAGTAATCCCTTTCGGTATGACGAATGGACGACATGTTTTCATAACAGTAGAAATAATCCTTCTGATAGATTACCTCTCCCGTCTGGACATTCACCACCGCGCCTCCGCCCCATTGGGTGATTTCAATGTCGTCCTGGGCCGGGTTATCGTAATCCTGGCGGATATACAGGCGAATGAGCAAAAAGCGGCCGTCCCGGCTGTATTCCCGGGGCCACGCGTCGATCTGCCATTCGCCGTTATCGTCCTCCCAGCGCTCCTTCAGGTCTTTTTCCAAAGCCAGAAGCACTGACGCGAATCGCTGCACTTCCTCCTGCCCTGCCTGTTTCCTCAGGGACGGTGCCGTTTCCAAAGCGGGAAGTTCCAGCGGCACGATGCGGCGCACACTCAGTTTCTTCAGTCCCGCGCCTGCCCCGGCACGCATTCGCAGGGCCTCCGGGGATGCTTCAAACCCCGGCAGGGTCATTGCCTCATCCAGCAGGCGCAGTGCGCCTGCCGTATCCCCGGCATCCCGGGCTCTTTGGGCGTCCTGCAGCTTTTGGGAAAACTCCTTTTGCGCGTTCAGCCGGTCCCGGGTGCCGGAGATCACATTCAGCCGGTAGTCCGCCCGGGTCCCGGGAGTATAGGATACACATCCCGGATGGGCGGCCATGTACAGAAAGCGGCTCTCGGATATGGACTGCAAATAGAATGAATTCTCTTTTCTGGGGTTCTGCATGTTCCACACTTCAACGAGGCCGTCCCTTTTGATCTTGACGACATAATGACCGTCCCCTGTCAGGGTAAAAAACATGTGCTCCAGTTCTTTCCCGCTGGTAAAGAGATGGGTCGTGCCCTGGTTTACGTCGCACAGCATGTAGCCTTTATCGCTGTCGCTCAGGTCCATCCAGGGAAGCGGAATCACCATCTGGCTTTCATTGAGCTGGTATATGCTGGGCGGAGAAAAATACTCCCCGTTAAACAAAATGATTTCTTTCTGCGGCCCTGTGCCGTCCGGGCGGCCCTGCACCACGATATCCATCGTTTCCTCATGATGCAGAACCATCCGGCCGTCCCATAACCAGCCCCAGAACTGATACCCTGTCCAGGTGCGGTGCAGTCTGCCCGTCGCTGTTTCGTATACGAACACCTGTCCGCTTTTCCGGTCCATAAACACGATAAACGCGCCATCCGGGCTCAGCTTTCCGCGGCGCTTTGGGAAGTCGCCGACCCGATTGCCCGTGGACAGCTGATACACTTCCGTGGTCCATTTGTCCTTCCGCCCGTCTTCATCCTCCCGGCAAATCTCCACCGCCACGTATTCGCCGTCCCAGCTCATGGAGATTTCTCCGTGATAAATACCGGTGCTCCCATCCTCCATGGAAAACAGGATCCTTTTTTCCGGCACGCCGTACACCAGGTATTCAACCGGATTGGGCTCGCCGTCCGGCACATAGCGGGGACCTCTCTGGATGGAACCGAACACGCGCCGGACCCCCCGGGTGTATTGTCGCAGGGAAAGCACGTCTTCCGGAAGGATCAATTCCTCCTCCGGTAAAACAAGCGTGCCCTCGGATTCCTGCTCCAGGATCCGGACGCATTCTTCCTTCGCCTTCGCGTCCTGAATGGCTTTCAGCTGCTCCCCGGGATCCCGCATATCGATCAGGCCCCGCCGCCAGCGGGACAGTGTGCGGTTGAACAGGGTGTTCAGGTGCCGGGCGTCCTTTTGCAGGGCCTGATCCCACAGCTGTTCCGCTTTTTCCGGCATGCCCATATCCAGATAACTCAGGGCTGTGTTATTCAGGGAATCCGCGGTATCCGCCGCGGCTTCCGGTTCCGGCCTGGGATAGTCTTCGCCCGCGATTTCCCGGTAGATGCTCTTCAGCTGCTCCAGGACCGCGGCAAAATCATGCGGGCGGTCATCCGCGTCCGCTTCCATACATTGTCCCAGCAGATCCTGCAGGCCTTCCGGAAGCTTTATTCTGCACTCCGGGTCCGACATATAGTCCCGGCAGCCTGCCCCGGCCACGACGCCATTGGCCCAGGGCCGGCTGCCGTAATACATTTCCATCACGGAAACGGCCCAGCTGTAGATATCGGTCCGGCGGGTCAGCGTCTTCCCGTCCAGCTGTTCCATCGAGCAGTATGCCGGGGTGTATCCGCCCGCTGCCGCGTTCAGGCTCTGCCCCGGATCCTGCTGTGTTATGTCGCCCTCCAGCACGGTGAGCTGTGCCCGGGCGTTTGCCAGGCCGAAGTCCGCCGCCTTCGCCTGCCAGTCGCTGGTCAGCAGCAGGTTCGCCGGCTTCACGTCCTGGTGGATCAGGCCCTGCTCATGCGCGTAATGCAGTCCGCGGGCATACTGAATCGCGATGTCCAGCAGGCGTTTCTGAACCTCTTCTTCGCTGCCGTCATACAATGTTCCATTGTCAATGTGATGCTTCAGGTCCCCGTTCTCCATCCATTCGGAGAAGATCGTCGGGACGCCGTCGATCTCCCGGACGTAGTAGCAGGACACGATATTCGGATGCAGGCCCAGCTTGATCCAGTGCTGGCACTCGTCGATAAACAGCTTTTTCGAAGCTTCGTCTGCAAACCTTTCCGGCAGCGGCCGCTTCATTGCCAGGTCCACGTTCCATCCGGTATGGTGGACCCGCCAGACGCTTCCCATACCGCCCTTTAACGGATCGCTTTCGATCCGGTAGGTATCCAGCAGTATAGAGCCCTTCGCGAAAGGCGCGTCTGAAGCAGCCGGCGAATTTCCCTGCTCCGCGATATGCTTCTCCGCCGCGCCCAGCAGCTGCGCCCAGGGATCCTCCGGTGCTTCCCTGGGTTCGCTTACTTCCTGCTCTTTCGCCGCCTCCGTCTGTGCCGCGCCCAGCAGCTGTGCCCAGAGGTCGTCATCTTTACGGTCGTTTGCCATGGAAATCTCCTCCCTGGATTCTCAGCAGTTTCCCCTGTATCATTCATCGTATGGACAGAGATATCATTCCTCATCAGAAAGACAGAATCGCCCTTTCCTGTCATTTCAGTACAGTCAGAAATCCCGTTTCATTTTTCAATTGCTATATTTCAATTCGGATTATACCACACGGAAAAGCGGTGGGAAAAGCTTTTATAATATCGTCTTCGACTATTCGCGGGAATATTGACAAAGTTGTAAAGAGTTGTAAAAGAACGCGCGAACTGTAAAGAGTTGTAAAAGATTTTGCCGATAAAAGAAAACAAGGAGCAGGAAAATGGCAACGATGAAAACAAACCCCTTCACGCTGGACTTTGGCCGTGAGCCCTACGAGATGATTCCCCGGCCTCTTCTGATGAAAGATCTGATTCAATCCTTTATGAGCGATCAGCCAAGCAAGCATATCAGCATTGTTACCGGTGTCAGGGGAAGCGGAAAAACAGTTTTCATGACGTCCGTCTGTAAGCACTTTCAGAATGAAAAAGATTGGGTAGTCGTGGAATTGAATCCTGATCGGGATCTGCTGCAGAATCTTGCCGCAAAGCTCAGCGGAGAAAGCACGCTGAAGGAAATCTTTCATGCGGCTAAGATTAATCTTTCCGCGTTTGGATTAGGATTGCAGATTGATGGAGCCGAGCCAGAACGTGACATTGAAGTCGCACTGACAAAGATGCTTTCCAGCCTGAAAAAACACCATAAGAGGGTTTTAATCGCTATTGATGAAGTTTCCAGCACTCCCTCCATGAAAGTGTTCGCAAGCGCTTTCCAGATTTTTCTCCGGAATGAACTGCCTTTATTCCTCCTGATGACAGGATTGTATGAAAACATCCGGGTGCTGCAGGATCAAAAGACGCTTACATTCCTGTACCGTGCGCCTAGAATTGCCCTGACGCCATTGAACATAGGCAGAATGACCGAGAGTTATGCCCGGATTTTTGATCTCACGCCGGAATCGGCTCTTGATATGGCAAGGAAGACTAAGGGCTATTCTTTCGCTTTCCAGGTTCTTGGGTATTTCACCTGGGAATATCGGAATGATCCTTCCAGGATTCATCAGGAATACAAACAGTATCTGCAGGAATATGTCTATGAAAAAATCTGGCAGAAACTCTCCGCTGAGGATCAGAGGGTGCTCTACGGTATTGCCAGTACCCCGGGCGGTTCTGTTTCCTCAATCCGTGAATTCCTGCAGATGAGCAGCAACCGGTTTACGCCATATCGTACCAGATTAATCCGAAAAGGGATCATTAATGGGGATGTATACGGCGTCATTCGTTTTGAATTGCCGTTGTTTGAGGATTACGTTCTGGAAAATTACATGCCGGATTAAAACCGTTGTGATATTCCGGGGTTATCCTGATCAGGCTTCTTTCAGTACGGAATGTCCTCGCCCACAATGGGCCCCGGCGGTTCCGGATCGTCTTCCGGCTCTCCCATCCGGGACAGGACGCTTTCCTTCCGGATAAATCCGAAGCCTTTGTTTCCCAGTTCCCGCAAAAGAAGCTGCCGCTGCGCCTCCCGCGGATGCGGGAAAGATTCCAGGAACCGTTCAATGACCGGTTCCGCCGCTTCCTCCCGCTCCTTCCATCCGGGGAACACCATTTCCCGTCGAATGGCCCAGCAGTGTGCTTCCTCGCCGCTGATCGCCAGCAGGACGTTCCCGTCCGGACTGAACCGCAGTTCCTTCACCGCCTCCGCCATATCAAAAGACTCCAGCTCTCTGCCATCTTCCATGGACCATATGATCACCGTCCGGTCCTCCGCGGTAGCCAGCAGCGCATCATCCGGACTGACGCTGAACGGATAGATACGGGGATGCTGGATATAACCCTTCCCTTCCCGGGTAAGCGGGTAGGATCCTGTAAATGCCCAGCTCTCTGTATCACGGACATAAACCCTTCTTTCCGGATCGGCTGTGAACAGGAATAGCTGCTTTCCGTCCCGGCTCACTGCGCAGTCAGCACATTTGACGGTCATCCGGTAGATATGGTCGGGCCGTGCCTGCTCCTCCGCTTCCTTCCAGATAGCCTTCGGAATGCTGAACACATCCATTCCGCCTTCGCTCAGGGTTACCAGCTGCTTTCCGTCCCGGATGAACCGAATTGCCGTAATACCTCCCCAGGAGTCCGGATTCCGTATTTTCATGACCGGCGTCTGGGTTTTCACACTCCATACATAGGAATATTTCCCGATCCCGCAGGCCGCCAACAGCTGTCCGTCGGGACTGAATTCGAGATGCCGGAATTTACCTTCCGGCCCTTTCAGTATCTTGAAAACGATATTGCTCTCCGGATCCAGCATCATCACCGCGTGATCCCCGGCAAAAGCCAGGTACTCTCCCTCCGGGGAGTAGCATGAAGCATGCAGTCCGTCATCGAATTCTTTCAGGCCCGGAATGTCCGCCATTCGGATCATTTTCCCACTTTCATCATAAATCCAGGCGATTCGGGCATGCTGCCCGAAAGCGGAAATCGTCCCGTTTACGGGATGGAATGCTGTCATGTTTTCCTGTGCAGACCAGCTGCCGGCTGAAAACGATCCGATTTCATATTTCCCGGTCAGTCCCTTCCGGGTGCAGTACCGGGCAATATCCCGGCGCAGGGGGAAGAAGGTATGTCGGCCGTATTCGCCTTCCGCCCGGAGCAAAAGTTCCAGGGCCTCATCGATCCGGCCGCTGTCGATCCTCGCCCGAATCTTCTCCGTCATCCGGTTCTCGGCCTGGCGCAGGTCGACCACAGCGCTGTAGTCCCGGATCCGGCTGACCTCCCACAAGGCAGACCGGACAGGTGAAGCCGCGTCCCAGACCAGTACATGATCGCTCCAATCCGCGACCGCGATCCGGGAAAGATCCGGCGCAGCGTCCATGGACAGGATATACTCATGCGTCCCCTGGAAAGAACGCAGCAGGCGGAAGTCTTTCGTTTCCCAGAGACGTATGTTGAAATCCATATCAGTGGTCAGGAGCCGCGTACCGTCCGGACTGATCCACATTTTATCCGGCGTCTGGATGGTATCAACCGTCCTGTACCTCAGTGTATCCGCATCCCATATCACGATTCCGGACTGGTAGGAGGTGTAGATTTCTTTGCCGTCCGGCATGAAAACCGGGGTAAAGCAAAAATCTTCCTCAAACTCCGCCATGCGGAGCAGGTGACCGGATGACGCGTCCAAGAGAAACATCAGGCACTGTTCGCCGCGGACGGTGCCCAGAATGCAGAGTGTCTTTCCGTCCGGACTGACTGTCGTCTGAGGAATCTCCCTTTTTTCACCCGGTACGGCGTATTGGTTGACCCTTTTCCCGGAAGTCAGGTCCCATACGGTAACCTTTTCTCCGTCGCAAACAAAGCAGCGGGCGCTGTCGGGATGCAGGCAGTACGTGCTGTTGTTTCCATACCCGACATCCAGATCGCGCAGGACCTTCCCGGTCGTTGCTTCCGCCACCCAGAGTTTACGGTCCTCGCCGGGGTTCACCACAATTTCCTTCCCGTTCCGCATCCGCGTGGAACGTTTCCTGCGGAACAGGAGGTGTTTTCCGTCCGGCGTGACCGTCAGGTCCGTCGCGAGAGTGTCTCCGACAGCCTCCGGCCGGCACCAGATTTCCTCCATGCTGTCCGTCCGGTACGCAGCCAGCGTGTCGTTCAACGTATAGAGAATCCTGCCGTCGGGGCTGAAACATGCCGCAGGAGAGTGATGCGACGGTTCGAAATTATCAATCTCCCGGCGGACGCAAAGAATGTTCGCGCAGGGATCCGTATCCTCTTTTTCCGCTTTAATCTGCTCCAGAATGCGGCAGGCAGTTTTCTCCTGTACTGGTCCCCGGGAGGCCGCCAGCAGTTCACTGCACTGGCGCATCAGGTTTTCCAGCCGGAAAAGGCCCCTCCGCCACCGGTACAATCCCAGGTTATAGACTGATGCCAGGTGGTCCGGTTCCTTCTCCAGTGCCTGAGTCCAAAGGCGCTCTGCTATTTCCCGCAAATCCAGGTCCAGGAATGTCAGTGCCCGGTTGTTCAACGAGTCCGCGGTATCCGGGGCCGCCTCCGGTTCCGGCCGGGGATAGTCCTCCCCGAAAGACTCCCGCCAGATGATCTTCAGTTCATCTTCAACGATCCCGAAATCGTGCGGCCGGTCGTCCTCCTCCAGCGCCATGCACTTTGCCAGCAAGCCCTGCAGTTTCTGCGGGATTGTCATCCGGCTTTCCTGATCCTCCATATAGTCCCGGCAGTTCATACCAGCCACCGGGCCGTTGGTCCATGGGCGGGATCCGTAATACATTTCCATCACGGAAACAGCCCAGCTGTAGATGTCTGTCCGTCGGGTCAGCGTCTTTCCGTCCATCTGCTCCATGGAGCAGTAGGCCGGGGTATATCCGCCCGCAGCGGCGTTCAGGCTCTGTCCCGGATCCTGCTCCGTCACATCCCCTTCCAGGACCGTGAGCTGGGCCCGGGCGTTTGCCAGGCCGAAGTCTGCCGCCTTTGCCTGCCAGTCATTGGTTAAAAGGAGGTTGGCCGGTTTTACATCCTGGTGGATCAATCCGGCGTCATGGGCGTAATGCAGTCCGCGTGCGTACTGGATTGCGATGTCCAGCAGGCGTTTCTGAATCTCTTCTTCGTTCCCGTCATACAGGGTCCCATTCCGGATATGATTCTCCAGATCCCCATTCTCCATCCATTCCGAGAAGATCGTCGGAACGCCGTCAATCTCACGGACATAGTAACAGGACACGATGTTGGGATGCAGACCCAGGTTGATCCAGTTCTGGCACTCGTCGATGAACCCCTGCTTGGAGGACTCGCTTGAGAACATCTTCTCCTGCGGCCGTTTCATCGCCAGGTCCATGTTCCACCCGGTATGGTGGACCCGCCATATATCTCCCATGCCGCCGTGCATGGGATCGCTTTCAATCCGGTAGGTATACAGCAGCACGGAACCCTTTGCGAAGGGTACCTCCGGAGCATTCAGGGTGTCCCCTCTCTGCTGTTCCGCGATATGTTTCTCCGCGGCCCCCAGCAGCTGGGCCCAGGGATCCTCCGGTTCTTCTTTGGGGCTGGTCACTTCCTGTTCTTTCGCCGCTTCCGTCTGTGCCGCGCCCAGCAGCTGTGCCCAGAGGTCCTTGTCTTTGCAATCGTCCGCCATATGCTCCCCCACAGGTATCTTATTCGGCCACTTCTCCCACTATCCGGATTGTATCATATTTCCCCGGCGCTCAGGGATGCAGACTGCATCCTTTTTCTTTTTATCCGGGAAAAATCAGCTCTCTTTGCAGCGCCAGGCAGTGCAGTTTTTCTTCGCAGATAATCAGCAGCATATTCCCGTCCGGGGAGAATGCCAGGTTGAATACCTTTTCCGTCATGTGGAAAGCCTGCTGCACACGGCCGTCCCGAAGCGAGCGGATGATGATCTGGTTCTCCAGGGATACCGCCAGCAATCTGCTGTCCGGACTGACCGCGAACGCTGCCGGGTCCTGCGGGCCCCGGGGCCCGATCTCCAGCGTTCCCGCCGACTGCCAGGTATCCGTGCGCAGGGTCACCATATTCCGGTCAGCGCCTTCCGTGAACAGGAAGAGTTCTTTGCCTCCATTGCCCAGCGCCATTCCGTCATAGCGCTGTCCCGGCCGGATAATCCTGGCCTCCCGGCCCTGCGGAACGGAAAACACATGGATGGTATTCGATTCCAGTACCGCGAGATGGGTGCTGTACGGGAATACCACTCCCTTCGCCGGGATTTTCCGGATATCCTCCTCCAGCACCGGAAGGCCGGTTTCCAGGTCCCAAACGCAAAGCTTTTCCTGTGTCGTCGCGGCCAGGAACCTTCCGTCCGGGCTGAAAGCCTGGACGGAAACATAGTCGTTTATTCCGGGCAGAATCCGGCGGACGCTCCGTTCCTTCGGATCCAGCAAAAGGGTACCCTCCGAACTGCCGACCGCCAGGAACTGCCCGTCCGGGGAATAGCACAGGGCGGGGCCATACGCCCGTCCGTAATGGTCCATTTTGGTTGTCCGGATATCGCCGATCAGGCGTCCGGTATCTTCATGGAAATCAATCCGGAAAGAATGGAGCACCGCCATCGTTCCGTCCTGGGGATGGAACGCGGCAATCCGGTCGTAATGGTCCAGTTCCCGCTGCCATACGGTATACCACCCGGTCACGCGGCCAGGCGCGCACTGCCGGGAAATCCGCCGGCGCAGGTCAAAGAAAGTGTAAGGTTCCTCCTCGCTTTCCGCCCGGTTCAAAAGCAGGATCGCCTGGTCGATCCGGTGGTTGTCGATGGCGGATTCAATCCCGGCCCGCAGCCCCTGCTCCGCCTGTTTCCGGTCAACCGCTGCCTCATATCCGCTGATCCGGTTCAGCTCCCACGGAACGCGGCGCACGGATGCCTGCCGGTCCCAGATCAGCAGGTTTCCGGTATTGTCCCCTGCCGCGATCCGGGACATATCCGGTGAAATGTCCAGGCTTTCGATCTTTCCGGCGAAGCCCCGGTATGCCTGCAGGGCGCGGAATGATTCAGGATCGCGTACCGTTACGCCGCCCGCTTCGTCCCCGGTCACCACCGCTTTCCCGACAGTCCGCATCCGTCTCTGCCGGTGCCGGTCAGGGATCAGCAAGCGAGCCTCCAGGGTATCCGTTTCGCACACGGCGAAGCCGCCGTCGCAGGCCGCGAAAACGCTTTCCCCGTCCGCCGCGAAGCAGGCGTCCCATGTCCTGAACAGGCGTTGGCTGATTTGATTGTCAGATGTTTTCAGATGACGGAAGGAAGCGGTGTCCCAGGTCCACAGGTTACCCAGGTGGTTCCTGCCGCACAGGATCTTTCCGTCCGGGCGGACACTAAGCCCCAGGAAAGTATCCAGTGGCTCTTCCATCTCTTTTTCATATCGTCCTGTCGTCAGGTCCCACCGAATCAGGCGGTTATCCCGGCCGGCGGTGACACAGTGAACGCTGTCCGGAAACACACACAGGGCCGTGACCGGCATCGTGTGCCTGTCCAGGCTGTGCAGGATCTTTCCGGAAGCCGCGTCCGCCACCCATATCCGGTTGTAATCCCCGGAGGGATCCACCCGGTTCACGCCGAAATCCGGGTCGTAAATCCACGGGTCCGGATATGCCGTATGGAAAAGCAGGTACCTTCCGTCCGGGGTGACCTCCAGCATATCGACCGACGCCCCGCTGATTCCTTCCCGGTTGCGGTACACCTCATCCATGGTGTCAGTCCGGTATGCGAATACCGCGTCATAAGCCGTGTACAGGATCTTTCCGTCCGGGCTGAACCGTACCCGGGGTCCGGTATCCTTGCCGCTCTCCCCGCGGCTGAAAGGATAGAACGTACGAGGCGCAATATCTTTCTTTTCCGACTCAGCCTGCGCCAGGAAGCGGTCTTTCATCCCTGCCTCTGCCACGCGGGGCGAGCTGCCGATCCGGACCAGCTCGTCATACTCAATCTCCCCGTTCCGCCACCGGTACAGGGCCCGGTTGCAGGCGGACGCCGGATGGTCCGGCGTTTTTTCCAGTGCC